>CANQUT010000006.1 GCA_947627105.1 uncultured Clostridia bacterium
GTTAAACGAATGAAGGTATTATTTGCAGTAAATAATGAAAACATTTCTGAATCTATAATAAAAAAATATCAACAAGAATATAAGGAAATTATTTCAGCAAAGAATGTATATTATTTTAATGCAATTATTAAAGAATTACAAAGAGATAAAACTTATGATAGAATAATTATAAGTGAAGATCTACAACCATTTTCAAACAATAATTATGATGCAATAGATAAATTTATTTTTGAGAAAATGGACAATATTAGTGATGAAGCAACTAATCAATCTGGAAATGATATTCCTATTATTCTAATTTGTACAGATAGAAGAGAAAAATCAGATCCTTTATTAGTAAAATTATTTGGAATTGGTGTTTATAATGCATTACTTGGCAAAGATAGAAGCATAACACAAGTTTGCGAACTATTAGAAAGACCACGTACAAAAAAAGAAGCAAAAGTATATTACCGTATTGATCCTGATGATGTTGATTACAAAGTAGAAAATGAAGGAGATGTTAGCGAAGTTGAAATTCAAAACATCTTAAATCATTATAAAAAAATAAACGGAAATGAAGAAAAATATATAGAAAGTTTTGATCATATTGCTAGTCAATATACAGATTCTCAATTAAGATTAATAGCTAAGTTTTTACCTTTAAACGTAAAAGCTGTATTAGAGGCAAACAGTGCAAAATATCAAGAAGTAGTTTCATTTGGTAGTTCTACATCTTCTAGAAATCAAAGTTATAAGCCTTCAAATTTAAATAATAAAAATGCTAAATTAACAAAACAAAAAGAGGATGTTTCTAGCATAGATTTAGTAGAAAAAAATCTAAACCAAAATAAAATTACAGAGCCAGTTATAATACCATCAGTAGTTAACACAACAAATGTTAGAAAAATGCAAGAAAGTATGCCAAACGAAGCTAAAAATTCAAATAAAGTATTACCAGAGCAAGTTCAAGAAATTGATGATATTTTAGATAGCCTTCCTATAGGAAATACAGAAAAAACTGAACCAGAAGTTATAAATTCTGAAGAAGATGATAATAAATTAGCAGAACCAAAAAGAAGAGGAAGACCTAAAAAAGTAGTTATAGAAGAACCTATATCTAATGAACAACCAAAAAAAGGTAGAGGAAGACCTAAAAAAATAGTAGATCCAGTAATAGAGCCTACTAAAGAAGTAGAAGAAAATGCAGAAAATGAAAACATTAATAATTCTGCCCCAGTTAATCTTTTTGAACTAGGTGAAGAAGATGTAGAAGCTACTCCTTCTAAAACATCTTCTCAAAATGATATGATTTTACCTGGACTAGATGATGAAATTCTTGAAGAAAATTTATTTGATGAAAATATAATGCAACAAGAACTAAACGAAAATAATAATATGGAAATTAATGCTCCAATTCTTCCATCATTAGATGAAGAAAATATACAAGATCCTATTAGTAATAACCAAAATCAAAATACTTCAAATATGGTTGAAAATGTTAACACATATTCAGAATCAAACTATAATGGTTTATTATCACAAGATAAAAAACTAGTAGCATTTGTAGGAACTTCTAAAAATGGAACATCATTCTTAGTAAATAATATTGCAGAAATATTATCTCAAAATGGAATTAACACAGCAATTTTAGATTTAACAAAAAATAAAAATGCATATTATATTTATACAGAAAATGAAGAAAGTTTAAGAAAAATAGCATATTCATGCATAGAAAATTTAAAACAAGGAAATGCTAATGGAATTAATGTTCATAAAAATTTAACAGTTTATACAACACTTCCTGGAGAAGAAGAACAATTAACTAATTATAATTCTATATTACAAACTTTAATGAACAACTATTCATTGGTTATTTTAGATTGTGACTTTGAAACAGACTATAATTATTTTAGAGAAGCACAAGAGCTATATTTAGTACAAAGCTTAGATGTTTTAACAATACAACCATTAACAGCATTTCTAAGAGATTTAAAAGCAAAAAATGTGTTAAATCCAGAAAAAATTAGAGTTGTATTAAATAAATTAGTTAAATTAAGAAGTATTTCAGAAAAAACAATTATTGGAGGAATGGCATATTATAATGATCCTGCAATGTCATTTATGACAGAGCTATTTAACAAAGATACTGTTCAATATACAGTAGTTCCATTTGAAGAACAAGCTTATTCTAAATACTTAGAAGGACTTATCAACTGCAAAATTACTTTAAATGGCTATTCAAAGAACTTTATATATGCACTTAATAACTTAGGAGATATGGTATATCCTTTAATAAATAATAAAAATTCAAAAAATAAATATAATAATTATCAAAATGGTTTTTCTAGTAATATGAATGATACTTTAAATAAAATGAAAAATAATTATTAAGCAAAAAATAGCAAAGGGGTGATTTCTTGATACTTATAGTAATTATACTTTTAGTACTTATTATTGCATTTTTAATGATATATAATATGTCAATACACAAAAAAATACAAAATTTTAATAATTTAAGTCAAAAAATAACAAGCTTAAATGTATTGCAAGATTTCATGAATACAATTAGTGAAGTTACCTCTACTGATGAAAAAATTAAAAAAATTAATGATATTTTAATTGAAAGATATCAAATTAAATATTCTACTATAGTTATATATAATGGTGTAGATTACGCTATAAAAGCTTCTAATGTTGATACAAAACATTGGGACACATTAAAAAATTTACAAAATGAAGAAATTTTTAAAGACAGTATTAATACTGCAACTCCAAAATACATTACTGTTGAAAAAGAAGACGAAAGACTTCCTTATCAAAAGATGGAATTTGGTAGAGCAAAATGTGCAATGTTCTTTCCATTATATGTTGAAAATATTTATATAGGCTATTGGATTATAGAAGGAAGTAAACCACATGAGTTTGACAAAATAGATACTACTCTTTTAGAAGTAGTAAGAAACAATATAGTTTCTGTATTAAAAACAGTAGAAAATCAACAAGTAATTGAAAACATTGTTAGAGATGATAAATTTAGTGGATTAAAATCGGCAGAATATTTATTTGGCGAAGGCAAAAAAATAATAGATAATTATACAACATCTACTGTATGCTTATTTAAAATTACTAATCTAGAAGAAATAAACCAAACTTTTAATAGAGAAACAGGAAATCAAATAATTATAGAAACAAGTAAACTATTAAAAGAAAATTTATCAGATGAATATATATTTGTAAGATATATGGGACCAAAATTTGCTATTATTTTTTCAGGTATAGAAATTAATGCAGTTGCTAATTTTATGAAAGAAATGAAACAAAAACTAGAAGAAATTGAAATAGAAGTAGAATTAAAAACTACTGG
Organism: uncultured Clostridia bacterium; assembly: GCA_947627105.1. GTDB lineage: Bacteria > Bacillota > Clostridia > TANB77 > CAG-508 > CAG-273. Next base: position 3,347 of record CANQUT010000006.1, read on the forward strand.
AAGAGGCAAAAAGAAAGTTAGTGTTGCAAAGCCAAAAATAAATATGGTAGTATCTACATATTACAAAAGAACAGCTCTAGAGGGACTTACTAAGAAGTTAGAAGAATACTTAGATGGAGCTCCAAAAGAAGAAAATACAATTAATTATTTATAGGAGGGTAAATAATGATATCAGATGAAACAGTTAGTTTTAAAGTAGAAAAAGACAAAAATGTTAAGACAAGGGAAATTTTAAAAGAGGTATATAGTGCTTTAGAAGAAAAAGGCTATAACCCAATTAACCAAATAGTAGGTTATATTTTATCAGGTGACCCAACATATATTACAAGCCATAATGATGCAAGAAATTTAATTAGACAAGTAGAAAGAGATGAACTTTTAGAAAAAATGGTAAAGAACTATATTGGATTGGATGATTAATATGCGAAAGCTAGGAATTGATTATGGAGATAGTAGAGTAGGAATTGCCATTACAGATGAACTATGCATTACAGCTCAAGGACTTGAAACTATTCATCACCAAGGAAATGATAAATTAGTTTTAAAAAGATTAGATGAAATTTTAAATATGTATAGTGTAGATACTTTTGTAGTTGGAATGCCAATAAATATGAATGGTACTAAAGCAGAAAGAGTAGAAGTTACAGAAAAATTCATTCATAAATTAAAATGCAAATATCCTAAAATTTTAATAGAAACAATAGATGAAAGACTAACTACTGTTGCTGCCCATAAAACAATGAATTATTTAAATATAAATAAAAGCAAAAAAAAGGAAATTGTAGATACAATTTCAGCAGTGTATATTTTAGAAACGTATTTAAATAAACAAAAAAATAAAGTATAGTACAATTTGCATATATTTAATAAAAATGTAAATACTAATAATAGATATTAGCATTATAGAAATATAATGATTTATATATAAACGAAAGGAGAAAAAAATGAGTAAAGAAGATGTAAATGAAAATCAAGAAAATTTAAATGAGGGAGAAGAATTAGATAATATACTAGTTCTAAATGATGAAGAAGGAAACGAAGTAGAATTTGAATTTTTAGACTTAATTGAATATGAAGGAGAAGAATACGTAGTATTATTACCAGTTGAAGAAGAAGAAACAGAAGAACCTGGTGAAGTTGTAATTTTAAAATTAGAAGATACAGAATCTGATGATGAAGAATCTTATGTTAGTGTAGATGATGAAGAAGTACTTAACAAAGTATTTGAAATATTTAAAGAAAAATTTGAAGATGAATTCAATTTTGTAGACTAATTAGAACTAAAAAAGGGGATAAAGCAAATGAAAAGTTTATCTAGTTGGCTTATTGCCATGCTTGCATTTATGTTTTGGGGATTTCGTGTAGTAACAACAGTATTATATTCAATGGGAACAGAATTTGTTGCTGAACCTATGGACATGACAATGGAAATTATATTATTATTTATTACATTTGTATGTATATGCTTTATTACAAGAAGAAAACTATTGCCAGCAATAATTTATTTAGTAGCACATGCTTTGTATTATGGTGTATATTTATATCAAAATGTAATAAATGGAGCAGGAACACTAAATTCATATATGTCATTATTTATAGCTTTAATAGGTATAGCAATACCACTTTTTGCATTTTTTGATGTACTATTAGATAAAAATAGAACTGCACATCCAATAGATAAACAAACAGATTGGTTTTATAAAAATAAAGAATATGATAGAAAAATGGATGAAAGAGCAGATAGAAACCAATATAGAACAATGTAATATTTATATAAAAATAAACGAAGCAATAGCTGTTTCGTTTATTTTTTTGCTTATCATTTAATTAATTGCTTTAATAGTACTATTTTTCTTGTTTTTCAAATGCCCGTTGCAGAAAGTCAAGCTCAAAGAAGCAGGTCAGAACGGGACCTCTCAAAACTGCGAAAAAATAGTACTATTAAAGCTTATGACATTTTATAGCTTTAAAAATAAACTTTTCAAAATATTATTGACTTTTTTCAATAGTTAGTATAATTTTATAGTATAAAAATAGGAAGGATGAAAAGCAAAATGATAGAAGAATTATATAAAAAAATAAACGGAAACTATGAAGTAGCAATTTCAAGAATGCAAAATGATGAAAGAATATTAAAATACCTAAAGTTTTTTTTATTGGACGAGTCATATAAAGTCTTAGAAGATGGAATAAATTCTGGAGATTGTGAAGCAGCTTTTAGAGGAGCACATACTCTAAAAGGAGTTTGCCAAAATATGGCATTTACTGCACTTTCTACTGTAGTAGAACAAATCACAGAAGAACTAAGAGCCAAAGACTTTGAAAAAGCGAAGCAAACTTTTTCACTAGTAGAAGAAGAATATAAAAAAGTAATTGATGAAATTAATAAAATCATTTAATAGGGGGAAATTTATGGAAAAGAGAGATACATTATTAATTGTTGATGATGTTATGATAAATAGAGAGCTCTTAAAAGATATATTTGAAAATGGAGAATATAAAATATTAGAAGCAGCAGATGGAGAAGAAGCAATTGAAATTTTAAATAAACATAAAGATGAAATTGCATTAGTCTTTCTTGATTTAGTTATGCCAAAAAAGAATGGATTAGATGTAATGCACCACATGTCTTTAAACAATATGATTAACACAATACCTGTTATTATGATAACAGGAGAAGCAACTGTTGAAACAGATGTAAAAGCATATGAACTTGGAGCAGCAGATATTATATATAAACCTTTTGAACCTGCTGTTGTAAGGCGTAGAGCAAGAAATATTATAGAATTATTTGAACATAGAATATCTATTGAAAAAGAATTAGAACTTCGTACACAAGAATTAATTGAAAGCAAAAAGCGTATAGAACAAAGTAATAATTTCTTAATTAATGCATTAAGCTCAGTTGTAGAATTTAGAAGCTTAGAATCTGGAGAGCATATTCAAAGAGTTAAAAAATTTACAAGAATAATGCTAAGACATTGGAGAGCTTTATATGGAGAAGAACAATTTACAGATGAACAAATTGAATTAATAGTAAATGCATCTGCACTTCATGATATTGGTAAAATAGCAATACCAGACAACATACTTTTAAAACCAGGAAGATTAACAGATGAAGAATATACAGAAATGAAAAAGCACACTATATATGGTTGCCAAATGTTAGAAAAATTTAAGCAAGAAGAAAATGAATTTTATCGCTATTGCTATGATATTTGTAGATATCATCATGAAAGATATGATGGTAGAGGTTACCCAGACGGTTTAAAAGGAGATGATATTCCTATATGGGCACAAGTTGTATCTATTGTAGATGTTTATGATGCACTTGTAAGTAAAAGAGTATATAAACCTTCTTTTTCAATAGAAGAAACATTTCGTATGATTCATGATGGTGAATGTGGAATTTTTTCACCTAAATTATTAAAATGTTTTGATGATGCTAAAGAAGAATTTATTAAAAATACTACAAAAGAACAAATGGGAGAGGAGGCATAAACTTGAATTCAAGTAGGGAAAAAGTAAAAAAAAGAATAGATAAAAATATAATAGATAAAAAAAATAACATAAAAAAAAGTAACTTAATTATTATTATAGTAACAATTATTATAGTAATTTCTATTTACTATTTATATCACCTATTTTCGGCAATTCTTACAGATAGAATAGTTAAAATGTCTCTTCGCAATATGTGGGAAATTTCAAAACATGATGAACAATCAATTATATCTGGTCTAGAGCATAGATGGATGCATTTGGAAGGAATAGCTAAAGAGGTAGAACAAAATGGACTTAAAACTACATCAGAAGTTTTAAGAAAGCTAAATATTAAATCAGAATCTATAGAAACTACGGAAGTTGTTTTAATAACAGAAGAAGGAAAAGTATTTAGTAGTACGCAATCAATTTATAAAGATACAGCATTACTAGAATTATGCAAGAATTCACCAAAAGATAAATTTGTTCAAAGAATAGACAAAAATAAAAATTCAGAAGTAAATTCCACATTACTTTTAGGAACAAAAATAGAACCTTTTACGATTGATGAAAATCGCTTTATATATGTAGCAGGCTATTATAGAATTGAAAATTTAACAGATGAACTAAAAATTGAAAGTTACAATGGAGAAGGCTATAGTAGTGTTATAGACAAAGATGGTTATTATTTAGTATCTGTACACGATAATGATAGTCTTGCAAGAGAAGATTTTTATACAGTAATAAATAAAGAAGGAATAACTAGCGACTTAACACTAGAAGAAGTTCGTGAAAAAATTGAAAATAGAGAAAGCTTTTATTTAGAATATTTACTAGATGGGCAAAACCGTATTATGGTCTGCAATCCAATGACTGTTTCGGATTGGTATTGCATTATGTCTGTGCCACTTTCTATATATCAAGCACAAAGTGCTGAATTATTACAATTACTAACAATATTAATAATAGCAATATTAATTGCAATAACTATTGTTGTTATTTTAATATTTAGAAATAGATCACAAAAAAATTCAATAAAATTTGAAATTAAACATAGAGATGAGCTAGAATCAGCTCTAACATTAGCAGAGCAAGCAAGTAGAGCAAAAACTACATTTTTAAACAATATGTCACATGATATTCGTACTCCTATGAATGCTATTATTGGATTTACAACACTTGCAAAAAATAATATAAATAATAAAGAGCGTGTAGAAGATTATTTAGACAAGATTTCACAATCTTCAAATCATTTACTTTCTTTAATAAATGATGTATTAGATATGAGTAGAATAGAATCAGGAAAAGTAAATATAGAAGAAAAAGAAGAAAATCTTGCAGAAATACTTCATGGTATTAGAAATATTGTACAAGCAGATGTAAATGCAAAACAAATGGAATTTGTTATAGATACAGTAGATATAACAGATGAAAATATTTACTGCGACAAATTAAGACTTAACCAAATACTAATAAATTTATTATCAAATGCACTTAAATTTACAGAGCCTGGAGGAACAATATCTGTTCGCATTACTCAAAAACCAATATCTAAAAAAGGCTATGGGATTTATGAATTTAGAGTAAAAGATAATGGAATTGGAATTAGTGAAGAATTTATAAAAGAAATTTTTGAACCATTTGCAAGAGAACGTAGTTCAACAGTAAGTGGAATTCAAGGTACAGGGCTTGGAATGGCAATAACTAAAAATATTGTAGACATGATGGGTGGAACTATAGAAGTACAAAGCAAAGTTGGAAAAGGAACAGAATTTATTGTTACATTAGAATTTAAATTACAAGAAGCACATAAGAAAATAGAAGTAATAGATAATTTAAAAGATGTGCATGCACTAGTTGTAGATGATGATATGAACTCTTGCCAAAGCATTTCTCATATGCTAAGACAACTTGGTTTAAAATCAGACTGGACAATGTATGGAAAAGAAGCAGTAGCTCGTGCAAAAGAAGCACATCAAATGAAAGAGCAATACCAAATTTATTTAATAGACTGGTTAATGCCAGATATGAATGGAATTGAAACAACAAGACGTATTCGTAAAATAGTAGGAAAAGAACCAGTAATTATTATGCTTTCAGCTTATGACTGGGGAGAAATTGAAAAAGAGGCAAAAGAAGCAGGTGTTACAGAATTTATTAGCAAACCATTATTCCCATCTGATTTAAGAAAAATACTTTTAAAAGTTTCAGGATTAGATAAGAAGCAAGAAAAAGATGAAGAAAAAATTGATTTTTCAGGCAAAAGAATTCTTCTTGTAGAAGACAATATGATGAATAGAGAAATTGCTACAGAATATTTACAAGACTTTGGCTTTTTAGTTGAAAGTGCTGAAAATGGAAAAGAAGCTTGTGAAATTTTAGAAAAATCTGAGCCAGGCTATTTTGATGTAGTATTAATGGATGTTCAAATGCCAATAATGGATGGATATGAAGCAACAAAAACAATTCGTAAATTTAAAAATAAGAAAATTGCAAATATTCCTATTTTAGCAATGACAGCAAATGCATTTGATGAAGACAAAAAAGCAGCAAAAGAAGCTGGAATGAATGGACACTTAGCAAAGCCAATTGATATTCCAAAACTAATAGAAGCACTAAGAGAAATTTTAAATTAAAAAAGGAGATGATGATTATAGATAATAAATTAGAAACAATTTCAAATCTTTTTGAAAATAAAGAAATCAGAAGTATATGGGATAGTGAAAAAGAAGAGTATTTTTTTAGTGTTGTAGATGTTATTAGTGCATTGACTGATAGCAATATTCCAAAAAGATATTGGACGGATTTGAAAAGAAAATTAGAAAAAGAAGGAAGTCAGTTGTACGAAAATATCGTACAACTGAAAATGAAATCTCTTAAGGATAAAAAATTTTATAATACAGATACTTTGGATACAAAAGGAATTTTAAGACTTATCGAATCTGTTCCAAGTCCTAAAGCAGAACCTTTTAAATTATGGCTTGCAAATTTAGGACGTGAAAGAATTGATGAAGTATTTGACCCAGAAATAGCGGTAAATAGAGCAGTAGCATATTATCGTAATAAAGGTTATAGCGACGAATGGATAAAGTCAAGACTAAATGGAATAGTTGATAGATTTAAACTTACTGATGTTTGGAAAGAAGGAGGAATTACTAAGCCAATTGAATATGCACTTTTAACAAATGAGATATATAAAGGTTGGTCAGGAATGAAGGCTAGTGAATATAAGAAATTAAAAGGACTTAGGAAAGAATCTTTAAGAGATAATATGACAGATATAGAAGTAGCTCTTACAAATATAGGAGAGATTGCAACAAGAGATATAGCAAGAGAAGAACACCCACAAGGACTAAAAGAAAATTTAAATGTAGCAAAGCGTGGCGGAGGAGTTGCAAAAGGAGCAAAAGATTTATATGAAAAAGAAACTAAAAAACCAGCTATATCTAAAAATAATAGCTTAAATTATAAATACATAGATGAAATAAAAGAAATAGAAGATAAAAAAGGCAAATAATTTTGCTTTCCAAAATATCAAAATAGATACATTTGAAAGTGAAACTAATAAAAGGAAGTGAAAAAATGAGCGAAAATAAAACAAATATAAATTGGTATCCACGGACATATGGCAAAAACTAAAAAACAAATTATAGAAGACTTAAAACTAGTAGATGTAGTAGTAGAAGTTTTAGATGCACGTATTCCAGTGGCTAGTCAAAATCCAGACCTTAAGGAAATATTAAAAGATAAAAAAAGACTTATTATTTTAAATAAGTCTGATTTATCTTGCGAAAAAGAAAATCAAAAATGGATTAGCTATTTCCAAAATGTTGGCATTCCAGCTGTTTTAGTAGATTCAGTTTCAGGCAAAGGTATAAACGAGACACTTAAAAAAATAGAAGAAATTTATGATAATGAAAAATATGAAAGTAAAGGCAGAATAGGAAAATCAATAAGAATAATGGTTTTAGGAATACCAAATGTAGGAAAATCTTCTTTTATTAATAGAATTGCAAAAAAAACTTCTGCAAAGGTAGGAAACAAACCAGGTATAACAAGGCAAAAACAATGGGTTAAAGTATCTAATAAAATTGAATTATTAGATACACCCGGTGTTTTATGGCCAAAGCTAGAAAATGATAAAGTAGCTTTGAACTTAGCATTTACAGGAACAATTAAAGATGATATATTAGTTACTACAGAAATTGGATTTTCTCTATTAAAAGTTTTAATTAAAGAATATGGCTTAAACTTAATTCAAAGATATAAACTAAATGAGCAAGAAGTTAATTCGATAATGGAAAATAGTAAATTAGAAGATAATGATAAAATTGTTGAATTTATGAATTTAATTGGAAAGAAAAGAGGAACCATTATTTCTGGTGGAGAAATAGATTATGATAGAGTGTGCAATATTTTGCTAGATGATTTTAGAAGCGGAAAATTAGGAAAAATAACATTAGAAAGGGTACAAAGCTAAGAAGAGCAATAAAAACAATAAAGGTAAAAGTAAGGAAAAATAACTTAGAAAAAGTATAAAATTAATAAAGGCAAAATTATAACAAGATTAAGGAGAAAAAATTGAAATTATTTAATATTAATAAAAATGAAACAGATGTAAACCAAATGTCACCACTTACATGGGCATATGTTGGAGATGCAGTATATGAGCTATATATACGTACTAACCTTGTAGATACTACAAATTTAAAACCACATAAACTACATATAGAATCCATTAAATATGTAAAAGCAAAAGCTCAAGCAGATGCTTTAAAAAATATAGAAAATAATTTAACAGAAGATGAAAAAGAAATTGTAAGAAGAGGAAGAAATACGGACCTTCATCATATTGCTAAAAATGCAAGTGTGCAAGAATATATACACGCTACAGCATTTGAAGCATTAATAGGGTACTTATATTTAACAAAACAAGAAGAAAGACTTATAGAAATATTAAAACTAGTAGTAAAAAATACAAATCAGTAGTAAAAAAATGCAGTAAACTAATTGACTAACCTACTTTAAATATGTTATATTAGTAGGGTAGTTAAATATAAGGCCCCTTGGTCAAGCGGTTAAGACGCGGCCCTCTCAAGGCCGAATCATGGGTTCGATTCCCGTAGGGGTCACCAATTAAGTAAAAACCTAGAAAGCATTAGCTTTCTAGGTTTTTACTTATTGGGTTACTTCCATTTCTTATCTATCGCAGTTCCCTTATCTTTGGGACTGGGCTTTTTCTTGCCACTGAAAGAAGTGGAAGTTTCCATTTTGGCATCACGCTCAATTCTGGCAATAGCCTCCATGGTAGCCTGGTTAGGTTTAAGAGGTAACGCACTGCTGAAATTCTTCATAATAAACCTCCTAGTTTAAAATATTCGTATTTACGAATTAATATAATTATATCATAATAATCCATAAATGTAAATTAATCTAAAAAATATTAAAAATTAATTGACAAAACAAAAATTTGGTATATAATAGTTATATACAAACAAAGATTTGCATAAAATAATAAGATTAATGCATATAAAATTTGCAAATACAAGCATATATTAAATAGGAAGGTGTTTTTATGATAACAACATTACATATCAAAAATATAGGAATCATTGATGATTTAACTGTCAATTTTAATGAAGGCCTAAACATTTTAACAGGAGAAACAGGTGCAGGCAAAACCTTAATTATAGATTCTATTAATATTATTGCAGGTGGTAGGTTTTCAAAAGAAATGATTAGAAAAGGTGAAGAATTTTCATATATAGAAGCTAATATTTATTGCCCCCAAAGTAGTTTTGCTATTGATGAAAATATTATAGTATCAAGAGAAATACATGAAAATGGTAGAAGCTTATGCAAAATTAATGGCAGGCTTGTAACTGTCAATGAATTAAAAGAAATTATGAGCCAAATAATAGATTTTCATGGCCAGCATGATAACCAGCTTTTATTAAACCCTACAGAACACATTTCATATTTAGATAGATTTGCTCGGAGAAACTTTAATTAATAAAAAAGAAAAATATATGCAATTATATAAAGAATATTTAAAAGTAAAAGAAAATTTAAAAAACAATTATGGAGATGAGCAAGAAAAAGCACGAAGACTAGATTTATTAAATTATCAATTTAATGAAATAGAACTTGCTAAACTAAAACTAGGAGAAGAAGAAGAGCTAGAAACTAAAAAAAGAAAAATACAAAATGCAGAAAAATTGCAAAATAGTATAAATAATATTGATATTGAGCTAAATGAAAATGTAATTAATGGAATTAGCAGTTGCATTAGAAATTTAGAAAAAATAGAAGACTGTGGAGATCAATATCAAAAAAAATTATTAGACTTAAAAAGCATTTATTATGACATTCAAGAAATGGCAAGAGATATTTCATATATGAAAGAAGAAACAGAATTTGATGAAACTTCGCAAAATGAAATTGAAAATAGACTGGACCTAATATATTCTTTAAAAAGAAAATATGGAAATAGCATAAATGCAATTTTAGATTATCAAACTACAGTAAAAGAAGAAATAAATAAAATACAAAATATAGAAGAAGTAAATACAAAATTAAAGCAAGAATTAAGTAAAATAGAAGAACAAATGTTAACAATTGGCAAAGAAATAACTTTAGAAAGAAAAGCAAAAGCAGAAATTTTATCTACAAATATTAATAAAGAATTAGCAAATTTAGAAATGCCAAATGCAAAATTTAGTGTTAACATAGAAAATCAAAATTCATTTACTCAAAATGGCTTAGATAAAATAGAATTTTTTATTTGTACCAATATAGGCGAAGAAGCAAAGCCACTTATAAAAATAGCTTCTGGTGGAGAAATGTCTCGTATAATGTTAGCAATAAAAACTGTTCTAGCTAGTGTTGATAAAGTATCTACATTAATTTTTGATGAAATAGATACAGGAATTAGTGGAAAAGCCTCTAAAGCTGTTGGAGAAAAATTAAAAACAATTTCGAAAACTCAACAGGTTTTATGTATTACCCATTCTGCTTCAATTGCTGCAAAAGGAGACTATAATTATTATATTAGTAAAAAAATACAAGGAGATAAAACTTATACAGAAATTAAAGAATTATCAGAAGAAGAAATTATAGAAGAAATAGCCAGAATTTCTTCTGGAGATATTACAAAAATTGCAAAAGAACATGCAAAAGAGTTAAGAATGGCATGCTAAAATTATTAAATAAAATATATAAAATGCTAAATCCTAGAAATATAGGCATTACAGTAAATACATTTGCCAAATCTTTACAATTGTGGTATAATTATTAATAATGCTTATGCATTATCAATTAAATCGGTGTTATAACACTGAGAAAAAAAGGAGTTTACTATGAATAAGGAAAATAGGAAGCAGAAAGTCAACAAACGGAAACGTAGTTGGCTGAGCAACTGGCGCAAGAGCATTGCTAGTGCAATACTTGCATTAGCGTGCATTGTATCACTTGCTGCTGCAATGGCACCTACGGCTGCCAAGTCTGATGCAATTCCTATGGAATATGCTCAGAATCAGACTGATACTGGAACCAACTCTACCAAAAGCTCGGAAAGCAAGCCTGAAAAAAGTGAAGAACCTAAAACGCCTGAAAAACCGATTTTGCAGGTAAAACCAGAAAAGCAAATCGAATTTGATGCAACAATCATCAACAATGATGATACATCAAAGCAAGGTTCCGCACAAGAGCCAACAGCGAACAACCCTGATACCATTAAAGAACAAGTAGAACAAGCTGAAAACCAAATTCCTAGCAATCCTAGCGAAGATGAATCTCAAAAAGTTGATGAAATTGAAGACGATAATTCATCTAAAGCTAATGAAGCTAAAGATGATAACTCTTCTAACACAGATGCAACTGAAGATTATGATTCTTCTAACAAAGAATTAGAGGAAATCTTATATGATCTTTATGTTGAAGAAGGTCATGATCCTAAATGGGATTTATCTGCAAGCAGAAACGGAGACACAATTTGGGTTGAACAATATGAGCCTCTTACTGAAGAACTCATAATTGGTCTTGGTAACTTAATATTTGAAGAAGTTGGTGGATACATTGGCACCCAGCCTTATAAAAAGGCTATGAAAGCTTACATGCTTATTGGTTCAACGGTACTGCATAGAAGGGAAGTTGAATACGGTGGCGACAAAAGCATTTATGATGTAGTTCATCGTGGTGGTCAATACAGCACTAGCTGGGCATTTGATCTTAAGCAAAGAGTCGAAGGAAGCGTAGATGAAGCTTATGTAGTAGCTGAAATCTTACTTCGCAATGGTCCCATAGGTCCAAGAAACCTTGTATATGGATCACCTAAAAGCAAACATACACCTTATTGGAACACAGGTGAAGATCCACACTTCAGAACCACTTACTTTGATACAACTTCGAAGTTCGCAGACTACGAAGAAATTCAAACCGAGGTGGAAGAAACCAAAACTGAAGTGGAAGAAAGCCAAACTGAGGTGGAAGAAACCAAAACTGAAATGGAAGAAAGCCAAACCGAAGTGGAAGGAGTCCAAACCGAAGTGGCAGAATGACTTTCACGTAAAAAAATAATCTATAGAAGTGGTGATTTCATGTAAACTCAAAAATGGGAAGAGCTTTGCTCTTCTCATTTTTTTGCTAATTTTTTATTTACATATTTAAAGTTATAGGGTATAATAATAGCATTAAATAAAACATAATAGGGAGGTATTGCTTATGGAACAAAACCAAAGTAATAATGAAGAACAAGAATTAGATATAAACCAATTAATGAAAGTTAGAAGAGAAAAACTAGCAAAACTTCAAGAAGAAGGAAAAAATCCATTTGAAATTACAAAATTTGTAACAACACATAATAGTAAACAAATAAAAGATAATTATGATTCTTTAGAAGGCAAAGATGTTACTATTGCAGGTAGAATGATGGCAAAACGTATCATGGGCAAAGCCTCTTTTTGTCATATTCAAGATGAGCAAGGCAAAATTCAAAGCTATGTTAGTATAAATGAATTAGGAGAAGAAAGCTATAAACAATTTAAAGAAGATGATATAGGAGATATTATTGGAATTACTGGCTTTGTATTTAAAACTAAAACAGGAGAGATTTCAATTCATGCAAAGGAAGTAACTTTACTTTCGAAATCTCTAAGACCACTTCCAGAAAAATTTCATGGATTAAAAGATACAGATTTGCGTTATCGCCAAAGATATGTAGATTTAATAGTAAATCCTGAAGTAAAAGAAACTTTCAAAAAGAGAGTTCAAATTTTAAAAGAAGTAAAAAATGTGTTAGATGAAAAAGGTTACTTAGAAGTAGAAACTCCTATTTTAAATACAATAGCAGGTGGAGCTACAGCTAGACCATTTATTACACATCATAATACATTAGATATAGATATGTATTTAAGAATTGCCAATGAATTATATTTAAAAAGATTAATTGTTGGTGGATTTGATAAAGTATATGAAATGGGTAGAATGTTTAGAAATGAAGGTATGGACATTAAACATAACCCAGAATTTACAAGTATAGAATTATATGCAGCATATCAAGACTATCACGATATGATGGACATTACAGAAGAAATAATATCAAAAGCAGCACAAAATGTTTTAGGAACAACAAAAATAACTTATCAAGGAACAGAAATAGACTTAACACCTGGTTGGAAAAGAATATCTATGATAGATGCTATAAAAGAAGTAACAGGTGTAGATTTTAACCAAATAGAAACAGATGAAGAAGCAAAAAAAGTAGCAAAAGACTTAAATGTTGAATTAGATGAACTAAAACTAACAAGAGGAGACATTATAAGCCAAGTATTTGAAGCTAAAGTTGAAGAAACTCTAATACAACCAACCTTTGTTTGTGACTACCCAGTAGAAGTATCTCCACTTACAAAAAGAAAACCATCAGATCCTCGTTTAGTAGAAAGATTTGAGCTATTTATTGGTGGTAGAGAATATGCAAATGCTTATTCAGAATTAAATGATCCTATTGATCAATATGAAAGATTTAAAAAGCAAGTGGAAGCTAGAGAAGCAGGAGATGAAGAAGCAAACATGATGGATGAAGACTTTGTAACAGCTTTAGAATATGGTATGCCACCTACTGGAGGTTTAGGAATAGGAATTGATAGATTAGTTATGCTTTTAACAGATGCTCCTTCTATAAGAGATGTTTTACTATTTCCAACAATGAAGCCACTAGCATAAAATATGAAAAATATTGAAAGGATAAAAGTATGGGAAGAAAACCTAAAGAACCTCAAATAACAGGCGAAAGAAGAATAAAAGCACATATAGTTTATACAGAATGGCTTAAATCCATATATCCACTAGAAAGTTTTGAAATTCAAGATGAAAATGGAGAAACACTATATTTTTATCATGGGTATAACTCATACAAAAAAAGAAATGAACCACAAGATTTAGTATATCATTTAAGAGATGAAGAATTTAAAAAAGTAGAAGCAGAAAGACTAGCAAGAAATTTACGAGGGGAAGCACCAAAAGATGAGAAAGCAGAAAATGCATATTATTCAGCAGTAAAAGCCTATATAAGAATAAAAAGAGAAAATAAAATATTTGATTTTTATGTTCCAAGTTTGTATAACGGAGGAAGACATTATGCTAGAGCAATATATAATAATGTTTTACATATTTTAGAAATGCTTGGTATTGAAGAAAGAGAAGAATATTCTGTACAAATTAATGGAAACAGTAATCATCCATTTTTACAAAATATGAATAAAGGACAAAAAGCTAATGGAGAAAATGGAACAATAGAAATATAATAGAAAATATAGATTAATTTATACATATAAAATAAATTTTAGAGGAGAAATGTGTATATGTATTTTGATAGTAGATATTTATATATTGCATTAGCAATTATTGCTTTAATAAGTATTGCTAGCGGTGGATTTAGTCTGCTAGATTTAGTAATGTCAATTCCAGGTGTGTTAATAGCAATAACTTTTCATGAATACGCACATGCTTTTGCAGCAGATAAACTAGGAGATGACACGCCAAGAATGCAAGGAAGGCTAAGCTTAAATCCACTATCACATTTAGATCCATTTGGTGTAATTATGTTAATATTTGCACATTTTGGATGGGGCAAGCCAGTAGAAATTAATCCAAATAATTTCACAAGAAAAATTTCTGCAAGAACAGGTGAAGCAATAGTTGCTGTTGCAGGTCCACTTATGAATTTTATATTAGCACTTATATTTGCAATTGTATTTTATCTGTTTATAGGATTTGCGCCAGTATTTTCACAATATTCTACAACAGGAAAAGTTATATCAGATATTATACAATCTATTATAACAATAAATGTAGGTTTAGGTGTATTTAATTTAATACCATTACCACCATTAGATGGCTCAAAAATATTAATGGGATTTTTGCCATATAATGCAAAAAGATGGTTTGAAAATCATATACAATTATTTTATATAATATTTTTAATTATATGGATTACACCAATTTCAAGAATGATTATTTATCCTATAATGAATATTGTTATAATAGGAATTGACTTTTTAGCAGGACTACTAGTTAGCGGAATATTTTTACTTATTACATTAATTAGTGGTGGTAAAATAGATTAAAGAATATAAAGGAAGTAAAAATGAAAGATATATATGCTTTAGGAATTGAATCAAGTTGTGATGAAACATCTAGCGCTATAGTAAAAAATGGCAGAGAAGTTCTTTCTAATGTTATACATTCTCAAATTGATATTCATGAACAATTTGGAGGAGTAGTACCAGAAATTGCATCTAGAAACCATGTAGATGCAATTTCAAAAGTTGTGCAAGAATCAATAAAAAAAGCAGGAACAACTATGGAGCAAATAGATATAATTAGCTGTACTTATGGACCAGGCTTAGTTGGTGCTCTTTTGGTAGGCGTATCTTATGCAAAAGGCTTAAGCTATGCTTTAAACAAGCCATTAGTTCCCACAAATCATATACATGGGCATATTGCAGCAAACTATATTTCACATAAAGAATTAGAGCCTCCATTTTTATGTTTAGTTATTTCTGGTGGTCATACTCACTTAGTACATATAAAAACATATACAGAGTTTGAAATTTTAGGCAAAACTAGAGATGATGCAGTAGGAGAAGCATTTGATAAAGTAGCAAGAGTAATAGGTCTTGGCTACCCAGGAGGTCCAAAGGTAGATAAACTTGCTAAAGAGGGTAGTCCAAATATAGAACTCCCTAAAACAAAATTTGACAATTTAGACTTTAGCTTTAGTGGAATAAAAACAGCAGTAATTAATTTGCACCATAAGAATCCTGAAATAAATAAAGCAGATTTATGTAGTAGTTTTGAAAAAGTAGTTACAGAAGAACTAATAGATAATACTTTAAAAGCTGCTAAAATTTTAAATATAAATAAAATTGCATTAGCTGGTGGAGTTTCAAGTAATTCATATATAAGAAATGAATTTTTAAAATTACAAGATGAAGGTTATAAAATTTATTATCCAGAACCAGTGCTATGCACAGATAATGCTGCTATGATAGCTTCAAGTGGCTATTATGAATACTTACAAGGAAAAACTGCAGATTTAAGTTTAAATGCAGTGCCAAACTTAAAAATTAATGATTAATAACTAATTAGTTACTTTCATAGCTAATTAAATTTTAGAGTAGCCACAGCGGTTTAATATATGTTTTTTCGTGCTTTAGCCCTAGAAAAAACATATATTAAACGCAAGCGACGTGGCGAATAATTTTAAGGTTGTGAATTGTAACACTAAAGTAGGTGAAAAACTTGGCAATATATGTAATTGCAGATTTACATCTTTCATTTGCACAGCCAAAACCAATGAATATTTTTGGTGAAAACTGGACAAACCATGAAGAAAAAATAAAAACAAATTGGAAAAATACCGTAAAACCTGATGATACCGTTATATTACCAGGTGATTTTTCATGGGCTACTTATTTAGAAGATACATATAAAGACTTTGAATATTTAAATGATTTGCCTGGCAAAAAGATACTACTAAAAGGAAACCACGATTATTGGTGGACAACAGTTACAAATATGAAAAAATATTTACAAGAAAAACACTTTGAGGACATAGACTTTTTATACAATAATAGCTATCTAATAGAAAACAAAATAATAGTAGGAACAAGAGGGTGGAACTTATTAGAAAATAATGACAAAAAAATGTTAAATCGAGAAAAAATAAGGCTAGAGCTTTCTATTGAAGATGGTATAAAAAAATATGGAAAAGATAAAGAAATAATAGTTTTTATGCATTATCCTCCAATTACTTTGTCTTGTTTATCTCAAAAAATAAATATGGACTTCATTGAAACTATGGAAAAATATAAAATAAATAAATGTTATTATGGGCATTTGCATGGAACATCACATAAAGATGCTGTAGAAGGAAATATACATGGCATAGATTTAAAACTAATTAGTGCAGATTACTTAGATTTTAATTTACTTAAAATCTAGTTAATGGTTTTATATTAACCCGCTTAAATAGTACTATTTAAGCTTTAATGTAATTATAACTCACCATATAATTTTAACAGTAATTAGGACTTGCAATATGCAAAATTTGTGGTATAATATAAAAGCTAAATAATAGTAAATAGAAAGGATTTGAAAAAATGAGCGTAAAAGTAGAAAACACAGAAAACAAAAATGAAGTAAAATTAAGCTTTGAAATAGAAGCAGAAAAATTTGATGAAGCTATGAAAAAAGTATATGCAAAAACAGCAAAATACTTTACAATTCATGGATTTAGAAAAGGAAAAGCACCAATGAGTATGGTAGAAAAACAATATGGTAGCGAAATTTTTTATGAAGATACATTTAATGAATTAGTACCAGATATTTATGATGCTGCTATTCAAGATAACAATATACAAGCAGTAAGCAGACCAAATATTGATATTACTCAAATTGGAAAAGGAAAAAACTTAATTTTCACAGCTGTAGTGCAAATTAAACCAGAAGTAAAATTAGGTAAATATAAAGGTATAGAAATTGAAAAAATAGAGTATAATGTATCTGACGATGATGTAGAACACGAGTTAAATCACATGGCAGAGCATAATGCAAGACTAATTACAGTTGAAGATAGACCAGTAGAAAAAGGCGATATTGCTGTTATAGATTTTGAAGGTTATATTGAAGGAGTAGCCTTCGAAGGTGGAAAAGCAGAAAAACATGAGTTAGAAATTGGAAGTAATACATTTATTCCAGGATTTGAAGATCAAATTATAGGAATGAACATAGAAGAAGAAAAAGATATTAATGTTACTTTCCCAAAAGAATATTTTTCAAAAGATTTAGCAGGAAAGCCAGCTGTATTTAAAGTAAAACTACATGAAATTAAGAAAAAAGAACTTCCAACTATAGATGACGAATTTGCAAAAGATGTTAGCGAATTTGATACATTAAAAGAATTAAAAAATAGCATTAAAGAGAAAATTCAAAAACAAAATGAACAAAGAGCAAAAAGTGAAACAGAAAGTAATGCTATTGAAGCTGTTTGTAACAATGTAGAATTAGATATTCCATCTGGAATGATAGATACTGAAATAGATAATATGTTAAAAGACTTAGAACAAAGATTACAATATCAAGGATTAACACTTGAGCAATACTATAAATTATCTGGAAAAACAGAAACTGTAATAAGAGATGAAATGAAAGAACAAGCAGAAAAAACAGTAAAATCTAGATTAGTAATAGAAGCCATTATTAAAGCAGAAGACATTAAGCCAGATGAAAAAGAAGTTGAAGAAAAATTAAAAGAAATGGCTAAAGGTTATGGACAAAAAGAAGAAGATGCTTTAAAAAATACATATTTAAAAGAATACATAACAGAAAATATGAAAGTTGAAAGCGCTATTAAGTTTATTGTAGATAATGCTAAATTTAAAAAATAATAATTTATCTTACAAGTGTTTTTTAATTATTAAAATTTACAGCCTTAAAATTATCCGCCACGTCGCTTGCGTATGCTATATGTTTTTTCTCGTCTAAAGCACGAAAAAACATATGAGCATACCGCTGTGGCTACTCTAAAATGTATAATTGGCTGTAAATAATAACTTTAAAATAATCACAATTTTAAATATTGTGAATAAAAATAAAATAGCAAATATGGAGGTATATGAATGAAAGAACAAAATAGTTTAGTTCCTTATGTTATTGAACAAACTGCAAAAGGAGAAAGATCTTATGATATTTTTTCAAGACTATTAAAAGATAGAATTATCTTTTTAGGTGAAGATGTTAACCCAACATCTGCTAGCTTAGTTATTGCACAATTACTATTTTTAGAGTCAGAAGACCCAGATAAAGAAATTCATTTATATATTAATAGCCCAGGAGGTTCTATTACAGACGGAATGGGAATTGTAGACACAATGAACTACATAAAATGTCCAGTATCTACAATTTGCGTTGGAATGGCAGCTAGTATGGGCGCTGTACTTTTAGCAGCAGGCGAAAAAGGAAAAAGATTTGCTACACCAAATGCAGAAATTTTAATTCATCAACCATTAATTGGTGGAAATGGTATTGCAGGTCAAACAACAGAAATTAAAATTCATGCAGATCATATGGTAAAAACAAGAGAAAAATTAAATAAGTTCTTAAGCGAAAGAACAGGTCAACCATTAGAAGTAATTAATCATGATACAGAAAGAGATAATTATATGACAGCAGAAGAAGCACTTAAGTATGGTTTGATTGATGGTATTATGGAAAAAAGAGCCTAAATTTGCAAAATAATTGCCCTTTGGCGTTGTCAAACTTCATTTGAAATCAAATTTGATAGTGCAAAAAGCACACCTCATTGATTTCAAACTTGTTTTCCTAGCCAAATGACAATTCTTTTACAAATTAGAATATAAATAAGTAAATTAAGGAGTATAGTTAATGGCAAATAGTAAGTTAAGGGGCGTAAAATGCTCTTTTTGTGGAAAATCTCAAGAAGCAGTTAATAGAATAGTAGCAGGCCCAGGAGTATATATTTGTGATGAATGTATTAAAGTATGCAATAACATTTTAGAAGATGAACTTTATGAAGATACACAAATTACGTACACAACTAAAACAAAAGAAAAATTGCCTACTCCAGCAGAAATTAAACAAATATTAGACTCGTATGTAATAGGTCAAGAAGAGGCTAAAAAGACTCTATCTGTTGCAGTTTATAATCACTATAAAAGAATTAATAATAAAAATGATGATGAAGATGATGTAGAAATACAAAAAAGTAATGTTTTGCTACTAGGACCAACAGGTTGTGGAAAAACATTGCTTGCACAAACTTTAGCTAGAATTTTACAAGTACCTTTTGCTATAGCAGATGCTACTACTTTAACAGAAGCAGGCTATGTAGGAGAAGATGTTGAAAACATTTTACTAAAACTAATTCAAGCAGCAGACTACGATGTAGAAAAAGCAGAAAAAGGAATTATATATATAGATGAAATAGATAAAATATCAAGAAAATCTGAAAATCCATCTATTACAAGAGATGTTAGTGGAGAAGGTGTACAGCAAGCACTACTTAAAATTATAGAAGGAACAGTAGCTTCTGTACCACCACAAGGTGGTAGAAAACATCCACACCAAGAATTTATACAAATTAACACAGAAAATATTTTGTTTATTTGTGGTGGAGCATTTGAAGGCCTAGAAAAAATTGTAAAAGATAGAATTGGTAAAAAATCAATAGGCTTTGGTGCTGAAATAGAAAGTAATAAAGACATTAACAAATATAAAGTATTTGAAGAATTACTACCACAGGATTTATTAAAATTTGGTTTAATACCGGAGTTTGTTGGAAGACTTCCAATTATAGCCACATTACAAGAATTAGATAGAAATGCTTTAATAGATATTGTAACAAAGCCAAAAAATGCTTTAGTAAAGCAATATCAAAAGTTATTTAAACTAGATAATGTAGAACTAGAATTTGAACAAGAAGCTTTAGAAAAAATTGTAGATAAAGCAATAGAAAGAAAAACAGGAGCAAGAGGTTTACGTTCTATTATAGAAGATATTATGAGAGACATTATGTTTGAAATACCTTCTAATCCAAAGATAGAAAAATGTATTATTACAAAAGCAACTGTCCAAAATGGAGAAGCACCTAATATTATTATTAACAACAACAGAGAAGTGCCAGCTCAAAAAACAGTAAAAACAAAAAGGCAAACAACAACTAAAAAAAGCGAAACAGCTTAAAGATATATAATCAAAAATAACTTAATAAATATATAAAAGCAAGAGGGTATCCTAAAAATAGGGACCCTCTTGTTTTGGTCAGAAATTAAATATCTTTTTATTATTAATCCAAATCAATACACCATAATTGATTTTCTTTAGAATGATGCTTTTTTAAATTCCACATTCCAAATAATATAAAGTATAAGGAAAAGCCTAATATTGGACTTACAAAGATAGAAATTACAATATAAACCCATATCGGGTGTACCAGATCTGCTTTTTCATATTTCGCATTTTCAAATTTGCATAATCCTTTAGATATAATAGTGTTATCTTCAATGCTAAAAGAACGATTTGAAATAGGAATTTTCGCTGTAAGCTTGGCTTTAATTGACTCTACTGTAACAACTAACTCATCTTCATTAAAATAGAAATCAGCTGTTAATGTTTCATCAGTTAAAGAATTTCTGTCAAGCGTTTTAGCTACTTTCAAAGCTTCTTCTTTTAATAGTTCATAATGTTCTTCTGTAGGAGGATTATGTCTTGCGATTTGTGCTGCAGGTCCAAACAACGCAGCAAAGAAATAGGAAATACCAAAAAGAACTGCAACAACTATTACGATAGTCCGATAAACTTTCATTTAATTTTACTCCTTTCTCGAATTCGAGTTTGTTCAATTCTTATATAAGTAAGCCTACTCTGACCAAATAGGCATAATAAAGGATTTATACAATAAAAATATTGCATATAAATAATAACACAAATTAACATAAAAGTAAAGTTATTTTTAGCATTACAAAAAAAGATAAACTAGTTAATGGTTTTATAGTTAATTGCTTAAATAGTACTATTTTTCTTGTTTTTCAAATGCCCGTTGCAGCATGTAAATTCAAAGGAGAACGTCAGAACGGGACCTTTCAAAACTGCGAAAAATAGTACTATTTAAGTTTTAATGTAATTATAACTACTATATAGTAAGTTATATGCCTAGTATTATTAAAATTTTATAGATTAAAATTAAATATTATGCTATACTTATTACATATAAAACTATTAGCCCGTAATTATACAAGCAATAATAAACTAGGAAGTGATAGTAATGAAAGAGAAGCAACCTAAAAAGCAAATTGTAATGTTTGGTGGAAGTTTTAATCCGCCACTTAATTCACATTTTCTACTAGCACAGCAAATAATAAATGAATATAGTGAGATTGAAAAAATATTATTTATGCCAGTTAATAGTAAATATCAAAAGGCAGATCTAATAAGTAATACGCATAGATATGAAATGCTTAAATTAGTGTGCGATAAAAATGAAAAATTTGAAGTATCTAAACTAGAAATAGAAAGTAGTAGACCATTATATACTATTGAAACATTAACAAAGCTTCAAAAAGAGTATTTGGAATACGAAATAGCATTTATAATAGGAAGTGATAATTTAAGACAAATTGATACATGGAAAACTCCAGAAAAACTAGTTCAAAATTTTAAAATATATGTATTACAGCGAGCTGAAGATAGTGTAGAAGAAATTATACAAAACAATGAGTTTTTAAAAAATCACGAGAAAGCTTTTATTACAGTAAAAAACAAAATTAGAACTAATTTAAGCTCTACATTTGTACGAGAAAGCATTAAAAATGGTAAAAGTATTAAATACTTAGCACCAGAAGAAGTAATTTCTTATATAGAAAAAAATAAATTATACAAATAATCTATAATAATATGATAATTAATAATATAGTAATTTACTTTATTATTAAAAATTTTAATAATTAATATTAAAGTCTAAAAGCAATAATATAAAAAAGGAGAGCCTAATATGTTAGAAAAAAATAAATTACAAGAAGAAATGGAAAATGCAATTAAGTGGATAAGAAATTATGTTCAAAATTCAGGAGCAAAAGGAATTGTAATAGGAAATAGTGGAGGAAAAGATTCAGCTACAGTTCTTGCAATGGCAGTAAAAGCAATTGGAAAAGAAAATGTAATTTCTGTATTTATGCCTTGCCATTCGGTTAACAGTGATTTAGAAGATGCAAAAATAGTATCAAGCACTTTTGATGTAAAATTACTAAATATAGATTTAACTAATGCTTATAACCAAATGACAGATGAAATAACCAGAAAATTAAATACAGAATTATCTAAAGAATCTACTATTAATATGAAGCCTAGATTAAGAATGGTTACTTTATATTCAATAGCGCAAACTTTAAATTATTTAGTAATTGGAACAGGAAATTTGTGTGAAGCAATGGTTGGCTATACTACAAAGTGGGGAGATAACAGTTCAGATTTTAATCCAATTGGAAATTTTACAGTAGATGAAGTATTAGAAATTGGCAAAATGTTAGGCGTTCCAGAAAGAGTTTTAAAAAAAGCTCCAAATGATGGACTGGGTGGACAAACAGATGAAGAAAAAATGGGAATAACTTATAAACAAATTTCGGAAGTAATAGAAACAGGAAGCACAGATAATGAAAATGCAAAAAATGAAATAATAAAAAGATTCAAATCATCTAATCACAAAAGAAACTTAGTACCTATATATCAATTTGAAAGAAAAAATTATTTAAAAAATAAACAATAATTGTTGACATTTAATGGCCAATAAAAACAAAACAAAAAAATGTCAAAAATTTGTTTGACATTTTTTTGTTTGTATGATATTATATTATAGGAATTAAAAATGGTTGTATTTTCCATAACAAAAAAAGTAACAAAAACCATTATAAAAATATAAAATAAGGGGGAATGTATTTTGGCTAGAAAAAAAGATCCAATGTCAATTAATAAAAGAGAAAAAGCAATTTTAAAATTCATTGAAAAACAAGTAGAAGAAAAAGGTTATGCACCATCTGTTAGAGAAATAGGAAAAGCAGTTGGCTTAAAATCAACAGCTACAGTTCATGGTTACTTAGCAAAACTTTCAGAAAAAGGCTATATTAAAAAGGAAGACCAAAAAGGTAGAACATTACGTTTATTAAAAGGCGGAAATGGTGAACCAATTAATAAAAAACAAGAAAACAAAAATTATTATACAGGCAAAGAAATGGTAGAAGTTCCTGTTATTGGCAAAATTACAGCAGGAGAACCAATTTTAGCAGTAGAAAACATTACAGATACTTTCCCAATTCCTATAGACTTCGTTGGAAATAGTGAAAGCTTTATGCTTACTGTTCGCGGAGAAAGTATGATAGAAGCAGGTATTTTAAATGGAGACTATATTTTAGTTAAAAAACAAAATACAGCTAATAATGGGGAAATTGTTGTAGCATTAATTGGAGAAGAAGCAACAGTTAAAACATTTTATAAAGAAAAAGACCACATAAGATTACAACCTCAAAATAGCACAATGGAACCTATTATTGTTCCAACTTGTGAAATACTTGGAAAAGTAGCAGGGGTATTTAGAAAGATATAACTAAAAATAAGGGGGAATATATATGCCATACATGGATATATGGATGTATAATAGTAGACCTAGAGTCAAAGTATTTTTATGTTATTTCTTAATATTTATTGCATTTTTTATCTTTTCAGATATAATGATATTTTTATATACAAAATCATCATTTAAGCCAATGGAAAGCTATGAAATACAATCTACAAGTCCAGAAATAACAGTATCATTAGCTGAAAGTTCAAAAGCTAGTGGAAATGTAAAGGGTACTATTAAAAACAATACAGAAGAAGAATTAATAAACAAATATATAAAATTCGACTTTTATACCCCAAGGGATGTTAATGTTGGAACAAAATATATTAAAGTAGATAAACTAGAAAAAGATGAAGAAAAAAACTATGAGCTAGGCTTTCGCTATGCAGATGTATCATCAGTAAAAATAAGCATAGTAAATGAAGACCAAGCTAAAAATGCTACCGCAGAAGAATTAGAAATAAGTCCAGTTATTACAACTGTAGGCTTAATAGGACAAATTTTAGCATTGTATGTTGTACTTTAATTTTTAAAATAGTATAAATTACATAAAAAATGGTAAAAATAGAATAGGAACTACCTATTCTATTTTTGTGCATAAAAATTCGTCAAATGAAAAGTTAAATGAAATTCTGTAAAGTAAGTGCATAAAAATCGTCAAGTGAAAAGTTAAGTGCATAAAAATTGCAAAAAAATACAAAAATTGATTGCTATTTTATACAACTTGTAATATAATTGTAACATAATTGTAATAATATTGAAACAAAATATTTCTGAAAGGAAGATGGAAATGTTTAAGTATGGACAAGATATAGGCATTGACTTAGGCACAGCTACTGTTATTGCTTATGTAAAAGGCAAAGGAATTGTATTAAGAGAACCTTCTGTTGTTGCAGTAGACAATAATACAGGAGAAGTACTTGCAGTAGGAAAAGAAGCAAGAAGAATGCTTGGAAGAACACCTGGAAATATTGTAGCAACAAGACCATTAAGAGATGGAGTTATTTCAAGTTATACTGTTACAGAAAAAATGCTTAAATATTTCATTAATAGAGTTTGTGGAAAATTTATATTTGCTCCAAGAATTATGATTTGCATTCCATCAAAAGTTACAGAGGTAGAAAAAAAAGCAGTAATAGATGCTGCATCACAAGCAGGAGCAAGAAAAGTATATTTAATAGAAGAACCAATTGCAGCAGCAATTGGCGCTGGAATAGATATATCTAGACCATGTGGAAATATGGTAGTAGATATAGGTGGTGGAACTACTGATATTGCAGTTATTTCATTAGGTGGTTCAGTAGTAAGTTCTTCTTTAAAAGTTGCTGGAGATAAATTTGACGAAGCAATAGTTAAATACATCAAAAAGAAATATAATGTAATAATTGGAGAAAGAACAGCTGAAGATTTAAAAATAAATATTGGATGTGTTTATCCAAAAATTCAAGATATGGAAATGGACATTAGAGGAAGAGACTTAGCAACAGGGCTTCCAAAAACATTAACAGTTCATTCTAGTGAAATGCTAGAAGCCTTAATAGAGCCTGCTATGATGGTAATAGACGCTGTGCATGGCGTCTTAGAAAAAACACCACCAGAACTTGCAGCAGATATTAGTGATAGAGGAATTTACATGACAGGTGGAGGATGCTTAATAGATGGTTTAGATAAACTTTTGCAAGAAAAAACCGGAATTAATGTTATGATAGCACAAGACGCAATTTCATGTGTTGCTCTAGGAACTGGAAAAGCACTAGACAATTTAGATGTTTTAGATGCTAAAAAAAGAAGATAATTTTAAATTGGGGACAGTCCCTTTTTCCCTTTTTGGGGAAAAAGGGACTGTCCCTATTCGAACGATAAGTCAGATTTAATTTTATTTCTTGCATAAAATAATATAAAATTATATAATACTATTGTATTTTATAAATAAAGGTGAAATTTATGAATAAAACAAAAAGAAAAATATTTGAGACCTCTATGAAGTTATTTGCAGAAAAAGGCTATGATGCTACAAGCATTGAAGAAATTACAGCAACGGTAGGTGTAGCAAAAGGAACATTGTATTATCATTTTTCTAGTAAAGAAGAAATTTTTAATTTTTTAATAGAAGAAGGAGTTAAACTATTAAAAAACAGTATTGCTATAAAAACAGCTAAATTAGACAATTCTTTAGATAAATTAAGAGCAATTATTTTAATACAAATTAAAATTTTAGTAAAATACGAGAACTTTGTGACAATTATTTTGAGCCAAATTTGGGGAACAGATCCAAGAAGCCAAATGTGCAAAAGCTATGTGTTTGATTATATACAAATGATAGAAGAAATAGTAAAAGAAGGAATAAAAAAAGATGAAATTGTAGAAGGAGATTCAAACGTAATTGCTTCTGGTATTTTTGGTTTTACTTGCTCAAGCTTAATATATAAAATGAGACATCATAATGAAGAAATAGATGTTCCAACATTGTATAGAGAAATTGATAAAACATTTATAAAAAAATTAAAAAAATAAAAAAGATGGGAGACTTATGAAATGAGAGGATTAGGAGATTTTAAAGTTCCAAATTTTAAATTTCCAAAATTTAAAATGAAGGAATTATCACAAATTGATGAGGTAAATGTTAATTATGATTCTATTCAAAAAGCACAAGAAGAAAACAGCAAAAAGGAAACAAAGAATTATACACCTACTTCATACACTACAATGAAAGAGATTTTTGAAAAATCAATAAAAGAATATGCAAATAAAGAGTTTGTACTAGAAAAATTTGATCCAAAAGGAAAGTATACCCAAATAAGCTATGAGCAATTTGGAAAAGACGTTGTAAGCTTTGGAACTGCTTTAATGAGAAAATTAAACTTAACAGAAAATTCTAGAATTTTAATAGTAAGTGAAACAACATATCATTGGTATGTTTCATATATGGCACTTCTTTGCGGAAATGGAATTGCTGTTCCAACAGATAAAGAGCTTCCAGATAATGAATTAGAAAATGTAATAAATAGATCAAGAGCAGATGTAATAATTTATTCAGAAAAGAAGGAAGATTCTATTAAAAAAGTTTTACCAAATATTAAAAGTGTAAAATACTTTATAAAAATGTATTCTAAAGATGGATTTGATGGCCAAAATGTTGGAATGCAGTATTTAATAGAAGAAGGAAAGACCTTAGTAGAAAATGGAGATGACTCTTATATTAGCACAAAAATTATTCCTGATGAATTTAAAGTATTATTATTTACATCTGGAACAACTTCTAGTGCAAAAGGTGTTATGCTATCTAGCAGAAACTTAGCAGAAAACATAAATGCTGTATCTGCCTATGTTAAACTATATCCAGAAGATAGATTCTTTTCAGTATTGCCACTTCACCATACTTACGAATCTACTATTGGCTTTTTATTACCAATGGCTTGTGGCTCATCTATAGCCGTTTGCCAAGGGTTAAAGTATATTGTACCAAACTTGCAAGAAACAAAGCCAAGCTGTATGCTTGCAGTTCCACTTTTAATTGAAAGCTTGTACAAAAAAATAAATGCTAATATTAAGAAAAGCAAAAAAGATGGTTTAGTAAATTCTATGATACATGTAACAAATGCATTAAAGGTAGTTGGAGTAGATATTAAACGTAAGGTATTTGCAGAAATTCATGAAAATTTAGGTGGAAACTTAAGAATTATTGTATCTGCAGCAGCTCCTATAGATGCCAAAATTGGTAAATGGGTAGAAGATATTGGAATACTATTTTTACAAGGTTATGGATTAACAGAAACAGCCCCAATAGCTGCTTTAACGCCAGAATTTCAACCAAAAGTAGGATCGGCAGGAAAAGCAGTTTTCACAGCAGAACTTAAAATAGAATCTCCAAATGAAAATGGAGAAGGAGAAGTACTTATTAAAAGTCCTACTTTAATGCTTGGCTATTATGAAGATGAAAAAGCAACAAATGAAGTAATAGAAAATATAGATGGAGAAAGATGGTTCCATTCTGGAGACGTTGGCTATTTAGATAAAGATGGATTTTTATACATTACAGGTAGAAGCAAAAATGTAATAGTAACACAAAATGGTAAAAATATTTACCCAGAAGAAATAGAACTTTTATTATCTCAAATTACAGAAATTAAAGAATGTATGGTATATGGAAAAGAAGATCCAGATGATAAAAGAAATAAAGAACTAATTATTTCTGCAAGAGTAATACCAAATAAAGATGAACTAGCAGAAAAATATGGCGAAAATTTAACAGAAGAGCAAATAAAAGATATTATTTGGGGAAAAATTAAAGAAGTAAATAAAAAACTAGAATCATATAAAGCTGTAAAAAATTTGGAAATTAAATATGATGAATTTGAAAAAACTACTACTATGAAGATTAAAAGATATGCTGAACTAAACAAAAAATAAATTGTTACAATTTATTACAAAATAATCTTGACTTCGTAAAATTGTTGTAATAAAATTGTTACAGAAATGTAAAATAAAAAAACAGAAATCCTATTGTGATTTTCAAATATTAGTTGTATAATTATATCGAAAAATAAAGGAAAATGTAACGTAGGATAAAGGAGGGAAGGTTTACAATGTCTAAATCTGGCATAGTAAACGTGAGAATGGTTATCACGGAAGAAAAAATTTTATCAAATATTGATAAAGTACAAAAATTAATTAATCCAAATAGTAAAAAGCAGATTATTCAATTAGAAGAAGATGCTTATTTTAAGGACTTAATAGAATCAATTAAAACATATTTAATTGAATATCCAAAAAAGAAAAATTTTCCAAAGAGTGTATATAAAGCAGCATATGCATTAGTTGAGTATGCAACAAATCAATTTGAAGAGAATACAAAGAAAATAGAAGAACTAATTCGCCAAAGAGAAAAAAATATTGCACTAGCAGCAGAATTAAGAGATACATTAGATGTAGTTCAAAACAAAGAAGAAAACTGGAAACAAGTTGTTAAAGATGTTTCAGGAGAATTTCCAGAAGATATTATAGATACATTAGGCTTAATAGGAAGAACAAAATCAGATAAATCTCAAAATTATCAAGATGCTGTTAAATTAATTAATGCTAGAATTGCAAATTTAGAATCTAACTTACATATTGAAATAGATATGGAAAGAATAGAAGATAGATCAAAAGCATTAAGTTACATAGGAATTGAAGTAGCAGATGCATTAAAATTAATTCCAGCTCCACAAGAAGATGAAGAAGAACAATCTGTTCAAACAGAAGAAATAGCAACAGAAGATAAAAAATATTTTGAACAAACAAGAGTAGAAGTAAAACCATCATTATGGCAAAGAATTAAAAATACAAAAATAGTTAGAGCAATTGTTTATGCTTTCAAAATAAAAGTAGTTTTACAAGTGCCAGCACTTCCAGAAGGTAGAGGAGAGCAAGGACAAAACTAAGATTATTTAATTAAAGTTAAACCGTCGCTTGAATAAATTTTTTAAGTGACGGTTATTTTATGCATAAATGCTAATAATTTATAACATATATATTAAAAAAATTAAGTACAAGTATTGACTTTTTCTATAAAATGTTTTATACTTAAAGTCGCATTGCAAATGCGCCATTAGCTCAGTTGGTCAGAGCAACCGGCTCATAACCGGTGGGTCCAAGGTTCGAATCCTTGATGGCGCACCATAAATACTTAAGTAAAATAATTATATTTTACTTAAGTATTTAATAATAATTTAATATATGGGTAGGTGGCCGAGTGGCTAAAGGCGGCAGACTGTACGCTTTGATTTTAAAATCAA
Organism: uncultured Clostridia bacterium; assembly: GCA_947627105.1. Classification (GTDB taxonomy): domain Bacteria; phylum Bacillota; class Clostridia; order TANB77; family CAG-508; genus CAG-273. The sequence continues at coordinate 33,293 of CANQUT010000006.1, forward strand.
AAAATCAGAAATTGCAGCCCATATGAGTAATCATATGGTGAATAACTAGGCTAATTCGGGGAAGTCTTAACAGTATTTAAAAGCTGATGATAATCCCGAGCTAAAAATTTTAAAGAACTTAAAATTTTGAGTGTAGAGACTTTATACCTAGTATCTTATTATATAAGATAAAGAGCAAGTCCAGACTACAAACATTTAAAATGGTAGTGAAAACTATAGTAGTAAGAAATCTGTTCTCATTCGAGTACGATGGTTCGAATCCATCCCTGCCCACCAAAAGTAAGCAGTAATGCTTGCTTTTAAAATACTAAAAATACAACTATATTATTTGCAATATTATGTAAAATATGGTATAATTAAATTGCAATTTAATTTGCAATAAATAATGGCTAGTATTACTGGCCAAAAAGGAGTTGAAAAAAACATATGGTGAAGCACTACATGGAAGTTCGGTATGAGAACGAAGTCGGCAAATCCTACTTCTACGAAAAGGAAGTAGAGGTTTGCGGAATTCATGACAATCCCATTCCGGATGGCTGCAGCGGCGTGAGATTCTTCGATTGCGACGTCATAGTCATTAATGGCCATGATCTGAGGAGCGCCAGATTCAACGAGACTGGCTGGACCTACATTGGCGAAAAAATGACCATCGACGACGCGAAAGAGAACAAAAAAATCTCACTTGAGCAGTACATAAAGTTTTCATCTTCTGGCCATCACACTGTTGTGATTACCGAGAAAGGAAAGGCTATTCCTTTGTGGGCGGTCGACAATGTGGTTGAAAGAAGATACACCGCTGCTTAACTCCAAAAAACAAATCCCAAGATACAAATTGTGTCTTGGGATTTGTTTTATTATAACTAATAACACTAAAATTATTTGCCATACTTCAAAAGTTTTATAATTGGAATATTTTAAAAAATTATTTAAAACTTTTTGGTTGCTGTTTTATAAGTTCATCTGCCTGTTCTTGTGATAAATAGCCATTTTCAACCATTGTTGAGATAACCTTTTTTTGCCTATTTAAAGTTAAATCAAAATTAGCAGTAGGAGCGTAAACACTAGGTGCATTTGGAATACCTGCCATCATTGTTGCCTCATGTAGTGTCATATCACTAGGAGACTTTTCTAAGTAACCCTCGCAGGCTTCTTTAATTCCATAATATCCATCTCCAAAATAAATAGTGTTAACATAGAATTCTAAAATATCATCTTTTTCATATGCTTTTTCTAGATCATAAGCCATAAATACTTCTGCAATTTTTCTATATGCTACATTACTATCAGTAGCAATAAAATATAAATTTTTAGCAACCTGTTGTGTAATTGTGCTTCCGCCTTCTAAAAAATCAGCATGTACTATATTAGTTAAAACAGCTCGCATAATTGCTATTATATCAATAGGGCCATGTTCATAAAAACGTCTATCTTCTACTGAAACAACAGCATTTTTATAGTTATTTGGCAGATCTTTTATTTGTACATAACTATCATCTGATTTTATACTTTCAATTTTATCTTCTAAACTCATAGTTTTTAAAGCATCTTTATATAAACTATAGCCTTTATAAACAACAAATCCACTTGCAATTATTACAATAACTAAAAGTACTAATAAAATTTTTTTAATTAGTTTCATAAATTTTTTCCTCTCTTATTATTATTTTTTATGTTTAAATTTATTATACATTTTTTTTATTATAAAAGCTATTAAAATTTTATTAATTTTAACAAAAATAATCTTAATAATTCTTGACATATTAAGCAAGTTATTTGTATAATTTTTGAAGAAATAGTTTACTAGTTAATAGTTGTAAGCACATTGAAGCTTAAATAGTACTATTTTTCGCAGTTTTGAGAGGTCCCGTTCTGAGTTACTTCTTTGAACTGCCAACTGCAACGGGCAATTTGAAAAACAAGAAAACTAGTACTATTTAAGCGGGTTAACTATAAAACCATTAATTAGTCATAAAATAATAATTAATTTTAGGTGAGTCAAATTGGAAGTTACAAAAGAGGAAAAAAATATACGTTTATATCCCATTTATAAAATGTTATCATGGGATTTATTATTCTATTATTCAATTAATTTTCTTTTTTTAACACAAGTAAAAAATATTAGCCCAGCTAATGTTTTACTAGCGGAAGCTTTATATCCAATTTTTAAGTCTATACTTTTAGTGCCACTTACAGCTCTAATTACAAAAATAGGAAAGAGAAAAAGTATAATTATAGCAAATTTAATAAATGCTTTTTCAATTTTAAGTTATATAGTTGCTCAAAATTTTGCTTATGTTGTAATAGGTCAATTTTTGTCTGCAATTGCTTTTGATATAAAAGGATTAGCAGAAACTAATTTATTATATGATAGTCTTCCAAAAGATGAAAAAAGAGGAAGTCAATTTTCTAAAATAGATGGAAGAGGAACTTCATGGTATTATTATGCAGATGCTATAACTACGCTTGCTTCCGGCTTTTTATTTGTAATAAATGGTTATATACCATTTATATTATGTTTTATTTCTTGCATAATTTCTACATTTTTGTCTTTTAAATTTAATGATATTAAAAAAGAAGATGTACAAGAAAATATTAATTATAAAACATATATAAAAGATTTAAAACACTCATTTAAATATATGTTACAATCTAACAGATTAAGATATTTAATAATTTTAGGAGGAATTTTCTGGGGCTTTTTATCTACATTAATTAGCTTAAGAAGTGGCTTATTAAAACAAATAGGGTTATCAGAAGAATATTTTGGAATTATATTTGCAGCTTTTGGAATTATATCTGGAATTACAGCTAAAAATCAAAATAGAATACACAATTTATATAGAAACAAAACACTTACATATTTAACTGTTCCAGCATCAATTTCCTGCATTTTAATAGGATTTTTTGTAATGGGAAACTTTCCTTTTAAAGTAACTTTAGTATTTATTTTAGCAATGTTTTTAATACAGTTTATAGCAAAAGGCCCTTTCTTTACACTAATTAGAAGATATTTAAATAACTTTACAACATCTTCTTTAAGAAATAAAATTATATCATCATATAATTTAATAGAAAGCATAATGAGAGCAATAATATCGCTTTTAGCATCATTTTTACTAAGAATTACAAATGCTTCTAATACAATACTTGTAATAGGATGTATAGTAACAATTGCTGTTGTATTATTACTTGATAAAATGCGTGGAAAAGTAGGCTTAAAGCCAGAAGAATATGCTAAAAAAGAAATTGAATTTTTAGAAATAAAATAATTCAAAAATTAATTGACAAATTAATTAAGTTAATAGATAATAAAGTTGATAATTCAATTCACAGTTAATTATAAATTTTAGAGTAGCCACTAGCTTCACGATATATGTTTTTTCGTGCTTTAGCCCAAGAAAAAACATATATCGTACGTTGGGCGCGTGGCGGATAAGTTTAAGTCTGTGAATATTAACAGCTAATAAAGCAAAAGATTATAATAAAATTACCAAGGAGGAAAAATACCATGTATGTATTTAACCATATTACAGTAAATCCACAATTACCAAAAAGAATAGAAAAGCTATCTGAAATTAGCTATAACTTATGGTGGTCATGGAATACAGAATTTTTAAGACTATTTAAGAAAATAGATATTGATTTATGGGAAAGAATAGATAAAAATCCAGTTAAGTTTTTAAGATTAGTAACTCAAGAAAAAATAGAACAGGCTGCACAAGATATGGATTTTTTAAAGGCTTATGATAAAGTTGTAGAAAATTATGAAGACTATATGAAAAGCAAAAATACATGGTTTGCAAAAAAATATCCAGAAAATCGTACAGACTTAATTGCATATTTTTCGGCAGAATATGGCTTAGATCAAACTTTGCCAATATATTCTGGAGGCCTTGGAATTTTATCAGGGGATCACTTAAAATCTGCAAGTGATTTAGGTGTTCCTTTAGTTGCAGTAGGCTTGCTTTATAAAGATGGCTATTTTAACCAAAAAATTAATGGTAGTGGAATTCAACAAACAGAATATTATGATATAGATGTAGATAATTTGCCACTAAAAAAAGTAAAAGATATAGATGATAAAGATATTATTGTAGGAATTCAATTTCCTAAGAAAAAGCTATATTTAAAAGCATGGAAAATTAGTGTAGGAAGGGTAGACTTATATTTATTAGATTCAGATATTGAAGAAAATTTACCAGAATACCGTGATATTACTAAAACACTTTATGGTGGAGACCAAGAAATGAGAATTAGGCAAGAAATTGCACTTGGTCAAGGCGGTGTTGCGTTATTAAAAGCTTTAGGACTAAATCCAACAGTTTACCATATGAACGAAGGACATTCATCTTTCTTAATATTAGAATTAATATATACCTTAATGAAAGAAAAGAAAATATCATATAATTTAGCAAGAGATATAGTTTCTTCTAAAACTGTATTTACTACACATACGCCAGTTCCAGCAGGAAATGATATTTTCCCACTTAGTTTAGTAGAAAAGTATTTTAAAGATTTTTGGGACAAACTAGGAATTTCAAAACAAGACTTTTTTGCAATGGGAATGAAGCCTAATGCAACATTAGATAGTGGATTTAACATGGGAATTTTAGCATTAAAAGTTGCAGGTAAGAAAAACGGGGTTAGCAAGCTTCATGGAGCTGTTTCAAGAGAATTATTTGGAGAAGTATGGCCAGAAATTGCAGCAAATGAATCTCCTATTACTTATGTAACAAATGGAATTCATACTTGTTCATGGATTGCACCAACACTTAAAAAGTTATATAATAAATATTTAATTCCATATTGGCAAGATAGAATTTATGATGATGAAGTATGGAAAAAAATTGCAGACATTCCAAATGATGAATTATGGAAGGCTCACCAAGAGCGCAAAGAAAAAATGTTATCTGTTGTAAGCCAAAATACAATAGAGCGTTTAAGAAGAAATGGTTACCCATATAATGAAATTATGCAAATAGTGTCTAAATTAAATCCTAATGCATTAACAATAGGATTTTCTAGAAGATTTGCTACTTACAAAAGGGCAACATTAATATTTAAAGATTTAGAAAGAATTACACAAATATTAAACAATCAAAATCGTAAAGTACAAATTATATTTGCAGGAAAAGCACATCCAGCAGATAAAGAAGGCCAAGATTTAATTAAATACATACATGAAATATCAATGAAACCACAATTTAAAGGAAAAGTATTTTTACTTGAGAACTATAATATTGCAATGTCAAGATATTTAATTAGTGGTGTAGATATTTGGCTAAATAACCCAAGAAGACCAATGGAAGCCTCTGGAACTAGTGGGCAAAAGGCGTCTGTTAATGGTGTTATTAACTTTAGTGTATTAGATGGTTGGTGGGCAGAAGGCTACAACAGCAAAAATGGTTGGACAATAGGAACTAATGCTGAATATTCAGATTATGAGGCTCAAGATATTGCAGATAGTCAAAGTATTTATAATACATTAGAAAACAAAATTATTCCAATGTATTATGATAAATGTGAGCAAGGCTATTCTGAAAGATGGCTTGAATATATGAAAGAATCTATTATTTCAACAGGTGGTAAATTTAGTACATCTAGAATGCTTACAGACTATGTAGATAAATTATATATTCCATTATGTAATTTATATAATACTTATTATACAGATTTAGAAAAAGTTGGCCAGTTTAATAGCTGGAAGGAAAATTTATATAATAATTGGAATAAAATAGAAATTTCACAAGAAAATAATTTAGATAATATTACAATAGATGCAGGAAACAATATAGAAGTAAAATGCAAAGTAAAACTTCCAAATATTGAAGAAAAGCATATTGAAGCACAAGTATATTATGGAAAAATAGACAAAAATGGTGTTGTAGATGATATTACTATTATACCAATGGAATTAGAAGGAACAGATGAAGAAAATAGAACATATACTTATAAAGCAAAAGTTAATTTAGTAAATGGAGGAAATTATGGCTATACTTTTAGAGTAATGCCAAAACATGAAATGATAATTGACTCTGAAAACTTAAATTTAGTAAAATGGATTACAAAATAATTAAACAGGGCGGAAAGCATCCGCCCTTACTTAAGTTTAAAAGCTAGAAAGGATGGTTTTTAAAAATGAAAAAAACAAAAATAATTTGTACATTAGGCCCAGCAGTAGATGATCAAAAGGTTTTAGAAAGATTAATTTTAGCAGGAATGGATGTTGCTAGAATAAATTTTTCACATGGAAATTATCAAGATCAAGAAAGCAGAATTGAAACCTTAAAAAGAGCAAGAGAAACAGTAGGAAAATCTGTAGCGTTATTATTAGATACTAAAGGTCCTGAAATTAGAATTGGAAAATTTGAAAATGATGGAATAGACTTAAACCCAGGAGACATTTTTACTTTAGTAAATGAAGATATTTTAGGAAACAAAGAAAAAGTATCTATTACTTATAAAAACTTATGCAATGAAGTAAACATTGGAACTAATATTTTAATTAATGATGGTATTATTAAAATAGAAGTAATAGAAATTAAAGGAACAGATATTGTGTGCAGGGTTATTGATGGTGGACACCTAACAAATACAAAAAGTATTAATATACCAGGAATGGCAATTAATTTACCAAGTCCAACAGAAAAAGATGTAGAAGATATTATGTTTGGTATTAAAGCAGGCTTTGACTACATTGCAGCATCTTTTGTACGTAGTAAGCAAGATGTTTTAAACATTAGAAAAGTGCTAGAAAAAAATGGTGGAGAACATATTAAAATAATATCTAAAATTGAAAATAGACAGGGTATAGATAATTTTGATAGTATTTTAGAAGTATCAGATGGAATTATGGTAGCAAGAGGAGATTTGGGCGTAGAAATTCCTATGGAGGAAGTTCCAATATATCAAAAACAATTTATTAGTAAATGTAATAAAGCAGGAAAGCCAGTTGTAATAGCAACACAAATGCTAGAATCTATGATTCATAATCCAAGACCAACAAGAGCAGAAGTAAGTGATGTTGCAAACGCTGTATATGATATGGCAAGCTGTATAATGCTTTCAGGCGAGTCTGCAATGGGAGAATACCCAGTAGAATGTGTAGAAACAATGGTTAGAATTAGCAAAGCTATAGAAGGTTCTATTAAATATTGGAAAAGATTTAAAACAAAAGAACATAACTGCGAAAACACAGACTATGAATATAACTTAAATTATTCAACTTGTTTAACAGCAATGGACTTGTGTGCAAAAGCAATATTTTGCTACACAGATACAGGTAGAACTGCAAAAATGATAGCAGGCTTCATGCCGGAATGTCCAATTTATGTAATAACTGCAAATAAAGAAGTTGAAAAACAATTATCTTTAGTATGGAACACATACACGATTTTAGTAGAGCAAAAAGAGAGCATAGATGACATGATAGATAATGGAATAAAACTTGCTAAAGAAAGAAGCTACATTAATGATGGAGATATTGTTGTAATTGCAGGAGGAGCCTCAATTTTAGCAGGGCATAAGCACGCAAAACTAAACAAAACTATCGGCGGAGTGCTAAAGGTGTAAAAGGGGACAGTCCCTTTTTCCTCTTTTGAGTAAAAAGGGACAGGTCAGCTATAAAATGTTCAAAAATAGGAGCTATTTTAATAAATGAAAGAAGAAAAACAAAGCAAATATAAATTAAGTAGAGTATTAATTTTTGTAATATTATTTATATTAATATTATTTTTAATAGTAAATGGAATATTATATGCAATGGGAAAGGCTAATATATACTCATATATATTAGAAAAGATTGGAATAAGTAAAGAATATGAAGAATCAAAAACAGATTCCAAACAAGTAGTAGAAAAAAATGGAGTTAAAGTTACATTAATGAATATGGCATATGATACTAACTTTTTAATAATGGGTTATATGTTTGAGACAGAAGATTTATGCCAAAAGTCGTATGATTTAGGTTACTATCAAATTGACCAAGATGTTCAAGACAAAAATAAGGTAATTGTAGACATGCTACAAACTAATGCAACAATAGAATTTCAAGCTAAAATATCTGATGGACAAAATGAAACATATATAGGAAACTATACAGATTCAAATAGTGGTTTTAAATTAGAAAGTGGTGACATTTATTATTTAGATAAAATTCAAACTTTTGCAAAGGTAATTTCAAAAAACGAACTTTTATTATATGTTGTAGCAGATATTTCAAAATATAGATTTAATGACACAGCAAATATAGAAATAATTATAAACAAATTAGGTTTGAATATGATTGAAGCAACGCCACCAATATTTGAAGGAGAATGGAATTTCACAGTAAATAACTTAAATAAAGGAATAGCAGAAATAAAAAATTATTTAAGTGTAGAATTTGGAATTAGCCAAGATGATTTTCTAGAAATAGAAACAGATAGAGAAAAAACACAAGAAATTGCGAATAAATTTGTAGAAGCTTTAAATGCAAAAGATATAAAAACAATGGAAGAATATAGTAATTCAGATGTTGTTTCTAAGGTACAAAAATATAATATGTCAAATATGGAATCTCCAAAATTTTCACACTATATAGAAGAAAGCAATTCATATTATTATTTTGCACCATATGAGTTTGAATATAATGGAATAACAGATCCTCAAGAAATAAGTTTAGCTTTTTTCCTTGTTTTGGAACAAAGAAATGGTAAATTCTTAGTAACCTCAGTTGGAGCAACAGGGTAACTTTGGAGACAGGTCCAATTGCTCGTTTTCAAGCACTTAAGCACAGGTCAGCTATAAAAATAAAATTACTGCTTTGTAGCAACCCAAAATTGTTAGACAAAAAAGTTTAGCAATGAGGGTTATTTTTTTGCATTAAATTTGGCATTTTCATTAGCATTAAGCACAAATTTTCCTATTTTGTCATATTATGTAGTATAAACAAAAAATAAGGAGGAAAAGAAAACATGTTTAATCGTTATAGAAGATGTTGCTGTCAAAATAACTATAACCCAGAAGTAATCGAATGTTTATGCAAAAATGTTGGTACTTCTGCTGAATATGAAGATGTAAATAATTCTGGTTGTGGCTGTGGTTGTATGCAAAATATGCAAACCAACTGTGGCTGTGGTTTTGATGATGAAGCAAGTGCATTTCCATCAAACCCAATGTTAGCACAAAGCTATGTTCCTGTTCAAGAAATGAATAAAACCTTCACACCAAAATGTGGTTTAAAAATGGGAACTATTTTCCCAGAGCTAGTAAGTCCTTATGTTCCAGGTCAAGGTATGGCAGAAATTGAATATTTAAAAAATTCAAACGAAATTGGGGAGGGATGTAACAGATGATGAACAATAGTAATATGTTTGGTGGATGTAGCGATTCAATTACAAATTGTAATTGTAATTACACTCCTCAAGGAATAAATGCAGCATTTGGATATAATACAGAAAATGAAGCAAAAGATACAGATTGTGGATGCATGCAAAATAATGGTGATATGGAAACAAGACAAGAAATGCTAAATAAAATCAGAAGTTTAAATTTTGCTATAGTTGAACTTGGCGAATATTTAGATACTCATCCAGATGACAGAAAAGCTCTATGTTTACACAGAGAATATACTAACCAATATAGAGAATTAACAGATAATTATCAAAAAGTTTATGGGCCACTTACTATTCATTTCCCATGTAATAAATGGAGATGGCTAGAAGAACCATGGCCATGGGAAGGAGGAATGTGTTAATATGTGGACATATAACAAAGTATTACAATACCCAATTAATATTAAATGCCCTAATGCAAAACTTGCTAAGTTCATCATTTCACAATATGGTGGACCAGATGGAGAGCTTGCTGCATCACTTAGATATTTAAGCCAAAGATTTGGTATGCCAGACCAAAAATCAAAAGCTGTTTTAAATGATATTGGTACAGAAGAATTAGCTCACTTAGAAATGGTTGGAACTATAGTACACCAATTAACAGAAGGCTTATCAGCAGAAGAAATTAAAGCTGCAGGTTTAGGTGATTATTATACAGACCATGGCGTAGATGTATACCCACAATCAGCAGCAGGAACACCATTTACAGCAGCATATATTGCATGCAAAGGTGATCCAATAGCTAACTTACAAGAAGATTTAGCTGCAGAGCAAAAAGCAAGAGCAACTTATGAAAAATTAATAGATTTATGCGCTGATGATCCAGATGTATTAGATCCACTTCGTTTCTTAAGACAAAGAGAAATTGTTCACTTCCAAAGATTTGGAGAAGCACTTCGTGGAGTACAAGATAAGTTAGCAGAAAAAAGATTTTATATGAATAATATGAATTCTAACAACAATAACAATGATCATAAAGATAATGACTGTGGCTGTGAAAATAAAGACTAGAAATTTGAAAAATGGCAAAAAATATGCTATAATATAATTAGTTTCTTTTTATAACTTCCGTGTAGGCATTATAAGAAAAACAATAAAAATAATTATTTCGGAGGTAAAAAATGCACATAAGTCGCGACAAAGAAACTGTGGAGGCAATTTCTGTTTCTACAAGAAACAAAGATGCTAGCCACATTGAGGCAACCGTAGAAATAAGCTTCAAAAGCGGAGACACTTATGAAAAGGAAGTAACTCATAGTACGAATTCTTCCGCTTGGTATGAAGCAGTAGAGCCAGGGAAAGATGTGACTGCTATTCGGCAGGATGGCAAGATCATTGCAGTTTGGCTGGTTGCATAAGAGAAAAAAGATGGGAAAATTTTTCCCATCTTTTTTTTGTGCATTATTTCGTTAAAAAAAATTTTTACAATTAAAAAATAAAATAAAAAAATTGGAAAAATAAAAACAAAAAACTAACACATAATAATATTGAAAAAATAGTTCCATTAAACTGTTTTTGAGGCTAAAAATAAGGCTTTTAAATAACATGTAAATTTAAAAAATTTTAGCTTAAATAAATTATAAAAAATTTAATGGAGAAAGGTGTTAAAAATGAAAAAATTTTATTCTTTAATATTAATATTATTTCTTACAATAATATTATTTATGCAATTTGGCACAATAGTTTTTGCACAAGAAAGTAAACTAGATTCTGCCCAAATAGATGTAAGTAAAATAAAAATTGCTCCAGGAGAAGAAGTAGTTTTAACAACTAGCTTTGGTAGAGCATTAGGTGCATACACAATAACTGCACAATATGATAAAGACGTATTTGATTATGTGCGTTCAGATGGTGGAGAAGCTAGTAATCAAGATGGTAAAGTAATACTTACTTATTATTATTCACAAAATCAAGGAAATCCAAGAACAAGTGCAACTATTACTTTTAAAGCAAAAACTGCAATTTATGCAGACACACCAACAGACTTTTCTGTAACTTTAACAGGATTATCAAACCCAGATAATAGTGAAGAATATGAAGATATTACTGAACCTTTTAAAAAAGATGTTTTAGTGCAACCTAAATATGTTAATTACAATTTAAAACTAGAATATACAGGAATCATTTTACCTAATTTAGAAAAGAACATGACATTAACTACAGAATCTAGCTTAGGGAAAAATTATGATCATGTTAGATTAATTGCAACAGTAACTAAGACACCATCAAAAAATTCAACTGTAAAATTACTTGCAATAGATGATGATGATGCACAAGTAGATTTACTTCATAGTGGCTGGGGTGAAGAAGGTGGCTATAAATTAGGAGGAAAAGATGTAAAACAAGTTTTAGCTTTAAGAGGAGAATTTAGTGAAATTGGAAATTACACAATACACGTAAAATTAATAGATAGAGATAATGAAGACAAAACTATTGTAGAAAAAGATTTTAATATAAGAGTTGGTGAAGAAGAAGTTAAAAAAGAGGAATCTCAAAAAGAAGAAACTAACAAAATGCCTACTACTTTACCAAAAGCAGGTGGAACTGGCTATGCTACTATAACAATTATTTTAATTACTTTAGCAGGTGCATATTTATATATTACTAAAAAATAATAGTTCTGAATAGAAACTAAAATTTATTTAGTTTCTATTCAATACATAAATTTTAATTATATAAAAGAGGTATATTATGAAAGAAAAAACAGGAAAAATAATTAGAATCATTTTATGGATATTTGTAATAGTTGCTAGTATTTGTTTAGCTTATGGTATTTATAGAGAAAGTAGAATTAGAGACTATGAAGAAGGAAATTTAATACAACTTCCAGAAAATAATATAGAAGTGCCTACCACAAATGAAATAGATCAAAATGCAGTAAACGAAGTGCAAAATAATGTTACAAATGAAAATACACAAACTACCACTCCAACACCTACACCTACTCCTACTCCTACTCCAACTAAAAAGCCTACAAATAAGGAAGAGGAATTACCAGCAGGAATACCATCAACATATAAAGGCTATACCGTATCAGCTAGACTAAAAATTTCTAAAATAAATGTTGATACTTATGTGCTTAAAAATTATAGTAAAGCTGCTATAGATATTTGTGTAACAAAATATTATGGGCCAAATCCAAATGAAGTAGGAAATTATTGTATAGCAGGACATAATTTTCTAAGAAAAAATATGTTTGGAAGACTAAATGAATTAAAAAAAGGAGATAAATTTACTTTAACAGATAAAAAACATGGTGATGTTACCTATGAGATATATGATATATACAAAGTAAAACCAGAGCAAACTGAAGTTTTATCACAAAACACAAATGGGAAAAGAGAAGTTACATTAATTACTTGCAGTGATTATACAAGTAAAAGAATTATTGTAAAAGCCAGAGAAAAAGTTTAAAAATTTGGAAGGAATGAGAAATACAAAATGAAAAGAATAATAAAAATAATTTTATTAATAATTTTGGCTTTAATAATTACATTTTTTGTTATTTTTTCCTTACTACAAAACAATGTAGCAGATAAACAAAAAAATATTTCTACCACTTTTCCGGAAAGTTATAAACCATATATAGATGAACTAAAAAAACAGCATCCAAATTGGGAGTTTAAAGCATTATACACTAATTTAGACTGGAATTATGTAATAGGAAAAGAAAATGTATATGGAAAAAATTTAGTGCCAAAATCGTATTCTAAGGCATGGAAAAATACTAAAAGTGGGGAATATAATGTAGAAATAGATGCAGGTTGGGTAGATAGTTCTAAACAAGCAGTTGAATATGCAATGGATCCAAGAAATTTTTTAAATTCTGTTAGAGTATTTCAATTTGAAGAATTATCATATAATTCAAATACTAATACTGTAAGTAATATTGAAAAAATTCTTTATGGAACAGAGTTTTATAACAAAATCGTAGAATATAAAACATCAAGTGGACAAAATGTTGTTATGAATAAAAAATATTCAGACTTAATTTTAACAGCTGCAAAAACTTCAGATGTAAGCGGATTTCATTTGGCATCTCGTATAAAACAAGAAGTTGGGCCATTTTTATCTCATAGCTCAATTAGTGGAACCGTAGAAGGTTACAAAGGCTTATATAATTTTTATAACATTGGAGCTACTAGCTCTTCTGAAACAATGGGTGCTATAAAAAATGGACTTCAATTTGCTAAAGATGGAAAGGGCGCAAGTAGTAGCACAAAATCTAAATATTTAATACCGTGGAATACAAAAGAAAGGGCAATTACTGGTGGAGCAATTTTTATAGGTTCTAGCTATATAAATTTAGGACAAAATACTATTTATTTGCAAAAATTCCATATTGTAGATAATAGTGGAGACAACTCTCTTTTTTGGCATCAGTATATGACAAATGTGCTTGCACCATATAGTGAGTCTCAGCTAATATATAATGGCTATTCAAATAGTAAAATGCTAAATTCTTCTAATTCTTTTATAGTACCAATTTATGAAAATTTGCCAGAATTTCCATGTATTAGTCCTGCTATTAATTCAAATGATTTTACAAATGATAATAAAAAGGTGTATTCAAACGTGTCTGGAAGTTTAAATATTAGAACAGGACCTAGTACTTCTTATGAAGTATTAACAAGTGTTAATCAAGGAGAAGTAATGACAAGAATAGCAAAAGGAAGGCAAAGCGGAGAATTATGGGACAGAGTTCAATTAGAAAATGGACTTGTAGGCTATGTTTATCAAGATTATATTAAAGAAGTAAAAGATATACCTATTGAAGAAATAAAATTATCTTTAGAAAATACTACTATACAAAAGGGAGAAAATGTTAATTTAAAGGTAGAAATAGTGCCATCTAATGCGACTAACAAAAGCTTAACATACACATCTAGCAACTCAGGAGTAGTTACTGTAGATACTACAGGAAAATTATTTGCAGTAAGTTCTGGAAATGCCACAATTACAGTTAAAGCCAAAAATGGTGTAATGCAAACTATAGATGTAAAAGTATATAGCAAAGTAACAGGCATAAAGTTAAAAGAACAAGATTTATGTTTAGAAGTTGGTCAAAGCTACAGCATAGTTCCAATAATACTTCCAGAGGATGCGGATAATAAAAAAGTAAATTACTACTCATCTGAAGAAAACATCGCAACAGTTGATGAAAATGGAAATATAAAAGCAATATCTAATGGAGGTGTTACAATAAAAGCTACAACAGAAGAAGGAAATTTTGAAAGTGAAATAAAACTTACTGTAATACCAAAATTAGAAGAAGGAGCTATTATATTTGAAAAACCGCTTCAAGTTAATGCAAATCAAATTACAGGAATAGATGAAAGAACTACAGTAGAAGATTTACTAGAAAAAATTAAAACTAATTATAGATTAGAAATTGTAAATAAATCTGGAACATTAATAGAAGAAAATAAATTTGTAGGAACAGAAAGCAAAATAAGAGTATATGATGAAGAAAATCTAGTTATAGAATATAAAATAATTATATATGGAGATGTAAACGGAGATGGAAAAATAAATAGTATAGATTTATTGGTAATTCAAAGACATATACTAGAACTTAAACCATTAGAAGGTATGTTTTTAAAAGCAGGAAATATTGCAAAAAACGGAAAAGCACCATCATCTGTAGATTTATTAAAAATACAAAGACATATTTTAAATTTAAAACAAATTGAGCAGGTTTCTGCAGATGTAATAAATATAGAAAAAACAAAAAATGCTGTAATTGAAGTAAAAACTGATAAAGAAAATATAAAGAAAGGAGAAGAACTTACTGTTACAATTAATGCTAAAAATTTAAATGTAGCAGCATATAATATTAATCTTCATTTTGATTCTAGCAAACTTGAACTCATTTCAGAATCGGAAGACATAAATGTAGAAAACAATACTTTAATTAATACTTGGTTTGATGAAAATGGAGGAGAGAATATAAGCAAAAATAAAGAGTTAGCTAAATTTAATTTTAAAGCTAAAGAAGATGGAATAACTAACTTTTCACTTGAAGGAAATTTTTACAATGAAAAAGAAAATTTAATAAGTCCAACAATACAAGTAGCAGAAGTAAAAATAGGAGAAGTTATTAATATGAATGAAGAAGATACTTTAAATATAACTCAAAGTAATGATAAAAATAATTCAAATTTAGCAGTTTTACGTTTAAATAAGCCAGGAATAGTACCTGATTTTAGAAAAGAAATTAAAGAATATTATATTACTGTAAATGAAAGTATAAATGATTTAAACATTACAGCAGTTCCAGAAAATTTAAATTCTACAGTAGATATAACAGGAAATAATAATTTAAAAAGTGGATTAAATACTATTAAAGTAAAAGTTACTTCAGAAAATAATAAAAAGCAAACAGAATATAAAATTTATGTAACAAAAACAAATAATGAAGAAACTGCAAATGCAAATTTAGAAACTCTAGCCATTGAAAATGCTATATTAGAGCATGATTTTGTTCAAAGCATTACAGATTATAAAGCTACAGTAGATAATAATATAGAAAAATTAAACATTTTAGCAATTCCGCAAAATGAAAATGCAAATGTTAAAATAGAAGGAGCAAATAATTTAAAAATTGGAGATAACAATATTACAGTAACTGTTTATGCTGAAAATAAAATTACTTTTAGAAAATATAAAATTATTGTTCATAAGCAAAGCATAGAAGAACAAGCACAAAAGCAAAAAGAATATGAACAAAATAAAAATGCAAATATTGAAGCGGCTAGTTTAATAGATAATAGCAAGCAAATAATAGATGTGCAAAAACAAAATTTAGAAATAGAAAGTAAAAATAGTATGTGGATTATAATAGGAATACTTGCTATAATATTAGTTTCTGGCATTGTAATAATTAGAATTATTAAGAAAAAATAAGAGGTGCTCCTCTTATTTTTTCTTAAATTTAACAATAGCATGCAATTTAGCTTCATCACTACTTTTCATAATAATGTAGTCATTTTCAGAATCATTTGCATAATAGCAATTAACTAAATTTCCTAGTTTAGCACCAGACTTATACATTATTTCAAATTCGTTAGTTTCTCCGCATATTATATATGCTTTCAGGCAAGGCTTCTATAGCATAATCTAAATAATAAATATTATGCATATGCTTGTTAACATCAATATCTCTTCTTTGAACCTTAAATTCAAAACAAAAAGTAGAATCTTCAGGTTGTTTTATTTTTGCAATATCATTTTCATTAAAAACACTTTTACTTTCAGCATTATACCTGCCTATAACATCTTCTGTAATTTTTGCTATACTTCCAGTATTTACATTAATTAAAGCCCATTTAGAACTTGCAATACAAATTAAATTTCCGCTCTTTATCATAAATTTCAAAATCACGAAGAGTATAAAATTTATTAGCATAACCTGCCCAAGTTTTTACAGTAATAGAATCTCCATAAAGAACTCTTTTAAAAACTTTAACCTTCCAATGTAAAAGCATCCAAGTAAAACCAGTTTCATTTATTTCATTAATACCCAAATGCACTAAATTTGAATGATAACATGCAATACTTTCTAATAACTCTAAAATACCATGGTTAGTTAATAAGTTAGAATTGCCTATTTGAGATAAGTCTACAATATATTCTCTTTCAATAATAGCCATTTAAAATTCATCCCTTTCAAATAAAATTATATCATAAAAAATAAAATGTAGTATAAAAATTTTATTTTAATAAGTCTTAATTAATTGATTTTTTTGCTTTATAGTGATAAAGTAAAGAAAAAAAGATTGGAAAAAATATGAAAATGCCAGTAGAAAAAAATAAAGAATATATTGTAGATATTATAGATAATGGATATGAAGGAGAAGGAATTGCGAAAATAGATGGCTACACTATTTTTATTCAAGGTGCAATAAAAGGTGAAAAGTGCAAGATTTTAATTTTAAAAGTAACTACTTCACATGCATTTGGAAAAATACTAGAAATTATAGAAAAATCACCAGCAAGAAAAGAATGTGACTGTAGTACATATAAAAGATGTGGTGGTTGCAGCTTAAGACATATTGAATATAGTAAAACATTAGAGATGAAGCAAAATGCAGTTCAAAATTTAGTTAACAAAACCTTAAATGAAAAGGTAAAAGTAGATAAAACTATTGGAATGGAAAAACCAATTCATTATAGAAATAAAGCACAATTTCCAGTAGGTTTAAATAAAGAAAATAAGCCAATTTTAGGAATTTTTGCAAATAGAAGCCATGAAATAATACAAATAGATAATTGTTTAATTCAACATGAGGTATCTCAAGTATTAGCAAAAGAAATTATTAAATTTATAAGCGAAAATAATATTAATGTATATAATGAAAAAACAAGAAGTGGCTTTTTAAGGCATATTGTTATAAAAATAGGCTTTAAAACTAAAGAGGTAATGTGCATTTTAGTAAACAATGGAGAAATTTTGCCAAAAGAAAAAGAGTTAGTAGATAAAATAAAAAATGAATTTGAAACAAATGAAATATTAAGTAAATATACATTAAAAACAATTGTAAAGAACATAAATAATAAAGATACAAATGTGATATTAGGAAACAAAAACATTGTTTTATTTGGAGATGGCTTTATTTATGATAAACTAGGAGAATATACTTTTAAAATATCTCCAATGTCATTTTACCAAACAAATCCTATTCAAACAGAAATATTATATAATAAGGCAATAGAATTTGCTGATTTAAAAGGAAACGAAACTATACTAGACTTATATTGTGGAATTGGAACAATAGGCATTTTTGCATCTAAAAAGGTAAAAAAGGTATATGGAATTGAAATTGTAGAAGATGCTGTAAAAGATGCTATAGAAAATGCAAAACTAAATAATATACAAAACATAGAATTTTTATGTGGAGATGTAGAAAAAACTTTACAAGAAGTTTTAATTAAAAGTAAAAAACCTGATGTTATATTTGTAGATCCACCAAGAAGAGGTTTAGACAATATAACAATTTCTAATATTTTAAAAACAGAGCCTGTAAGAATAGTATATATTAGTTGCAATCCAGCAACTATGGTAAGAGATTTAAAAATGTTAGAAGAAAAGTACGAAGTAAAGAAAATTCAGCCAGTAGACATGTTTCCATACACAAGCCATGTGGAGTGTGTGGCGGGATTGAAACTTAAATAAAAAAATACTTAGTAAAAAAGACAGTAGGTAATATGTCAATAGAAAAATAAAAAATTTTTCAAATATTTTTAAACTAAATATTGAAAAATAG
>CANQUT010000007.1 GCA_947627105.1 uncultured Clostridia bacterium
ATGCAATGATGAAATGGATGAAAGGTAATGGAATTGACGTAACAAATGCAACACCAACTGCAGGCGTAGAAAAAAATAAAGATAGCACAGGTAGAATAACAGGAGCTTCTGGTTCAAAAGATAAATTATGTAATATATATGATTTATTAGGAAACAGTTATGAATGGACTATGGAGGCTTCCGGCACCGACTTTCGTGTTCCTCGTGGGGGTGATTACGGGGGCGGCAGTTTACCTATTAGTAGGAATAGCTACCATCCAGGCAGTGCCTCTGGCAACGTTTCTGCCCGTCTCTCACTTTATGTAAATCTGTAAGCTGTAGAAGAAACCCGTAATGGTTTCGAAAAAATCCTTTGTGAAATAAGGAAAATTTAAAAAATACTAGAAGAAGACGAACATGTAACAAGTAAAAGATTGTATAATGTGGTGATTTTTATTTTACCACCATATTATACAATCCTAAGTTAAATGCAATTCTATAAAGTATCTTAAAATGTCGAAATTTGTCACACGAAAAATGTTGCAAAATTGCAATATATATGTTTAAATAAAATAAATTGTAAATTTTTTCAATAAGTCTTTATTCTATGCAGTTTTTAACTAATTTATTTTTAACATAAGTTCTATAAGCTATTATTAAAAAATATTTAAAATATCAAAAAATTTAAAAACAAGAATTTATAAAAAATATCAATTATGTTTCAAAAATTTTATATATTCAAAAAATTTTTTAAAATGTAAATTTATTTATTCTAAATTTTAATCTCAAAATGTAAGTTATGAAAAATTAGTGCAAATAGAAAGAAAGTAGGTGAATTATTTAACAAACTTATTGTTAAATTAGCAGTTTAATTTATAGTAAAAGGAGAAACAATAAAATGGCAAATAACGAAATATTATCACCAAAAATAGATGTAGTTTTTCAAGCATTGTTTGGAGAGGTAGGAAACGAAAGAATAACCAAAAGATTTTTAGAAAGTATATTAAATGAAAAAATAGAATCAATAGACTTAAGCCAAAATCCAATATTAAGAAGAAAATATAGTGTAGATAAACTAGGAATATTAGATATAATAGCAAAAATAAATGGAAAAGAGAATTGTCATATAGAAATGCAAGTAGGGAAGCAAGATTTTATAATAGAAAGATTATTATACTATTGGAGTAGAGTATATAGTAGAAGTTTAAGGAAAAGTGAAAATTATTATAAATTAGAAAGAACAATAGCAATATTAATAGTAGATTTTGAATTAAAAGGACTAGAGGAAGTAGAATATGTAACAAAGTGGAAGATAATTGAGGAGAAAAACAGAAAGTTAATATTGACAGATAAGTTAGAAATTGTTATACTAGAATTAAATAAAATAAAGGGAAAAGAAAAATTAGAAGGAGAGCTATTAGATTGGCTGTTCTTTATAGATAATCCAAAATCAGAAAGGGTGAAGGAAAAGATGAAAAAGAATAAAGAATTAAAAGAAGCAGGAACAAAATTAAAAACAATGAGTAGAGCAGAGTATAGGGAAAGAATGGAATGGTTTAGAGAAAAAGCAAGATTAGACTATAACACAGGAATGTCTAGTGCACTAAGAAGAGGAATGCAAGAGGGCGAGAAAAAAGCAAAATTAGAAACCGCTAAAAAGTTACTAAAACAAGGTGTAGAAATAAGTATTATTGTTAAAGCTACTGATTTAAGCAAAGAAGAAATAATGAGTATACAATAATATAATTTGCTCGAATGCTTTTCAAATGCCTGTTGAATTACAAAATTAACAAAAACAGATAGAATATAGCAATGTTCTATCTGTTTTTGGAAAATTTAAGCGACTTAGCGCTTAAATATCAAATTCTTTATTCATTCTCATTTTCATTTTTTCCGAAAGAAAACAAAAGTCTTAAAGCCTTAAACAAATTAGCAAGTTTAGATTCTTTTACAACTGTTAAAGCTACATTATTAATAATTGCCTCATATTTATTTTCCAATTCTGCCATTTTATCAACATAATAATTGTTAAAATCAAAACAATTTTCAGTAATACCAAGATAATTTTGATAATTATATAATTTTGTACGGTAAATTTCAATTTCTTGTGTTGTTGTTAAATTATTAAATTCATTATTAAAGTAAGAAGAAAATATTAAATCTTGTGTTTGTATAAATACTTTTTTCAAATTAGCTTTATAATTATATATTTTAATTCCAATTTTTTGTGCTTTATCAGTGTCACAATTATCTTCTAACAATTGATTATTTAATTTTATAATTTTTTCTTCTATGTATAAAATTTTATCTAAATTATCTTGTATTTTTAGAAATTCCTTTTTTCCTAAAAGCCTAATTGCTTCTAACTTAAAAGAATCTGTACTAAAAAATGTGCTTTCAAATAGCAAATTTTCTCCTATTAAATAAGTTAGTTGTTTAACTAAATTACAAAGAAGAGGGTAGTAATTAGGGCTATTAGTAGGAAGTGAAATTTCATAATATTTTACAATATCTTCAGGTTGTTCTAAAACTTTAGAGGTAAGTAATTGAACAGCTCCTTCATTTAATGCCATACCATAAGTTTTAAATTCACCATATTCGCAAAGACCTAAGCGATATAAATTACCATTTTTATCTTTTACTTCTTGCAAATGATGAATAAATTCATGAATAGCAAATTTTTCAAGTTCATCTAAAGGAACACCTTGTTTAAAATATATTGATGAATTTTTGTAAAAATAGTTTGCTTCTGCAAAGCCTTCTGGCATTTCAGCTAAAAACATAGGAAGTCTGGCAAATTCTATGAATAATTGTTTAGAGCTAAAATGAGCTTTAGGAAAAGCTTTACAAATTTTAGAAGATACGCTTTTTGCAAGTGAATTAACACTTAAAGTATCTAATCTTCCAACTATTTCAATTCCATCTTTTTTAAGTTCTGCTTCAATATTCATTAGTTTCTCCTTAGTATTTTCTAGCAAATATTATACAACATAATATGACAAAAATGTATGACAAAACGTTTACAGTTATATTACAAGTTTGTTACATTTATAAAAATTAGAAGAATAATTAAAATCTAAAGCTAAAATTACATAAATAAAGCCCAAAATATAATGAATAACTATATAATTCATTATATTTGGGCCTAATTAGTTTTTTATATTATTTTACAACAATATTATAAATCTTATTTTTAACGTAAATTTCTTTAGCAATAGTTTTGTCAGAAGTAGCATTTTGAATAGCTGTAAGATTATGTACTTTTTCTTTAACTGATTCTTCATCTTCATCTACTAAAATTGCTACAGTACCTTTAACTTTGCCATTTACTTGAATTGGAATTTCTATTTCATTATCTACTGTTTTAGCTTCATCATAAGTAGGCCAAGGAGTATTTGCTATTGTATTAGGCTCTCCAATTATTTCAAATAATTCTTCTGTCATATGTGGTACAAATGGGTTTAATAATTGAAGTAATGTTCTAAACTCGGCTTTATTAACTCTTTTTAATCTATAGAACTCATTTACCATTGTCATAAATGTACTAACTGCTGTATTAAATTTCATTTCTTCAATATCAGAAGAAACTTTTTTAATAGCTTTATGCATCATTTTTTCAAATTCAGGAGAATATGTATCTCCATCTACTAAAAAGTCTTGCAAATTCCATACACGGTCTAAGAATTTGTTACATCCACGAATACTTTCCATAGACCAAGGTGCTGTTTGATCAAATGGTCCCATAAACATTTCATAAATACGGAAAGTATCTGCACCAAACTCATTTATAATATCATCTGGGTTAATAACATTTCCTTTAGATTTAGACATTTTTTCGCCATTTGAACCTAAAATCATACCATGTGAAGTACGTTTTGCATAAGGCTCTTTTGTAGGAACAACGCCAATATCATATAAAAATTTATGCCAAAATCTAGAATATAGTAAGTGTAGAGTTGTGTGTTCCATACCACCATTATACCAGTCAACAGGACCCCAGTAATCTAAAGCTTCTTTAGAAGCAAGCTCATTTTTATTATGTGGATCCATATAACGTAAATAATACCAAGAAGAACCAGCCCACTGAGGCATTGTATCTGTTTCACGTTTTGCAGGTTTCCCGCAATGTGGGCATGTTGTATTTACCCATTCTGTATGTTTAGCAAGTGGAGATTCTCCGTTTTCTCCAGGTTCGTAATCTTCAATATTTGGTAATTCCAAAGGAAGCTCTTCTTCATTAATTGGAACCCATCCACAGTCTTCACAATAAACCATAGGGATTGGTTCACCCCAATAACGTTGTCTTGAAAATACCCAGTCACGAAGTTTGTAATTTACTTTTCTAGTTCCAATATCATTTTCTTCTAAGTAGTCAATAACCTTTTTCTTAGCATCTTCTACAGATAATCCTGTTAAAAAGCCTGAATTAATTAACTTTCCAGTAGCAACATCTGTAAATGCTTCTTTTTCTATGTCACAAACAACATCAGGAGAATTTGATTCTATAACTTGAATCATTGGTAAATCAAACTTTTTAGCAAATTCCCAGTCTCTTGTATCATGAGAAGGAACAGCCATAATGGCACCTGTACCATAAGTAATTAAAACATAGTCTGAAACCCAAATAGGAATTTCTTTGTTTGTTAATGGATTAATAGCTTTAATTCCTTTAATTTCAACACCAGTTTTTTCTTTATTAAGTTCAGCACGCTCGAAATCAGATTTCATAGCAGCTTTATTTTGATATTCTTTTACTTCGCTTAAATTAGTAATTTTATTTGCTAATTCTGAAATAATAGGATGCTCTGGGGCTACTACCATATAGGTTGCACCAAATAATGTATCTGGTCTTGTAGTATATACAATAAGTTCTTTATCATAACCACTAATTTTAAACTTAACCTCAGCACCTTCACTTCTACCAATCCAGTTTTTTTGTTGAGTTTTAATTTTTTCTAAATAGTCAACATCATCTAAGTCATCAATTAGCCTTTGAGCATATTCTGTAATTTTAAGCATCCATTGGCTTTTTTCTTTTTGAACAACAGGACTTCCACATCTTTCACAAACACCATTTACAACTTCTTCGTTTGCTAAGCCTACTTTACAGCCTGTACAAAAGTTAATAGGCATAGTAGTTTTATATGCTAAGCCATGTTTAAATAACTGAATAAAAATCCATTGTGTCCATTTATAATATTCTGGATCTGTTGTATTTACTACTCTAGACCAGTCAAAAGAAAAGCCTAAAGCTTTTAGTTGTTCTGTAAAATGAGCAACATTTTTTTCTGTTGTAATTTTAGGGTGAACATGATTTTTAATTGCATAGTTTTCAGCAGGTAAGCCGAATGCATCAAAACCTATTGGGTACAAAACATTATAGCCTTCCATCCTTTTCTTTCTAGCAATAATATCTAAGGCAGTATAGCTACGTGGATGTCCAACATGCAAACCTTGTCCAGATGGATAAGGAAACTCAATTAAACCATACCATTTCTTTTGAGATGGATTATCTTTTGCATAAAAGGTACCCTCACTATACCATTTATTTTGCCACTTTTTTTCAATCTCTTTAAAATTATATGCCATATTTACTATCATTCCTTTCTAAGGCACAAATCTAGCCTAAAAAAATTGTAATTATTTTTCAACCTTTTGTTACTAAAAAATTATTAGCAATATTATATAATAAATTTAAGCTAAAATAAAGGGGAAAGATTAAAAAAATATTAAAAAAATAAATATTTTTCTGTCGAAATTTGTTGCAAAGAAAAAGCATGCTTTGGTATAATAACTATAGTAAATAAAGAATAAAATAAACTAACAATTAAATTGATGCAAGGCCTAAAAATAATTACAATTCAGGTCAGATTTATACGTATGAAAGGAATGTGATTAAACATGGAAAAAAGTGAAAATAAAAATTGCTCTTGTGTAGATAAAAAGCTAGAAAAAGAGCTAAAAGAAATTTTAGAAAAATATACAAATAGCAAAGATAATTTAATTACAATTTTAAATGAAGTGCAAATAAAATATGGCTATATTCCTAAAATTGCACAAAGTAAAATATCAGAATATTTAGATATTCCAATGGCAGAAATTTATGGTGTAATTACTTTTTATTCTCGTTTTACATTAAAGCCAAAGGGAAAATATGCAATTTCAGTATGTTTAGGAACTGCTTGCTTTGTAAAAGGCTCAGAAAAAATCATGGAGCGCTTAAAACAAAGATTAAATATTAGTGAAGGAGAAACTACACCAGATGGAAAATTTTCAATAGACGCTACACGTTGTGTAGGTGCTTGTGGAATAGCACCAGTATTTACAGTAAATGGCGAGGTTTATGGAAAAGCTACTGTTAAAAAATTAGATGAGGTTTTAGATAGCTTGCAATAGCAATTTTAATAAGTAAAATTCTTAAAAAATTATAAATAGATGCAATGTTATAAAAATTTTATTAATAGAAAGGAGCAATAAATTGGATACTTTAGAAAAAATAAGAAAAATAAGAGAATCAAAAAGAAAAGAACTAGATATAAGAGTAAATAGTGCAGTTGGAACAAAAGAAAAACATATTTTAGTATGTCATGGAACAGGCTGTACTTCTTCAAAATCTCCTAAAATAATTGAAAATTTTAGAAAAATAATAAAAGAAAAGAAATTAGAAAATGTACGTGTTATTCAAACAGGTTGTTTTGGCTTATGTGCAAAGGGTCCAATAGTTATTATTAGACCAGAAGATACATTTTATGCAATGGTAACTCCTGAAGACTGTGAAGAAATTATTCAGTCACATATTATAGAAGGAAAAGTTGTAGACCGCTTGCTTTGCAAAGATATAGATGGAAGCAAAGTTCAAAAATTAGATGACCTAACATTTTATAAAAAGCAAAAAAGAATTGCCCTTAAAAATTGCGGAAGAATTGACCCAGAAGAAATAGAAGAATATATTGCATTTGATGGTTATAAAGCTCTAGAAAAAGTTTTACTAGAAATGACTCCAGATGAAGTAATAGAAGAAGTAGAAAAATCTGGCTTAAGAGGTAGAGGTGGAGCAGGCTTTCCTACAGGCAAAAAGTGGAGATTAACTAAAAATGTAGAAGGAAAACAAAAATATGTAGTATGTAATGCAGACGAAGGAGATCCAGGAGCATTTATGGATAGAAGCATTTTAGAAGGAGATCCACACTCTGTACTAGAATCTATGATAATTGCAGGTTTTGCCATAGGAGCAAATCAAGGCTACATATATGTTAGAGCAGAATATCCAATTGCAGTAGAAAGATTTAGCGTAGCAATAAAACAAGCAAGAGAATATGGACTTCTTGGAAAAAACATTTTTGGAACAAACTTTAGCTTTGATGTAGAAGTTCGTTTAGGTGCTGGAGCATTTGTATGTGGAGAGGAAACAGCACTTTTAGAATCAATAGAAGGAAAACGTGGTCAGCCAAGAGTAAAACCACCATATCCAGCAAATTCTGGCTTATGGGGAAAGCCAACTTTAATTAACAATGTAGAAACATATGCAAATATTACAAGAATTATTTTAAATGGTGCTGATTGGTATTCTAGTATTGGAACAGAAGGCTCAAAAGGAACAAAGGTATTTGCACTAGGTGGAAATGTAGTAAATGTAGGTTTAGTAGAAGTCCCAATGGGAACAACCTTAAGAGAAATTATATACGATATTGGTGGTGGAATTCCAAATGGAAGAGATTTTAAAGCAGCACAAACAGGCGGACCTTCAGGAGGATGTATTCCAAAAGAACATTTAGATACACCAATAGATTATGAATCATTAAAACAAATAGGTTCTATGATGGGTTCAGGTGGCCTTATTGTAATGGATGATACAAAATGTATGGTAAATTTAGCAAAATTTTATTTAAGTTTTACTGTAGATGAATCTTGTGGAAAATGTACACCATGTAGAATTGGAACAAAAAGAATGCTAGAGTTACTAGAAAAAATAACTAAAGGTGATGGAACAATAGAAGATGTAGAAAAATTAGAAGAACTAGCAAATAGTATTCCAAAAACTGCAGTTTGTGGATTAGGACAATCAGC
The DNA here is from genome assembly GCA_947627105.1 of uncultured Clostridia bacterium. GTDB lineage: Bacteria > Bacillota > Clostridia > TANB77 > CAG-508 > CAG-273. The sequence goes on from CANQUT010000007.1 coordinate 8,047, forward strand.
TCCAAACCCAGTGCTTTCTACATTTAGATATTTTAGAGAAGAATATTTAGAACATGTAAATGAAAAAGTATGTAAAACAGGAGAATGCAAGGCCTTAGCTAAAATTCAAATACATGAAGATAAATGTAAAGGCTGCGGAATGTGCAAAAGAAACTGCCCAGTAGAAGCAATAACTGGTGAACCAGGAAAGGTACATCATATAGACGAAGCAAAATGTATTAAGTGCGGGACTTGTATTAGTGTCTGCCCATTCCACGCTATAGGCTAAAACAAATGAAAAACTTCGTATTACGTTGTCAGGTTTCAGAAAAATTTTTTCGATATACTAAATGTATAATCTCAAAAATTTTTCTTTACCTTCCTAGTACTACTCGTTTTTGATTTGTTTTATAGTTACAATTCACAGTTAATTATAAACTTTAGAGTAAAACAAAATGAAAATAATAAAAAAGGAGACCAAAAATGGTAAATTTAATAATAGATAATAAAAATGTAAGTGTACCAGAAGGAACTACTATTTTAGAAGCTGCAAGAAAAGTAAATATAGATATTCCAACACTTTGCTTTTTGAAAGATATAAATGAAGTTGGAGATTGTAGGATGTGTATTGTAGAAGTAGAAGGAAGACGTGGTTTTGCTACTTCTTGTATTCAAAAAGTAGAAGAAGGAATGGTAGTACATACAAACTCACCAGCAGTTGTAGAAGCTAGAAGAACAATATTAGACTTAATTTTATCTAATCATCATAGAGATTGCCTAACTTGTGTTAGAAATGGAAATTGTGAATTACAAGATTTAGCAGAAAAGCTAAATATGACTGATGTACGTTATGATGGTACAAAAAACGAATATGAAGTAGATGATAAATCTCCATCAATTGTTAGAGATTTTAATAAATGTGTATTATGTAGAAGATGTGTAGCAACTTGTAAAAAAGTTCAAAATATAGGGGCAATATCTTCTACAGGTAGAGGATTTTCTTCTTGCATATCAACAGTAGGAAATAACAGTTTAGATGATGTTAACTGTACTTTCTGTGGTCAATGTATAGAAAGCTGCCCAACAGGAGCGTTACATGAAAAATATTCTATAAACGAAGTATGGGAAAAATTAAAAGATGAAAATACTTATGTAGTAGTTCAAACAGCTCCAGCCGTAAGAGTTGCACTTGGCGAAGAATTTGGTATGGAGGTAGGAACAAATGTAACAGGTAAAATGGTAACAGCTTTAAAAAATTTAGGCTTTGATAAAGTATTTGATACAAACACAGGTGCAGATTTTACAATTATGGAAGAAGGAACAGAGTTTGTAAAACGTTTTAAAGAAAAAGATAATTTGCCAATGATTACATCTTGTAGTCCAGGTTGGGTAAAATATATTGAAATGAATTACCCAGAAAACTTACCACATTTATCTAGTTGTAAATCTCCACATGAAATGTTTGGAGCAATTATAAAAACATATTATGCAGCTAAAAATAAAATAAATCCAGAAAAAATATATGTAGTATCTGTAATGCCATGTATTGCTAAAAAGTTTGAAAGACAAAGAGAAGAAATGAAAGAAAATGGCTTGTATGATGTTGATGCAGTTATAACAACAAGAGAACTTGCTAAAATGATAAAACAAGCAAATATTGACTTTACAAACTTAGAAGACAGCAGTTTTGATGATCCAATGGGAGAAGCAACAGGAGCAGGAGCAATTTTTGGCGTAACTGGTGGTGTTATGGAGGCTGCATTAAGAAGTGTATCTGAACTAGTTACAGGAAAAGAATTAGAAAAAATTAATTTTGAAGAAGTAAGAGGACAAAAAGGAATAAAAAGAGCAACAGTAAAAATAGGTAAAGAAGAAATAAAAGTAGTAGTTGCAAATGGTCTTGGCAATGCAAAAATAATTATGGAAGAAATAAAACAAGGAAAAGCAGATTATCAATTTGTAGAAATTATGGCATGCCCTGGCGGATGTATAATGGGCGGAGGTCAGCCAATAAAAAGTTCTAAAATTAGAGCTACAGTAAATGTTCAAAAAAAGCGTGCAGATGCTATGTATACAATAGATGAGAAAAGTAAAATTAGAAAATCACACGAAAACCCAGTTTTACAAAAAATATATAAAGAATATTTAGGAGAACCAGGTGGACATTTAGCACATGAAATATTACATACACATTACGAGGCTAAACCAAAATATAGAATTTAAAATAACTATTTTAAAACATAAACAAATGTTTTAAAAAATATTGACTTTTGTTAAAATTAACTATATAATCAATTAAGAAGTTAGGAAAAGCAGAGTGTGGTTGCCTCCTTTTACATAAAGGAGGTGATGGCTATGGTAGAATACATTACTATTATTTATTTACTATTCTATGCCCTTGTTGGCATAACTATCATAACATTAACTCTTATTATTACATTAATAATAATATTGAGTAAATAAAAAAACAAATACACATCTCTGCTTGCCTCGAGATGTGTATTAACATATACTTTTCTAGGCAACCACACTTTGTGGTTTCTAATTTCTAATAATATTATAACATAATTTTTAAAATTGTCAAATTTAACTATAAAATTTATTATAATATATAATTTAAACTTAAATAGTCAAGCAAAATTAGTAGAAAAAAAGTAAAAACTTTTTTACAAAATTCTACAATAAATATAAAATAATGGTAGTACAATAATAAAAAAGGAGCATATATGGAAGATTTTAAATCTGGCTTTGTAGCAATTGTAGGCAGAACAAATGTAGGAAAATCAAGCATTTTAAATAATATAGCTGGGCAAAAAATAGCAGTAGTAGTAAATAAACCGCAAACTACTAGAAATGCTATTAAAGCTATTATAAATAGACCAAATTCACAAATTATTTTTATAGATACACCTGGAATACATAAACCAAAATCAAAATTAGGTTTAACAATGAATGATACTGCTTGGAAATCTATACCAGATGCAGATGTTATTTTATTTGTAGTAGAAGCAACTTCAAGTGAAATTGGAAAAGGCGACCAAATGATTTTAGACAAAATAAAAGAAGCAAAATGTAAAACAATTTTAATTATAAATAAAACAGATTTAGTTACAAAAGAGCAAGTATTTAATTTAATTGAAACATATAAAAATGAATATGATTTTAAAGCAATAATACCAACATCTGCAACAAAAAAATTAGATACAGAAGCTATATTAGATGAAATAGAAAAAAGCTTAAAAAATGGGCCAGCATATTATAGTGTAGAAGAATACACAGACCAGACTTTAAGAGATATAGCTTCAGAAACAATTAGAGAAAAGGCTTTAAAGCTACTTCAAGATGAAGTACCACATGGAATTTTTGTAGAAATAGAAAAAATGAAAAAATCAAAAACAAGAGAGAATAAACCAATATTTAACATTGAAGCAACAATTTATTGTTTAAGAAATTCTCATAAAGGTATTATTATAGGAAAAAACGGTCAAATGCTAAAGAAAATTGGAACATATGCAAGAGAAGATTTAGAAAAAGAGTTAGAAGAAAAAGTAAACCTAAAATTGTGGGTAAAAGTAAAAGAAGATTGGATTAACAATGACCAATTTGTAAAAAAATTTAAAACTACAGATTAAAAATTGGCAAATTGTGTTAATATAAAATAAGAATAAAAAACCAAAAAAAGCAAAACATAAGAAAAGAAGAAAAAATAGGTTAATACTTATTTTAAAATACTTCTAGAACAGGAGCTCTGATACACACATGATGGAAAAACAAATTAAAAATTTAGCATGGAATACTTTTAAGCAAACAGGCAATATAAATACATTTATGGAATTAATGCAAGTAGAAAATATAACAAAATCTAAACCACAAATAAAACTAAAAAATATAGAGGAAATGCAATATGGGACTTATCAAAACCAAAGGAATCATCCTTTCGGAAAGTAATATGAATGACTTTGATAAAATGGTAACAATACTTACTCCCAATGGTAAAATTGGGTGCTGTGCAAAAGGGGCTAGAAAACCAAAAAGCCTCTTAATGTCAAGCACCCAATTTCTATGTTTTGGAGAATATTTAATTTATGAAGGGGCAAGCTCATATCATATAAACTCTTGCGAAACAATAGAACTATTTTACCCAATTAGAACAGATTTAGATAAATTAAAATATGCAGCACATATATCTAAAATTATAAATGATGTTACTTATGAAAATCAAAATACATACAAAATATTGCAACTTTATTTAAACACACTTTACATGATTTCAGAAACAGATAGAAATTTAGATTTTATACTTTCAGTATTTAAAATAAGATTACTAACTTTACTAGGCTTTTCACCACAAATTAAACATTGTGTAACTTGCAAACAAGAAGAAGATTTAAATTATTTTAGCATTAAAGATAATGGTTTAAAGTGTATAGCTTGTGGCAAAGTAGATAAAAGCGCTATTCAAGTTTCAAATTCTACGGTTACAGCAATTAGATACATAATGTTAGCAGATGCAAAAAAAATATTTTCTTTTCAAATTTCAGATGAAAACTTGCAAGAGCTAAACTTAGTAAGTAAATTATATTTTAATGAAAAATTAGAAAAAGAATATAAAATAGAATGAGTGTTATGCTTGAAATATAGGCATTTTAAAAGTTTGACACAAAATGAAGTATATGATATAATCTAGTAGTTAAATGCTATTATTTGACATATTATAAACGCAAAGGAGAGCACTATGAGCAAAACAGTTCAATTTGGATTGGGGTTTGTAGCAGGAAGACCTAATGTATGCAAAATTATAAATAATACTTATGAACAATTAATAAATCAATTTAAAAACAGTGAAAATAAAGTAGAATTAACAATATTTATTCTTTTTGATTTAGGCTATCAATATACAACAAGAGTAGATTTTTATGGCTTAATGCCAAATGTATATAAAGATATTAAAATAAAATATATTACACCAGAAGACATTGAAGAAATGAAAAAAAGGCTCGTTGGTAGAGGAAAACTTACAAAAGATGAAGCAGAACTATTTTTTGGACATGGACATGCTAAAGGAAGAAATACATTAATGTATTATGCTTTTATTAGAGACATTGATTACCTTTTATTTTGGGATGATGATGAATATCCTGTAGCGTGTATAAAAGATAATGAAACAAAAGAAATTATATGGCAAAAACAAGATAACATTTCTAAACATTACGAATATATTCAAAATGCAGATGTAACTATTGGATATCACTGTGGCTACATTTCTCCAATTCCTTATGTAGAATTAAATGAAGATGTAGATGAAGGGCTTTTTAGAGACTATATAGAAGCCATTAGTAATGATATTATTTCATGGGATTCTATTCGTAATAAATTTGTAAAAGATAATGGAATTACGTATGCAGATCAACAAGTTGCTAACGGCAATGGAGCTTATGAAATAGAAAAACAAAATGGTGGTAAATGGGTTGCAGGTTCTACATTATGTTTAAATTTAAAACATATAGAAAAAATCCCTGCATTTTATAATCCAGAAGGAGCAAGAGGAGAAGATACTTTCTTTTCTACCTTATTAGATGAAGCAAAAGTTATAAAAGTACCAGTATATCATTTTCATGATGGATTTTTAAAATATACAAATATTTTAAGAGGAAAATATCCAAAAAATTTACGAAAAATAAAAGTAGAAGATGAACAAATTGCAAAAAGATTTATACAAGCTTCTAGAGGGTGGATAAAATATAAACCATTATTCCAATATATTACAGATAGAGAAAATTACAAAACAAAAATGGCAGAAAATCATAGAAAACTAGAAGCCGGAATCCCTGAAATTAATAAACTATTTGAAGGGGAAGACTGCAATATTTTAATAGATGACTTAAACAAATATGATAAAAATGTTAAAAAACATTATGCAGAATACTTAAAAACAAATGAAATTTGGAATAAATTAAAATCTAAATAAATAGGAGAAAAGTTATGATTAAAAAAGGTCTTATTTCTATAATTATGCCAACTTATAAAAGAGGAGAAATGATTACAGAAGCAATAGATTCAGTATTACAACAAACTTACCAAAACTATGAAATCATTATTGTAAATGATTGCTCACCTGATAATACAGATGAAGTTATACAAAAACATTATGCTAATAATGAAAAAGTAAAATATTATCACAATGAGAAAAATTCTGGTGCTGGAGTTACTAGAAAAAATGGCTATCTTAAAAGCAATGGTGAGTATCTTATTTTTATGGATGATGATGACTATTATACAGATAATGAATTTTTTGCAAAAGCAATAAGAACATTTGAAGAATCTGATGAGCCACTTTCTTTTGTATCAGCAAATTCTTCTATTAAATATGAAATTGATCAAACTTATGAAAACAAGCCTCTTAACGTTTCTAATAAATTAGATAATATAGAATATTTAAAAGGATTTCAAACAATTTATGAAAAACCAAATTCAACATTTACTACAATATTCAAAAGAGAAGATATTTATGATATTGATAATGTAGAAATGTTAAATGATTCTTCTATTTATATGAGAGCTTTACTAAAAAATAAAGTTTATATTTTAGAAGATTTTATAGGTGTATATAGAGTTCATGATAAAAATATGTCTTTTAATTTAAAATTAGATTTTCTACTAGATAATTTAGATGAAAAAAAGAGAATAGATAATATTATTAAAGAAAAAAATCTTATTGAAAAAGAAAATAATTGGCTATATGAGCAAGTAATGTTAACAGCTAGATACTATGTTACAGGAACGAAACCAAGTAGGGAGAACTTTGAAAAATTATTATCTTGGTGCAATGAAAATATGGAAAATAGCAAAATAATCCAAGAGCTAACAAATTTATATTTAAAGGGAGAAAATTAAAGTGAAGCAAAAGAGGTTTTTTATTTTAGCATATGCAAAAGCTAATTTAGGAGATGACCTATTTATATATATGCTATTAAAAGAATATCCCAATATACAATTTTACATAAACATTGAAAATGACGAACATTCAAAGTTATTTCAAAATTTTTCTAATATTACAATACTAAAAGAAAAAGAAAAAAATTTAACAAAACAAAACGCACAAGATTATGATGGTTATATATATATTGGTGGCTCTATTTTTATGGAAGGTGGAGTTGTTTATAATATATCTGAACAGTTTTTAGAATTCATGAAAGAATGTAAAAAAAATAATATTCCATTTCACTATATTAGTTCAAATTTTGGACCATATTATACACAGCAATACTTGGACTTAGCAAAAGAAGTTTATAAAAATTGTAGCAGTATTTGTTTTAGAGATAAATACTCTGCTAATCTTTTTAATGGCATAGAGCAAGTTCATTATGCACCAGATTTTGCTTTTTTATACTCACCTAAAAATACACAAAAAGAACCAAATACAGTAGGAATTTCAATAATTGATCTTAGTATTAGAAAAAAACTTTTAAATTATGAACAAACATATTATGAAATGCTAAAAAATAATATTTATGATTATATAGAAAAAGGTAAAAGTATTACTCTTTTTTCATTTTGCAAATATGAAGGTGATGAAAGAGCAATTGTAAGCTTTTTAGAAACACTTCCAAATGAAGTATCTAAAAAAATAAAAGTGGTTAAATATGATGGCAATATAGAGTATTTTCTAGAAGAATACTCAAAAATGGAATACATGGTATGTGCCAGATTTCATGCAATGATTCTTTCTGTAATTATGAATCAAAAGTGTGAAATTATGTCATACAGTGATAAAATAGATAATGTAATAAATGACTTACAACTATTTTCAAATAATATAGTACATTTTAATAATATAACTAATAAAACTAAAATGCCACTAGAAGATTTTAAATCTGTAGAAGATGAAAAAATAAAACAAATTACAAATAAAGCTAAAATGCAATTAAACGGATTAAATAAAAGTCTTAAAGAGTAATATTGAGGTATAAAAATGTATTTAATAGTAGGTTTAGGAAATCCAGAGCCAGAGTATAGTAAAACTAGACACAATATGGGTTTTGATGTAATTAATAAAATAGCTAAAAAATATGAAATAGAATTAACAAGAACTAAGTTTAACGGAATATATGAAAATGCTGTAATAGAAGACCAAAAAGTAGTACTTTTAAAACCACAAACATTTATGAACTTAAGTGGTCAAAGTATTGAAGCATTTGTAAGCTTTTATAAAATTCCAATAGAAAACGTTTTAGTTATTTATGATGACATGGATGTTGAAATTGGAACCATTAAAATTAGAAAAAAAGGTGGACCAGGAACCCATAATGGAGCAAAATCTGTTGTACATGAACTTTCATCAGAAGACTTTCCAAGAATACGTGTAGGAATTGGCAAACCAGTAGATGAATATGACGCTATAGACTATGTTATAGGTAAGCTAGATGATGAAACATATAAAAGCTTAGAAGTAGGAATAGAAAAAGCAGTTATAGCAGTAACAGAATTTTTAAAAAATGGTATTGATAGTACAATGAATAAATACAATTAGAAAGGACTTAAAAATGCAAGAAATTATCATAAAGCAAGATGAAAATTCAAAGAAAATAGTAGCATTAGTAGAAAACGGAAAACTTGTAGAACAATATGAAGAAATAGAAGAAAAGCAAAGGCTAGAAGGAAACATATACTTAGGAAAAGTAGAAAATGTTTTAGTCGGTATGCAAGCAGCATTTGTAGATATAGGGGTAGAAAAAAATACATTTATTCATGTAAAAGATATTATTCCTAAAACTAGTAATGAAACAGGAAATAAGAATGAGAATCTAAGCAAATACAACATAAAAAATTATATACATACAGGAATGCCTATTTTAGTTCAAGTTAAAAGAGATAGCACAAATAAAAAAGGTGCAAGAGTATCAAGCCATATTAGCATTCCAGGAAGATTTATAGTATTAATGCCAGAAACGGAATTTATTACTATTTCTAAAAAAATAGAAAAAGAGCAAGAAAAAAGTAGACTAATAAATATTGTAAAAGAAGTTTTGCCAAAAGGTTATGGAATAATTATAAGAACATCAGCAGAAGGAAAATCAGATGAATTAATAAAACAAGACATTAAAAGAGTTTTAGCTAAATATGAAGAAATTTTACAAAAATTTAAAAGTATGCAAAATAAAAAAGATTTTAATCCAACTATATTATATAAAAATGATGGAATTGTTGGAAAATTATTAACAGATTTAGTAGATCAAGATTTAATGAAAATTACTACTAACAATATGGAAGTACATAACTATGTTAAAAATTTTTTAGAAGAAACAGGTCTAAAAGAAAAAGTAAAATTAGAACTAAAAAATGAAGACGTTCTTAAAATATATGATGTCGAAGAACAAATAGAAAAAGCAAATAATCGTAAAATTTGGTTAAAATGTGGTGGCTTTATTACAATAGATAAAACAGAAGCTTTAACTGCAATAGATGTAAACTCTGGAAAATATGTAGGAACAAAAGACCTAGAGCAAACTGTATATACAGTAAATAAAGAAGCAAGCCTAGAAATTGCAAAACAATTAAGACTTAGAGACATTGGCGGAATAATTATAATAGACTACATAGATATGGAAAAAGAAGAAACTAAACAAAAAATATTACAAACATTAGAAGAGGCTTTAAAAAAAGATCGTTCAAAAACACAAATTGTTGGCTTTACGCCACTAGATCTTCTAGAAATGACAAGAAAACATATGTAGGGGACAGGTCCCATTGCTTATTTTCAAGCATTTAGGGACAGGTCAAAAAAATAAGAGGAAATTATGAGAATAAGATATAAGCCATGGGCAAGAAAAGAATTAGAAGAAAGTAAATTTTATAGAGAACACCCAGAAGAATTAATTGGAAAATGGAGGCAAGAATTTATAAATTCTAGCCATCCATTTTTTGTAGAGCTTGGATGTGGAAAAGGAAGCTTTATTGCACAAAAAGCAGCACTTCACCCAGAAAATAACTATTTAGCAATAGACTTAGTTGATCCAATGTTAGGACTAGCAAAAAGAAAAATAGAAGAGGTATATAATGAACAAAATAAAGAAATAAACAACGTGCTTTTAACTCGATTTGATATAGAACGTATACTACTTATATTAAATGAAAAAGATAGTGTAGATGGAATTTACATTAACTTTTGTAATCCATGGCCAAGGGGAAAACATCACAAAAAAAGGTTAACTCATACCAAACAACTAGAAAATTATAAAAAATTTTTAAAACCAGGAGCAAATATTTATTTTAAAACAGATGATGATAACTTATTTGAAGAAAGTATAAACTACTTTAAAGAAGCAGGTTTTGAGATTAATAAAATAACACGAGATTTAGAAAATGAGCCAAACTTTTGGGAAAACATTGAAACAGAGCATGAAAAAATGTTCAAAGAACAAGGAATCAAAATAAAAGCATTATTGGGGACAGTCCCTAATACCCCCTTTTTAAGTAATTAGGGACAGGTCTAAAAAATAAATTTGAATAATAAAAAATAAATAGGCAAGAATATTAAGTAAATTCGAAAGGAGAAAATACTTATGTTCTTGCCTAAATCAGTTTATTATGAAAAAGAAAGTGAAAACTATGAACTTGGAAAAAAATTATTACAAGAATATAGAGAAAAAAATATTCCTTGTATAGAAATAGAAAACCATAACAACATAGAAGAAATGAGAAAAAAGCAAAATAGCGAATTTCCAAATATGAAACAAAATTTAATTATTGGGATTAGAAAAACACATAATTTTGTACCAAATCATAAAACTTCTGATTTTTTAGTTCCATATACATCATCTGGTTGTATTGCAATGTGCCTTTATTGTTATTTAGTTTGTAATTACAATAAATGTGCATATTTAAGGCTTTTTGTAAATAGAGAGCAAATGTTAGAAAAAATTATAAAAGTAGCAAATAAAGCAGAAAAAAATTTAACTTTTGAAATAGGAAGCAATAGTGATTTAATATTAGAAAATACTATAACAGGCAACTTGGACTGGACAATAGAAAATTTTTGCAATAACGAAAAAGGATTTTTAACTTTTCCAACTAAATTTGATATGGTAGATCCAATTTTACCATTAAAGCATAATGGGAAAATAATTGTACGTATGAGCGTAAATCCAAAAGATTTAATTAGAACAATTGAAATAGGTACATCTCCTTTAGAAAAGCGAGTGCAGGCAATTAACAAGTTAGCAGATGCAGGCTATAAAATAGGAATTTTAATAGCTCCAATTATATTAGTCGAAAATTGGAGAGAAAAATATAAAGAGCTAATAGAATATTTAGCAGAAAATTTAAGCAAAGAAGTAAAAGAAAAGGTATTTTTTGAAATTATTTTTATGACATATAGTTATATACACCGTAAAATAAACGAAGAAGCTTTTCCAACTTTAATAAATTTATATGACCCTAACATTATGACTGGTAGGGGAAAAGGAAAATATACTTATAAAAAAGAAGTAAGAGAAGAAGCAGAAATTTATTTAAGAGATCTTATGAAAAAACATTTTCCAAATAATGAAATTAAGTATATTGTGTAAAAAATTCACAATTAATGGCTTTATAGTTAACCCGCTCGAATAGTACTAGTTTTTTAAGTTGACTAGCCAATTGCTTTAATAGTACTAGTTTTTCTTGTTTTTCAAATGCCCGTTGCAGTAGTAGGCTCAAAGAAGAAAGTCAGAACGGGACCTTTCAAAACTGCGAAAAATAGTACTATTAAAGCTTTGATATAATTATAACTATTAACAAATTTTTCACACTCTAGACATAATTGATAGTTATAATATATAATAAATGTAAATAAAAACTATGCCTTTTGAAAGGAAGTATAAAATGAACGATATTACAATATTAGTAGTAGATGATGAATCTAGAATGAGAAAATTAATAAAAGACTTTTTAATGCAAAAAGGTTATTCTATTTTAGAAGCAGCAGATGGAGAAGAAGCCTTAAAAGTATTTGAAGAAAATAAGGGTAAAATAAACTTAATTTTGTTAGATGTTATGATGCCAAAATTAGATGGCTGGTCTGTACTTCGCCAAATTAGGCAAACTTCAAAAGTTCCAATTGTTATGCTAACTGCAAGAGGAGAAGAACAAGATGAATTATTTGGCTTTGAACTAGGAGTAGATGAATATATTTCAAAGCCAGTGAGCCCTAAAATTTTAGTAGCAAGAGTTGAAGCTATATTAAAAAGAACAATGGGAGATAAAAAAGATGTACAAGACTATGGCGGAATTACTATAGATTCGGATGGAAGAACTGTAAAAGTGGATGGAAAACAGGTAGAAATGAGCCTTCGTGAATATGAACTACTAAAATATTTAGTAGATAATCAAGGCATTGCATTATCTAGAGATAAAATTTTAAACAATGTATGGAACTATGACTATTATGGAGATTCTAGAACTATAGATAGTCATATTAAAAAAATAAGACATAAATTAGGCAAAAAAGGCAAATACATAGAAACCATGAGAGGTGTAGGTTATAAATTTGAAATAAAATAATTAAGGGAAAGATAATAAATATGGAAAAAATAAAAGAACAATTAAAATCAGTAAGATTTAGGCTATTTATTACATTTTGTATTGTTATTATGTTTTTGGTATTTTGCTTGGTTGTTATAAATAGGTTAGTTTTAGAAAACTTTTACATGTATAATAAAACTAAAACTATAAAGCAAGTATATCAAAGAATAAATACATACTACGAAAATCCAGATTTAAATAGCAATTTAGAAAGCGAACTAAAGCGAATTGCATATAAAAATAATTTTGATATTTTAATAAAAGCAGATACAAACTTAATAATTTTTTCTACTAATAGGGATTTTTTAGATAACATAGAAAAAATTAATAGCATAATGTCAATGGAAGAGCAAGTTAAAGAAACTAATGTAATTTACTCAGATGAAAATATGAAAATTAGAAAAATAACAGATAATTCAAATAGTTTAAATTACATATTATTAACAGGTAAACTTGTAAATGACTATAGTTTATATATTAGAATGCCAATAGCTCCAATTGAAGAAAGCGTTAGAATATCTAATGAAGCATTAGTTTTAATTGGATTTCTTACAATTATAGTAGCATCTTTTGCTGTATCGTTTATTTCTCGTAGATTTACAAAACCTATTTCAGAATTAAGCGAAATTACAAATCAAATGGCAAAATTAGATTTTAGCAAAAAATATAGAATTACGGATTCTGATGATGAAATAAATGAGCTTGGAAAAAACATTAATACAATGTCAGATAAACTAGAAACTACAATTAAGCAATTAAGAGAAAATAACAAAGAGCTAGAAAAAGATATTGAAGAAAAATCTAAAATAGATGAAATGAGAAAACAGTTTATTTCAGATGTATCACATGAACTAAAAACTCCAATTGCTTTAATACAAGGCTATGCAGAGGGACTAGTTGAAAATGTAAATAAAGATGAAGAATCTAAAAAATTCTATGCAGAAGTAATTTTAGATGAATCTAATAAGATGGATCAGTTAGTAAAACAGCTTTTAGAATTAATGAAACTAGAATATGGAAAAAGAGAATTTAATGATAAAAAGTTCAATTTAGTAGAATTAATAACAGAAGTAATTAGAAAATGTCATGTTATGCTTGAAGAAAACAACATAGAAGTAATTTTTAATCAAATAGAGCCTATTTATGTATATGCAGATGATTTTTATATTGACCAAATTGTAACAAATTATTTTACAAATGCAATAAAAAATGCAGAAAATATAAATGGCAAAAAGCAAATACAAGTTAAAATACAGCTAAACGAAAATAAAGCAAGAGTATTTGTATTTAACACTGGTAAAAATATTGCACAAGATGATTTAGATAGAGTTTGGGGAAGATTTTATAAAGCAGATTCTTCTAGAAATAGAGAAAATGGTGGAAGCGGAATAGGTCTTTCAATAGTTAAAGCAATTCAAACTAATTATAAAAATGCTTATGGTGTAGAAAACAAAGAAAATGGTGTAGAATTTTATTTTGATATAAATCTTAGTGCATAAATTTAAAAAAGAATATAAATTGATTTTAAAAAAAACCATTTATATTCTTTTTTATTTATTAACAGTGAGAAAAATGTCGAAAAAAGGCGATGAAAAATTCTTTACAAATACATAAAATTGGTGTATTATAATTAGAGTTTAAAAAATTGCAATTTTTTAAAAACATAAGAAAAATTAAAAACGTTTTTATTTATAATCATTAATTTATTTTATCAAAAGTATTTTAAATTTAACAAATTTTGATTTCTTAAATTAAAATCCAAATTAAATTAAATATTTAAAAGTAAAAGGCAGGTGAAGTTTATATAATTACCTATACAAAGAAAAACGTAAGTACTATAGCTATTACTATAACTATAATTATATTTGCGCTATTTTATATTATTTATTTGAATTTTCAAAAAACAGAAGAAAAAAATTCATCCAATCAAGTTTATTCTAAAACAATTCCAAATTATTTAACTAATGAACTTTTATTAGCAAATGAGCAATCTAAAACAGATTTAAATATTAGTTTAGCAAAAAATACAAAACCTATAAGCATTTCTAAAAAATTAGTAGAAAATAAATATGAACAAGCTAATACAAATAGTAATAAATCTAATGTAGAAACAAATTTAAACAAATTAAATTTAGAAGAAAGTATATTAGAGGCAAACAATAATGAGCAGGCTAATTTAAACGAGAAAACTCAAACACAAGTACTTACAGAAAATAAAAATAAAACTTGGAGAATTAAAATACCTAAAATTGATTTAGATGTACATATTTCAGAAGGAATTTCATCATCTGTGCTATTGACTTCTGTAGGACATTTTGAGCAAACCAGTAAATGGCAAGGAAATGTATGTTTAGCGGCACACAACAGAGGCTATAAATGTAATTTTTTTGAGAATATAAAAAATTTAAAAATAGGAGATGAAATAATTTATACTACAGCAAATAATAAAAAAGTTTATAAAGTACAAACAAATAAAGTAATTTTGCAAACTGATTGGAGTTATTTACAACCTACAAAAGATAATCGTATTACTTTAATTACATGCGAAGAAAATAGAAAAGATTACAGAAGATGCGTGCAGGCAGTAGAAATTGCAAGTTATAAAATTAAATAAGGAGAAAAAATAAAATGTTTAAATTAAAAAAAATAATATACATACTAATGATAATAATTACAATTTTAACTAGTTTTTCAATTTGCTTTGGACAAAGTAAAGTAAATGCAGCAATATCTTTAAATGAAGAAATAACCTTAACTACAAGAGATGAACTTATACGTTGTGAATATGATGGAGAACCAATAAGTGTAGAATGTGTTTATTATGAAAAAGATGGAGAAAAATATCTAGCATATGGATTAGACAGAAACAAAGATACAACTGTAACGTATGGAAAGCCATATTCTGTAAGTATTGATAGCTTGGTAACAAATCAAAGAGTTTGGAGAGCAATTATTAATGGCTATCCATTTAAAACTCCAGAAGAACTAGGCTGTGATAGACTAGAGGCTTATTATGCAACCAAAATAGCAGTATATGATGCATTTTATAATTATGATTTAGATAAATTCACAGAATATTTAAACAGTAATTCTAAAGATACTACAACAATAAGAGCTATAAAAACTATTATACAAGCAGCAAGAAGTCAAGAGAAAACAAAACCGGTAGGAAGACTAGATATTAAAGAAGAAAATTCATCTTGGCAGATAGATAGTTTAGATAATAATTATGTTAGCAAAATTTATACTGTAACAGAATCAGTACCAGGAGGAGATTATAAAGTTTCTATTACAGGCAAAAATATAAAAACATTTAAAATAACAGATATAACAAATAATCCAAAAACAACATTTTCTTCAGAAGAAAAATTTAAAATTTTGTTACCAATTTCGGATTTAAAAACTTCCGGAGAATTTAATATAAATATTACAGCTTCTTTAAAAACATACCCTATTTATCATGGAAAAAATTTAAAAGAAGATTCATATGAAGATTTTGCAATTATATTTGATGAGTATGAAACAGTACAAAGAAGCTATAAGCAAACTTATGAAAAAAACAAAACAAAAATAACAATACTAAAAAAAGATGGAGACACAGGTGAGCCACTTAAAGATGCATTTTTTAATTTATTAGATTCAGATAAATCAATAATTTATTCAGAATTAAAAACAAACGAGCAAGGAATTATAGAAATACCATACCTTATGCCTGGACTATATTACTTAGAGGAAACAATTGCTCCAGATGGCTATTATGGTTATGATGAACTAATTGAAGTAAACATTGAAATGCAAGGAGAAGAAGAAATTACAGTAGATAACTTTAAAGAAGAAGGCGAAAAGGTGGTTCCTAGTAAGCCAAACCAAGAGCACTATACACCTACTAAAAGATTACCTACAACGGGTTGTTAAAATAACAAAAAAATTAGAATTAATAATGTTGCATTTATTGACATACAAGCATATAGAATATATAATTATGCTATATAATTAGGTTTCAAAACGAAAGGAAAAATGTATGATTTCACAACTAATTTTTTTAGCAATTTTAATTCTACTTAATGCTTATTTTGCCGCAACAGAAATTGCTTTTATATCACTAAATGATGCTAAAATAGAAAAACAAGCAAAAGAAGGAAATAAAAAAGCAAAACAAATTCAAAAAATGTTAAGAAATCCAAGTAAATTTCTAGCAACTATACAAATAGGTATTACTCTAGCAGGATTCTTATCAAGCGCATTTGCATCAGATGCATTTGCAGATGATTTAGCTCCAATATTAAATAATTTAATGCCGTTTCTAAGCATTTCAGTATGGAGAAGCATTTCTATAGTAATTATTACTTTAATACTTTCATTTTTTACACTTGTATTTGGAGAACTTGTTCCAAAAAGACTAGCAATGAAATATTATGAAAAAATTTCTTTCGGAACTATAGGAGCTATTAGAGCTATTTCTTTACTTACAGCTCCATTTGTAAAATTATTAACATATTCAACTAACATTATTTCTAAAATTTTTGGAGTAAATGAGCAAGATGAAGAAGTTGTTACTGAAGAAGAAATAAAAATGATGGTAGATGAAGGAGAAGAAAAAGGTTCAATAGAAGAAACAGAAAAAGAATTAATAAATAATGTATTTGCTTTAAATGATATTGTTGCATCAGAAATTATGACACACCGTACAGATATGTACGCTATTGAAATAAATCAAAATCTATATGAGATTTTAGATGAAATAGATGAGTATAAGTATAGTAGAATACCAGTATATGAAGAATCAATAGATAATATTAAAGGAATTTTATTTTTAAAAGATATTTTAAAATTTATTAGTTCAAACCAAAAAATAGAAATTAAAAATATAATTAGAGAAGCATATTTTGTACCAGAAACAAAGCCAATTGACGAAATTTTTAGAGAATTACAAAAAAATAAAATGCAAATGGCAATAGTTGTAGATGAATATGGTGGAACATCTGGTGTACTTACAATGGAAGATATTCTAGAAGAATTAGTAGGTAATATATTTGATGAATATGATGATATAGAAGTAGAATATAAAAAAATAGATAATAATACCTACTTAGTAGAAGGAAACATTAATCTTTATGAATTAGAAAGAATATTAGATGTAAAAATTCCAGAAGGAGACTATGAAACATTATCTGGTTATTTAATAGAAAAACTAGGAAGATTGCCAGAAGAAGACGAAAAACCTACAATTGAAGACGAACAACTAACATATCATATTGAAGAATATGAAGATAAAAGAATACAATGGGTTAAAGTATGTAAAAATGGACAAGAACAAATTAGAAAGATAGAAGAGTAATGAAAGGAAAATAAAGTTATGAAGGGAAAATTAAAATGGATTATTTTAATAGTTGCTATTATAATAATAGCAGTAATAGGTGCTATTATTATTGCAAATGAACTAGGCTTACAATATGAAATAGAAGAAATTAAAGAATATAATTATTTCTTACTTACCAAAGACTCAAAATATGGTGTTATTGATAAAAGTGGAAATATAATTATTGAACCTAAATATATAGCTATTCAAATTCCAAACCCTTCTAAACCTATATTTATATGTATTAGTAATTATGACCAAAAAACAGAGACCTATGAAACTGAGGTTTTTAATGAAAAAGGCGAAGAAATTTTTACAGATTACCAAAATGTACAAGCCATTACTATAGATACTAATATAGAATCAAATCCTTATGAAAAAAGTGTATTACTATATAAAAAAGATGGCAAATACGGCTTAATTACTTTAGAAGAAAAAGTTGTAACAAAGCCTATTTATGATGAAGTAAGTAGCATTAATTATAAAGAAGGAACATTTTTAGTAAAAAAAGATGGTAAAGCCGGAGTTATTAACATGAAGGGCAAAGTAATTATTAAAAATGAATATGAAACAATAACTTCTGATAATTACTATAATGAAACAACCAAAAATAAAACTACAGGCTTTATTGTAAGCAAAAAAACTGAAAATGGTTTTAGATATGGCTACATTAACTATCGTGGACGTACAATATTAAAAACAGAATATACAGAATTGAAAAGAGTTACACAAATTCCTAGCGAAAAAGATATTTATTTTATAGCATTTAAAGATGGACAAGCAGGTTTACTAAAAAATAAAAAAATAATTTTAAACCATGAATATCAAGAAATTTCTTATTATGCAGTTAAAGATATTTTTATTACAACACGTAATGGAAAACAAGGAGTTGTTACAAGAAACGGCGAAACAATTTTACATTCAGAATATGATAGTATTTTATTTGGCGGAATTTATTTAAATGCTATTAAAGATAATGAAACTTATGTATTTGATACACAAGGAAATAAAATAGAAACTAAAAATGTTAGTTTAACACAAACAGATAGCCCAAATTACTATATTGCAATAGATGAAAATGATATTTACACTGTAATAAATGCAAATGGAGATATACTTATAGATGATAATTATACATATATAGGCTATTTACCAGGTAATTATTTTATAGTTTCTAAAGATGGAAAAAATGGAATTGTTGATCATACAGGCAAAATAGTATTAGAAATGAAATATACAAGTATCTTTAGATTTAATGATACAAACTTAGTCCAAGCAGAAATAGCAAATACAAAAACTATTGAACTATATAATTTAAAAATTCAGCAAGTAGCTAAAATGGATGGAGCAGTAATTAGACAATATGAATCATCAACAGAAAACCCTAATAGATATATCATGTTAGCTTCAGAAAATAACTTTCTATATTATGATGAAAATGGAAATAACTTAGATGCAAAAGACATTTTCCCTAATAATACTCTTTTTGCAAAAAATATAGATGGCAAATGGGTATTTGTTGATAAAGAAGGAAATACGAAATTACAAGGTAACTATGAAATGATAACAGACTTTAACGAATATGGATTTGCAGGAATTAAAGTTAGTGGAAAATGGGGAGTAATAAATCAAAATGGAGAAACAGTGCAAGAACCAACTTATGAATTAGATTGGTATCAACCAAGTTTCTTAGGCAAATATTATCTTGTTAATACTAATATATTACATACAGAAGCAAGATATAGCAGTGATGAGATATAAATAAATTAAAGGAAGTAATAAAATGTATAAGCAATTTGGAATAAGTCAAAATTTATTAGACTTAGCAGAAAAAGTAGAAAATACTATACAAGAAGAATTTAAACAGGTAAATAAAATATGTGAATATAATAGTTTAAAAGTATTAAATGCTTTTCAAAAGTATAATATTTCTGATATTCATTTTAATAGTACAACAGGTTATGGTTATTCAGATATTGGAAGAGATACTATTGAAAAGGTATTTGCAGAGGTTTTAGATACACAAGATAGCTTAGTAAGAAGCCAATTTATTTCTGGTACACATGCATTAACAGTTGCACTATTTGCCTTTTTACGCCCAGGAGATACATTTTTAAGCATTAGTGGTAAGCCATATGACACATTAGACGAAGTAATTGGAATTGTAGACAATCCAAGTTCTTTAAAAGCACATAATGTAGAATATGAACAAATAGATATGCTAAAAGATGATTTTAATTATGAAGAAATTAAAAAAAGAGTAGAAAAAAATGATATAAAACTAATAGAAATACAACGCTCTAGAGGTTATAGCTTAAGAAAAAGCATAACCTTAGATAAAATAGAAAAAGTAATTAATACTATTAGAAGTGTTAATAAAAATGTTATCATAATGGTAGATAACTGCTATGGCGAAATGATAGAAACAATAGAGCCAACTAGCTTAGGTGCAGATATTATAGTAGGATCTTTAATAAAAAATTTAGGCGGTGGAATTGCACCAAATGGAGCATATATTGCAGGAAAAAAAGAATTAGTTAATTTAGCTGCTGAAAGACTAACTGCTCCAGGACTTGGAAAAGAAGTAGGACCAACACTTGGAATAAATAAACAAATTTTACAAGGTTTATACATGGCACCTACTGTAGTAGCAAGTAGCTTAAAAACTGCTATATTTGCAAGCAAATTATTAGAAGAATTAGGCTATAGCTCTAGCCCAAAATACAACGAAAAAAGATCAGACATTGTACAAACTATTACTTTTAATAATGAACAAAAATTAATCAAATTTTGCCAAGGTATACAAATGGGTTCACCAATTGATAGCAATTCTATTCCAGAGCCATGGGACATGCCAGGCTATACAGATAAAGTTATAATGGCAGCAGGAGCTTTTACACAAGGTTCTTCAATAGAACTTTCATGTGATGCACCAATTAGACCTCCATACACAGCTTTCCTTCAAGGTGGACTTACTTATGAGTATGGAAAACTGGGAGTTTTAAAGGCAGTCCAAAACATGAGTTAAAAAAATAAACTTCGTCTTGCGTTGTCAAGCGTCGGACAAATAATCCTCAACGTACAAAAAGTACGTCTCCGGTTATTTGCCTAGCTTTCCTAGCAATACTTGTTTCTTTTTTTAACTAAATAATTAAATAATTGTAAACTTGTTATAAAAATATTATGAGGTAATAAATGAAAGTAATTGTAATAGGTGGCGGGCCCGCGGGAATAATGGCAGCTTTACATGCTAGCAAATGCGGGAACACTGTAACAATATTAGAAAAAATGGAGTCTATTGGTAAAAAACTATTAATTACTGGAAAAGGCAGATGTAATATTACAAGTAGCCTTCCAATAGAAGAATTTATTCAAAACGTACCAGGTAATGGTATGTTTCTTTATAGTAGCTTTAATAAATTTACTAACAAAGATATAATTAATATGTTAGAACAAGAAGGCTTAAAGGTTAAGGAAGAAAGAGGACACCGCATATTTCCTGTTACAGATAACGCAAAAGATGTATTAAATGTATTTTTAAAGTTACTAAAAAAACAAAATGTAAAAATTGAAACTAATACAAAAGTAGAAGAAATAATAGTAGAAGAAGGCAAAGCTATTGGAGTGCAATGCCTTTTTTCTGGTAAAAAGCAAAAAATATTAGCAGATAAAATCATTTTAGCAACAGGTGGAAAAAGCTATTCAGTAACAGGTTCAACAGGAGATGGCTATTTAATAGCACAAAAATTAGGCCATACAATTACAAAAATAAAACCATCTTTAGTTCCATTAACAGCTAGTAAACAATCATTAAAAATATGTAGCAAAATGCAAGGACTAAGTTTAAAAAATGTTGCAATAAAAATAAAAGATATATCTACTAATAAAATTATATATGAAGATTTTGGAGAAATGCTATTTACTCATTTTGGAGTTTCAGGACCAATAATATTAAGTGGATCAGCACATTTACTTAGGTTTCCAAATGTAGAAAACTTATTAGAGCAAGAAAAAATTTGCCTTTGCATAGATTTAAAACCAGCATTAACAGAGGAACAATTAGAAAAAAGAATATTACGCGACTTTGAAAAACAAAAAAACAAAGAATTTAAAAACAGTTTAAATGAATTGTTACCTCAAAAAATGATAGAAACAATAATAGAATTATCTAAAATAGACAAAGAGAAAAAAATAAACTCTATTACTAGGGAAGAAAGAAAAAAACTAGTAAGTTTATTAAAAAATTTAGAAATAACTATTAATCGGTTTTAGACCAATTGAAGAAGCAATAATAACATCTGGGCGGCATTTCCGTAAAGGAAATTAATCCTAAAACAATGGAATCTAAAATAGTAAAAAATTTATATTTTGCAGGAGAAATTATTGATGTAGATGCATACACCGGAGGTTTCAACTTGCAAATTGCATATTCTACAGGCTATGTTGCAGGAGAAAACACATAAAAAGTTATAAAACAAAATTTATAACATAAGAAAGTAGGAAAAATTTTGAAAACAATTAATGAAAATATTACAGAGCAAATAGTAGAAAAAAAATCTAAATTTATATGTGATTTAATATATGTAAATTCTATGGAAGAAGTAGAAGAAAATTTGCAAAAAATTCGTAAAAAATATTATGATGCTAAACACCACTGCTTTGCATTTAGAATTCAAAACAAAAACGGAATAGTGGAAAAATCAAGTGATGATGGAGAGCCAAGTGGTACTGCTGGAGCGCCTATGTTAAACTTACTTTCTAAAAATGAGCTAGTAAATTGCTTAGCAGTAGTAACAAGATATTTTGGTGGAATCCTTCTAGGAACAGGAGGACTAGTTAGAGCATATTCAGAAGTTACAAAAAAAGCCATAGAAGGTGCAAATATTGTAGAAGAATATTTGCGGACTAGAAATGAAAGTAGAAATATTATATCAAGATTTTGAATCTTTTAAACATTATTGTAATTTAAATCAAATTAATATTACTAAAACTGAATTTAATGAGTTTATATGTTGCAATATAGAATTAACTTTTAACGAAAAAGACAAATTATTATATGAAATAGATAAAAAACAACTTAATATACAAAATATAGAACTTTTGCAAGAAAAAAATATTAAAATAATATGACGAGAAAACGTTGAAAAGTAAACAAAATTGAAAATAAATGGAAAAAATTTCCAAAAAACTATTGCAATTTGTTTTTAAATTTAATATAATTTCAAAAGTAAAAAATGTAAAAATTTTACAAATATTATGAAGATAGGAGGAATAACTTTGAACGACAAAATTACAGTATTAGTAGCTGATGACAATAGTGATTTTACGATGACATTATCTAGTTATTTAGAAAAGGAGGAAGAAATTGAAATTATAGGAATTGCAAAAGATGGAAATGAAGCCTGTAGTATGGCACTAGAGTTAAAACCAGACATCCTTCTTCTAGATATTATAATGCCACATTTAGATGGTTTAGGAGTATTAGAAAAACTATCTGAAGCAAATATGGAAAAAAAGCCATTATGCATTATTTTATCAGCTGTTGGGCAAGATAAAATAACACAAAGAGCAATTACATTAGGAGCACAATACTATATTGTAAAACCTTTTGATATTAATGTTTTAATAAAAAGAATGAAAGAACTAAAAAATTATCAACCAACACAATTAAAAAATAATTTTATTAGTAGAGAAATAAAAAGTCAATATATAGATATATCACCAGAAAAGAAGAAAAATCAAGAAAATTTAGAAGCACTAGTAACAAATATAATACACGAAGTAGGAGTTCCAGCACATATTAAAGGTTATCAATACTTAAGGGAAGCTATTATGATGGTTATAAGAGATACAGATGTAATTAATCAAATTACAAAGCAATTATATCCAGAAATTGCAGCAAAATATCATACTACACCATCAAGGGTAGAACGTGCAATTCGCCATGCAATAGAAGTTGCATGGGGTAGACGGAGAACAAGGAACTGTTGAAAACATATTTGGTTATACAGTATCTGCAGCAAAAGGAAAGCCTACAAACAGTGAATTTATAGCAATGATTGCTGATAAATTAAGATTAGAATTAAAAACTGCATAGAATAAATAAAAAACATCTAAAATTTAAAACATTTTAGGTGTTTTTTTAATAATAATTCATGTGCAAAAAAATATAAATTGACATAAAGACTTAAAAGTATTATAATAACAATTATGAATTAGTTAAAAAAGTCCTCTCCAAACCTATTTAGCTAATTCAAATAATTACAGGAGATGATATCTAATTGAATCGGCAAGAACTTGTGGCACACGCACGTAGCCAAATAGACCAGCTTAAAAAGGCTGGTGTTCCAAAGCTAATGCAAGAAAAAAATGTGGAAGCTTTGAAAAAAATCCTGGAGAGCTTTGACTATTCTGCATATGAAAATTGCAGAAAGCCTAAATTCAAAATTAAGGATTTGGTTCTAGATTGCGAAGAAACTGTTTTAGCCACCGTATTTTATGTGTTTGGAAATCCATATCTAAAATATGGTGATGGTTACTTTTTCAGTAATTCATATTACTTTAGAGATGTTTTACGGAAAATATCTAAGCCATGGGCAAGAAGACTTATTCACATCATTTATGGTGAAGAAGAAAATGTCCATTATCTTAATATGTATTGCAAAGACGGAATCACTTTACCTCAGCTTGTAGGCTTAGAGGAAATAACCTGAAAAAAAGTTAATATCAAAGGAGAGGACTTAAAGTAGGTGGCACACTTGCTATCTGCTTGTAGCAGCACAGAATTTGTGCAAACAAACAATTTAGGAAGCTTTTCTTTATGAATGTACATTGAAATCACAAAACGAAAGGAACTACAACAATGCAAAACGAAAGCACAACAAATGGAAAAGAAAATGCCATTAAAGAATGGTATGACGCAAATATTTCTGAGCATAGCAACAGCATATGGCTTACAGGAATCGTTACAAAGGAATTTTGGTATAGCCACATGTATAATGGCGTAGTCTACTACAAAACAGTAGTAGAAGTCAAAAGGCTAAGTGGTACCTCGGATTTCATAAAAGTAATGGTGCCGTACTCGTCCATAAAAGGAACGAAAAACCTAAAGGGCATGTATATTGATGTTAAAGGACAGATGCGTTCTTATAGAGATAAAGCAAGAAGTAAGCCAATTTTGATTTATCTTCTTGCTCAAGAAGTACGCTTTTGTACCGAAGAGGAAATTGGAGACCTTGCTAACATTAATGTTATGTGCTTAACAGGAAAAATTTTCAAAGGCCCAAATCATAGGTTTACTCCTTTTGGAAGAGAAATCACAGACTGTATACTTAAAGTATGTGATAAAAACGAAAGAAACATCATCCCCTGCATTATGTGGGGAAGCGTAGCACGTAGAGTTGCAGACCTTCCTACTGGAACTACCATTAGTGTTTTAGGAAGGATGCAAAGTAGGGTCTACACTAAGGTGCTAGAAGATGGCACAAAAGAAGAAAGGACAACCTATGAAATGTCTGCTAGCAACTTGATAGAAATTGAAACCTAACAGAAATATTTAAAAACATTTACTGCATAAAGTACATTCATTAAAGTAAAAGCATTCTAAATAAGGAGAAGCATGAAATATTGCTTCTCCTTTTCTATTAATTCTTAAAGTTATTATATTGACTAACTTAAACCATAAATATATAATAGGCTTAAGAAAAATAAATGTGGAAAGGGATGATTAAATAAATGTTTATTGAAGTACCAGAAAAAGTAGCACAAAAAACAGTTATAAAAAGAGATGGCAAAAAAGTAGAATTTGATGGTGCAAAAATTGCAATTGCTATTCAAAAAGGCTTTGGAGATGTTATAGAATTAGAACCTACCACTAATAAATATGA
Source organism: uncultured Clostridia bacterium (assembly GCA_947627105.1). GTDB lineage: Bacteria > Bacillota > Clostridia > TANB77 > CAG-508 > CAG-273. Next base: position 33,832 of record CANQUT010000007.1, read on the forward strand.
TGAAACAGATGTAAACAAAGTATATAGTAAAGTTCTTTCAAGAATAGAAAAATTAGAAGGTGAAAGAATTAAAATAGAAGAAATTCAAGATTTAATAGAAGAAGAATTAAAAAACAATGGTTATCAAGACGTATATGAGGCTTTTTCTAGTTATCGTGAAAAAAGAGCACAATCAAGACAGTTATTTTTTGATGAAAAAAAGCAACACAAATTTTTAAAAGCACTAGAAAATTTAGGATTAAAATCTATACAAGATGATAGTAAAAATATAAATCAAGATAAAAGAACACCAATGAATACCATGTTTCAATACGGAAGCACAATTTCAAGACAATTTGCAATAACATATTTAATAAAGAAAAAGTTTTCAGAAGCACATGAAAATGGAGATATTTATATTCATGATATGGATTTTTTACCAATGGGAACTACTACTTGCACTCAAATTAATCTAGAAAAATTATATGAAGATGGCTTTGTAGTAGGCTATGGCTTTATAAGAAATCCAAATGATATTATGTCTTATGCAAGCTTAGCAGCAATAGCTATTCAATCAAACCAAAACGACCAACATGGAGAGCAAGGCATACCAGCTTTTGACTATTATATGGCGCCAGGTGTTTTAAAAACTTTTAAAAAGCAATTTAAACAAATAGTTTTTGACTATTTAGAATTAACAGATTTTGATAAATTTATTGCTGTTAATGGAATAGAAAGAGAAATAGAAAAAATTAATACAATAGAATTTGATATTAGTATATTTGATAAATACTGTAGAGAATCAGAAGAGCTAAAAAGAATGTTTAGAATATGCTATGAAAAAGCTATGCAAAAAACAGATAATGCTACATATCAAGCAATGGAAGCATTTATTCATAACTTAAATACAATTCGTACAAGAGCTGGAGCATCAGTACCATTTTCATCTATTAATTTTGGAACAGATACATCTCCAGAAGGAAGAATTGTAACAAAAAATTTTCTAAAAGCAACAGAAGCAGGGCTAGGAAACCATGAAACAGCTATATTTCCTATATCTATTTTTAAAATTAAAGAAGGTGTAAATTATAGTAAAACTGATCCAAACTATGACCTTTTAGAACTTGCTTGCAAAGTTTCAGTAAAAAGAATGTTACCACGTTTTAGCTTTTTAGACGCACCGTTTAATAAAAAATTTTACAAAGAAAATAACTATGATACAGAAGTAGCATATATGGGAAACTCAATTAGAGTTATAGAAAACGTTGTAGACAGTAATAAAGTAGTAACATCAGGAAGGGGAAACCTATCATACACTACAATTAACCTTCCAAGAATAGGAATTAAACATGGAAATATTACAAATAAAAAAATAGGAATAAATGAATTCTTTGAAGAGCTAGAAGAAAAATTAGATTTAGTAAAAGATGAACTTCTAGAAAGATTTGAAATTCAATGCAAAAAAAATTCATCTAATTTTCCATTTTTGTTAGGTCAAAATATATGGATAGATAGTGAAAAGCTAAAAGATGCAGATAATTTAAGAAAAGTTTTAAAACATGGAACACTTTCAATTGGTTTTATAGGCTTAGCAGAATGTTTAAAAGCACTAACAGGTGAAAACCAAGCAGAAAGCGAAGAAGCACAATTATTAGGTTTAAAAATAGTAAAATTCATGAAACAAAAATGTGATGAATATTGTAAAAAATATAATTTAAACTTTACATTAATTGCTACTGAATCAGAAAAAATATCAAGTAAGTTTGTAAAATTAGATAGGGCAATTTATGGAAAAAGAAAAGGCATTACAGATAAAGAACATTATACTAATTCTTTTTACATACCAGAAAATACTAAAATTTCTGTAGAAAATAAAATAAAGTTAGAAGCTCCTTATCATGCTTATACAAATGGTGGACATATTACTTATATTTCGCAAAGTTTACTAAAAGAAAATAAGGCACAAGATTTAATGAAACTATTAAAAATAATGAAAGAACAAGAAATTGGTTATGCCTCACTTACAATTTAAAAATAGTATATAAAAATTTACGTTAAAGCTTGAATAGTACTAGTTTTCTTGTTTTTCAAATTGCCCGTTGCAGGAAGTAAAGTTCAAAGAAGAAAGTCAGAACTGGACCTTTCAAAACTGCGAAAAATAGTACTATTCAAGCAATTAAATATAAAACCATAATTATAAAGGAATATAAAAAATGGAAGAATTTAATTTAAATGAAGCAGATAATAAAGAATATGTGCTAAAAATGATAAATGAAAACGGAAAAAATTTAGAATTTGCATCAGATAATTTAAAAAACAATAAAGAAATTGCTTTAGCTGCAATTAAGCAAAACCCTGTTGCGTTAGAATTTGTAAGTAACAACTTAAAAAATGATAAAGAAGTAGTTTTAGAATCTGTAAAAAAAGTAGGTTGGACAGCATGTTATGCAAGCGACAAACTTAAAGATGATAAAGAACTTATGCTATCAGGCGTAAAAGTAGATGGACAAATTTTATATTATGCATCAAAAGAATTAAGAGATGACAAAGAAGTTGTATATGAAGCAGTTAAAAACAAAGGCTTAATTTTAAAATATGCAAGTAATCGTTTAAGAAAAGATAAAGACATAGTATTAGCAGCAATTACTCAAGACAAAAGAGCAAAAGAATATATATCATCAGAAGATTTAATAAAAGATGCAGATATTCAGGGCATTTTAAACCCTCCTCAGGCTTCATAAAAAAGAAAATTGAATAAATTTTATTAAAACATCAAAAAATAAGCTTGGTGATAAAAATGAAAGTTTCTTGGATTAAGTATGAAAAAGATAACAGAAGTTTTCGTTTGCCACAAGCTTTAGGCTTTGACGTTTTTTCATTATCTGATTTAGAAAAAACAGATGAAACTATGAAAAATTTAATAAAACAAAATTATGATACTATTATAATTTCAAATGAAGTGGCAGGCTTTTCAGAAGATATTATAAAAAAATATAAAAAAAATAAAGATATTAGAATAGTCATTTCTTTAGATAAAGATTAATACAGATGAATATAGGAAGTAGGTAAATTTATGCAAGAATATATATTTGTTTGTATAGGCACTAATAGAATTTTATCAGATTCTTTTGGGCCAAGAGTTGGAGAAAAACTAGAATATAATTTTAGAGAATATTCTAATATAAAAGTATATGGTACAATGAGGTTGCCAGTGCATTTAAAAAATGCACCGATTTTAAGCGATTATTTAAATAAATTTAATAATAAACAAATAATACTAATAGATTCTGCAATTGGAGAAAAAGAACTTATTGGAGAAAGCTTTGTAAATTTAGGTGGTATAAAAATAGGAAATGCCTATGGAAGTGGCTTTTATTTTCCTGCAAGCTTAAATATAAAAACTGTAATTGGTACAAAAAATTATCTGCCAAACTGGAATGTAAAACAAATTGATGATTTAGCGGAAAAAGTTGTAAAATCTGTTATACATTATCAATTTTAACTAAATATAAAATTACTTGTATAAAAAAATAAAAAATGGAAAAAATTTTATTAAAAGAAAAATACGAAGCGGAGGAAATTTTAAATGGATACAAGTAGTTTGAAAAATATTGTTGTGTTAAAAGATTTGCCATCTAATATAGTAGAAGAGGCAATTGTTGTGTTAAAGGAAAACCAAAAAATACAAAAATTAGAATTAATAGATAAAACTAAAAAGAAAAATAAAGAGCAAGCAATAGAAAAGACTGCGTCAGAACAAGGAAAAGCAAAAGATTATATTATAAAAGAAGCACAAATGTTAATATCAGACTATATATCTAAAATTGAAAATAAAAACAAAACGGAAAATCAGTCTATTCAAACTCTTAAAAAGAAATATAAAAAAGTAAAAACCATAAATCATGTATTATTAGCAGGTTTAATACTTATTGCTATAATTCAGTTTATAGTATAATAAAGGTTTTACTTGAAAAAAGTTACTATTTAATGGTCTTATATCTAATAGCTTAAATAGTACTAGTTTTCTTGTTTTTCAAATGCCCGTTGCAGTTGTAAATTCAAAGAAGTAACTCAGAACGGGACCTCTCAAAACTGCGAAAAATAGTACTATTTAAGCTTTTATATTGTAACAAATAAAAAGCTAAAAATTAAATAAAAAAATTATAAAAATTTTAAGAATAAAACATCTCTTCAAGACATATACATTAAAAAAAGATTGCTACAAAGGAAGAGGTGTATTTTTGTGGAAAAAACAATTTCTCAAGAAGAGAGAATAAGAAGAGCAGAGGAAATTTACTACCGTAGAAAATTAAATAACAATAATGTTAGAATGCCTAGTTCTCAAGTAAAACAAGAAAGGGAAAATAGGCAGTTTTCCTTGTACAAAAAAATGATTTTACAGATACTAATTTGCATATTTATTTATCTTATTTTTTCTTTAATAAAAGAGACAAACTACATATTTTCAGAATCAGTCATAAGCAAAACGAAAGAATTTTTAAGCACAGATATTAACTTTACGCAAATTTCAAAAAACATAGGAGATTTCTTTCAAAAAAATCAAGATAAGTTTAGCTTTTTAACTAATCTATGGAGAAATGAAGAAAGTACAGAAAATACGAATTCAGAAGAGCAAAACAATCAAAACGAAGAAGTAAATAATACAAATGAAGAAACTAAAAATCAAAATGAGCAAACAAATAGTGAAAATACAAATAATGAAAATAACATAGGGTCTCAAAATTCACAAATAGAAAGTGAAGAAGAAAAACAAGCTTCAAGCGACAATGAAAATGTTGGCATAGGTGGAAGCAGTAAAGATGAGCAAGTAGTTCAAGTATCAGCTGAAGGAACATCAACTAAAAAAACTCAAATGGAAATTGATGCAGAATATATAAAGAAAAATTTTAGTATGGTGCTTCCTGCAAAAGCAAAAATAACATCACCTTATGGAAAAAGGGAGCCAACAGAAATAGTATCAGAAAATCATCAAGGAATAGATATAGGCGTAGTAGTTGGAACAACTATAGTTTCTGCAATGGATGGAACCGTTTCAGTAGTTTCAAATGTTGGAGATTATGGAACACATGTAAAAATAGTAAACAAAGATGTTACAACAATTTATGCACATTGTAGCAAAATTTTAGTAAAAGAAGGGCAGAAAGTAAAAAAAGGAGAAAAAATAGCTTTATCTGGTAATACAGGAAATACCACAGGACCACACTTACATTTTGAAATAAGAAGAGAAGAAAGAACTGTAAATCCAGAATTAATACTAAGCTGGACATAATAAATACCTTAGGCCAGATTTGTGCCTTAGGAAGGAATGAAATTAAAAATGAGTATAAAAATAGACTTAAAAATATTTTTATTTGTTATATTATTTTGGCTTACATCTCAAATTAAAATTTATGCTGTACTAATGATATTTGCCTTAATACATGAATTAGGGCATTTAGTAATTCGGACTAGCACTTGGATTTAAGCCAAATAATATTAAAATAAATCCATTTGGCTTTCAAATAAATTTTAAAGTAGACTTAAAAGACTATAATAAAAAAATAGAAAAAGGAAATTTACTTTGTATAAAAAAGATAATAATTGCACTAGCAGGGCCAATTACAAATATAATAATTAGCATTATTTGTATAATAATATCAGCTTATTATAAAAATTTAGAAATAATAATATATACAAATTTGCTACTTGCAATATTTAATCTACTTCCAATTTATCCATTAGATGGAGGAAGAATTCTACAAGAAATAATACATATTAAAAAAGGAAAAGAAGAATCATATAAAATAACAAATTTAGTCTCGAAAATAACTGTAATAATTTTAACAATAATAGAAAGCATTGTTATTTTGTACATACATAATATAGCTTTTATAATAATACTTATATATTTATGGTTTTTAGTTATAAAAAATGAAAAACAATATTCTATAAAAAAGAAAATTTATGAGCAAATAAAAGTTAATACAAATAGCAACAATTAAATTCTAAATAATGCAAAAATCGTAAAAATTTATCTTGCACTTTGGTAAAAACTGTGATAAAATGGTAATGTTATTAAGGAAAATTATTCCTTACTTGCAATTTAATTGCAGGTTATATCCATAAGGAGGTGAAAATATAATGAACAAATACGAAAGTGTTGTCATTATTGATCCATCTGTAGAAGAAGAAAAGGTTAAAGACTTATCTGAAAAATTTACAGAATTAATCAATCATGACGGAAAAGTAGAAAAGGTAGAAGAACTTGGCAAAAAGAAACTAGCTTATGAAGTTAGAAAGAACAAAGAAGGTTATTATGTAGTAATAAACTTTGAAGCAAATCCAAGTTTAATTGCAGAACTAGAAAGAAATTACAGAATCATGGATGAAGTAATTAAATTCATTACTGTAAAAGCAGAATAATTAAATACCTAAAAAAGATAAATAAGGGGCTTAATTTATAGAAAGGTAAGGTTTAATAAAATGAACAAAGTAATTTTAATGGGTCGTTTAACAAGAGATCCAGAAGTAAGATACACACAAACAAATAATACTTTAGTTGCATCTTTTAGTTTAGCAGTAAATCGTAGATTTGTTAGACAAGGAGAAGAAAGACAAGCAGACTTTATAAATGTTGTTGCTTGGAGCAAACTTGGTGAATTTTGTAGTAAATATTTTAAAAAAGGTCAACAAGTTGGAATAATTGGTAGAATACAAACTAGAACTTGGGATGATGACCAAGGACAAAAACATTACATGACAGAAGTAGTAGCAGAAGAAGCATATTTTGCAGATAGCAAAAGAGATGGAGAAATGGGAGAATCAAGTAACTTTGATGCCACATTTGGAGCAATGCCTAATGCTAATGCTAATTCAGATTTTGAAATCTCTTCAGGAGATGATCTACCATTCTAAATAAAAAATAATTATGTTATAAATTAAGCTATAGAAAAAAGATAGGGGGGTAAATAAAATGGCAGACAAGAAAAATAATAAAAGAAATGTCAGAAATAATGATGAAGATTATAATCCTAAATTTAGAAAAGTAAGAAAAAAGGTATGCCCATTATGTGCAGATAAAAACTTAAAATTAGATTATAAAAATGCAGATCAATTAAGAAAATTCATTAATGATAAAGGAAAAATACTTCCAAGAAGAGCAACAGGTGCATGTGCAATTCATCAAAGAGATATTACTCTAGCAGTAAAAAGAGCTAGACAAATAGCTATATTACCATATACACAAGAATAATAAAAAAACTACTAACATTTTTGTTAGTAGTTTCTTTTTGCCAAGTATACTATAAATGGCAACAGGAAATGTTAGTCTTGCGAATAAGTAGGATGAAGTTTAAGTTCTTCTTCTCTTCTTTCATCCATAAGTTTTACTTCCATTCGAGATATTAAACTAACTTGATGGTAAAGAGAGTATGGAAATATTAAATTAGATAGTGAATTAGCAGAATCCATAACTTCCATTCTCCATTTTAAGTACTCAGATTCCGAGTAGAAAATTTTCCTTATTGCACAGTCTTTCCGCTTAGGACAGTCTGTACAATACTTACAGTTAGAACATACCTGTGCGGAAAGCATATTAACACATCCTTTATAAAAAATATATTTTAATTATATAGTAGATAGCAAAAAATGTCAAATTTTAAGGCATTTTACATATTGAAAAACATTAAATATTATGTTATTATTAAATGAAATTAATGTTAAAGGGGAAATTACATTGAATAAAAAAGTAAAAATAATTTTTACTATATTGCTTATTATAGCAGTATTAATAGTTTTAATAACTATTAATAGAAATAAGCCTAAAGAGCAAAGTAGCAACTTAAAAATAGTAAGCTCATTTTATCCAATTCATATAATAGCAATGAACTTAACTGAAAATACTAATGGAGTAGAAGAAGTATGTTTAACACAAAATAACGTAGGTTGCTTACATGATTATACACTTACTACTTTAGACATGAAAAAAATAGAAAATGCTAACATTTTTATACAAAATGGCCTAGGATTAGAAGAATTTATGAATAAAATAATAGAAACAAACCAAAATTTAAATATTATCAATAGTAGCGTAGATGTTACAAATACATTAAAAAATAATGAAAATATAAATCCACATATATGGACAAGCATTGAAAATTATATAAAACAAGTAGAAACAATTTCAAAAGAGCTATGTAAGTATAACTCTGAAAATACTAAAATATATACTGAAAACTGCCAAAAATATGTAGACAGTTTAAAACAATTAAAAGCTAACTATGATATGCAACTATCAAAATTAAAATTACAAAAAGTAATTTGCTTAGATGAAGCCTTGGTGTACTTAGCAAATAGCATAAATATGGAAACTACATATATCGAAACAAATCATGAAGAAAGCACATTATCTGCAGATACTATGAAAAATATAATAGAAAAAATGAAGCAAGAAAATATAAAATTAATCTTTACTAGCGAAGAAAATAATTTAAATAATGCTCAAGCTTTAGCAAATGAAACAGGAGCGCAAATTGTAAAACTAAATTCGGCAATATCAGGAGAAAACAATAAAGATGCATATTTAGATGCAATGACTAAAAACTTAGAAATTTTAAAGAAAATAGGTGAATAATTATGGAAAGACAAGTAGCTTGTGGGCTTCACTGTACAAAAATAAATAATATAAGTGTAAAATTTGGGAAAGAAGTAGTACTAAAAAATGTAAATATTCATATTCACTGTGGAGAACTAACTGTAATTATTGGCAGAAATGGTGCAGGAAAATCTACTTTATTAAAAGCTATTTTAGGAGAAGTAGAACATACTGGAAATATTACTTTTATGGACATAAAAGAAAACTTAACAAAAAAAATAAAAATTGGTTATGTGCCACAATCTATTAACATAGAAAAACATATGCCAACTACAGTATATGACCTATTTGCATCTTGTATTTGCCATATACCAGTATTCTTAAAAAAAGATAAGAAAATTTATAAAGAAATAAAAGAACAACTAAAAATATTTGGGGCAGAAAAATTAATAGATAAAAGCATAGGAGATTTATCAGGAGGAGAGCTTCAAAGAGTACTTTTAGCAATTGCAACAAAGCCAACTCCTAATTTGTTAATATTAGATGAACCAGTTTCAGGAATAGATAAAAATGGCACAAGAGATTTTTATGAAATTGTAAATAGTTTAAAAACAAATTATGATATGTCTATATTATTAGTTTCGCATGACTTAGAACTAGTAAAAAAATATGCAGACAAAGTAATTTTATTAGATAAAGAAGTTATAAAAGAGGGAACTCCAGAAGAAGTATTTAACAGCTTAGAATTTCAAAATAGATTTGGAAAGGAATAATAAAGTAATTATGGAAGCAATATATAGTATATTAGAAGGAATTTTTCCATTTGAATTTATAGAATATACTTTCATGAAAAATGCTTTGATTGCTATAATTTTAGCAACGCCAATTTTTGCGATATTAGGAACTATGATAGTAAATAATAAAATGGCATTTTTTTCAGATGCATTAGGGCACTCAGCTTTAACTGGAATTGCAATAGGAATGGTACTTGGAATTACAAATATGAATATTTCAATGATTTTCTTTGCAGTCATTTTTGCTTTGCTATTAAACTTTGTAAAAAACAAAACTACCTATGGCGCAGATACAATTATTAGCGTATTTTCATCAATTGCAATTGCACTTGGATTAGCAATGCTTGCTTCACGGCGGAAACTTTAATAAATATTCTAGCTATTTAGTAGGAGATATATTAAGCATTAGTAATACAGAAATATTGTACTTATTTTTAGCATTTATTGCAGTGATTGCATTTTGGTATTTTACATTTAATAAGTTAAATGTGTTAAGCATAAATGAAGCTCTTGCTAAAAGCAAAGGAATTAATACAAAATTAATAGACAATGTTTTTGTTGTATTAATTGCAATTATTGTTATGATATCAATTCGTTGGATAGGCATATTATTAATTAATTCATTACTTATTTTGCCAGCAGCATCTAGTAGAAATATTGCAAAAAGTATGAGAAGTTATCATTTATTTTCAGTAATATTTTCTTTATTTTCTGGAATAGCAGGATTAATTATTTCATATTACTGGAATATACCTACAGGTCCAATAATTGTATTAATTTCAGGGGCAATTTACTTTATAACATTTGGACTAAGAAAGTTAGTAAAAGAGTAGATTTTTTATTCTAAAACTAGCTTTCTTGCCCTTTTAACATCATCTATATTAGCAGTTCTAATTCCTTCAAGCGGATACTTAAGACCTAGGTTTTCCCATTTAAAGCGACCCATATCATGATAAGGCAAAAACTCTACATTTCTTACACAATTTAAGGAATTAATAAATTCTCTTAACTTAAGCAAATCTTCTTCCTTATCAGTTATTCCAGGAACTATAACTTGCCTAATCCACATATCTTTTTTTATACTACTTAAGTATTTAGCAAACTCAAGCTCTAGCTTATTAGAAACACCTGTTAAACTTTTACAAATTTCATCATTAATACATTTAATATCTAACAAAAATAAATCAGTTAAATCAATTAATTTTTTTATATCTTCTGTAATAATAAAATTTCCAGAAGTATCAACTGCTGTATGAATATTTTTATTTTTTAAAATAGTAAAAAGTTCAGTAACAAATTTTATTTGAAGTAAAGGCTCACCGCCACTAACAGTAACACCTCCACCTGATGGCATAAAATAATTTTTATACTTTTCTATTTTTTCTAAAACTTCTTCTAAAGTATATTCTGTTCCACCACATAAATCCCAAGTATCTCTATTATGACAATATTTGCATTTTAAGCTACAACCTTGCATGAAGATAACGAACCTTATTCCAGGTCCGTCAACAGTTCCAAAAGATTCAAATGAGTGAATTCTAGCCTTCATTTTTTCCTTCCTGTCGCTTTAGTGACATATGCTTAAAGCTTGCATATGTCCATTAGGCGACAAAGCTTAAATTTTTTCGTGGATTGTTCTATTAATAACATCTAGCTGTTGCTCTCTTGATAGTTTTGTAAAGTTTACAGCATAGCCAGATACACGAATTGTAAGTTGTGGGTATTTTTCAGGGTGCTCCATTGCATCTTGCAATAATTGTCTATCAAAAACATTAACATTTATATGATGTCCGGTTTGAGTAAAAAATCCGTCCAACATGGTAACTAAATTATTTACTTTTGAAGTTTCATCTTTTCCAAGAGTTGCAGGTGTTATAGAAAATGTGTAAGAAATACCATCTTCTGAATATTCATAAGGAAGTTTTGCAATAGTATTCATAACTGCTAAAGCGCCATTAGTATCTCTTCCATGAATAGGATTAGCACCAGGTCCAAAAGGTTCGCCATCTCTTCTTCCATCAGGTGTATTACCTGTATTTTTACCATATACAACATTAGAAGTAATAGTTAAAATAGAAAGAGTAGTTCTTGAATTTCTGTAAGTATGATGTTTTTCTAATTTTTTCATAAAAGTTTTTATCAAACTAACTGCAATATCATCTACTCTGTCATCATCATTTCCGTATTTAGGGAAATCTCCTTCTACTTCATAATCAACTGCTAGACCTGTTTCATCACGTATAACTTTTACTTTTGCATATTTAATAGCAGAAATAGAGTCAACTACTGCAGATAAGCCAGCTATACCGCATGCCATAGTTCTTAAAATATCTCTTTCTCTATCATGTAAAGCCATCTCTAAAGCTTCATAAGAATATTTATCATGCATATAGTGAATCATGTTAAGGGCTTTAATATAAGTTTTAGCTAAATATTCCATCATATTATCAAATTTAACCATAACTTCATCATAATCTAAATATTCAGAAGTAATAGGCTCAAAACGTGGGGTAACCTGCTTACCAGTTTTTTCATCTCTACCACCATTAATTGCATACAAAAGTGCTTTTGCTAAATTTGCTCTTGCACCAAAAAATTGCATTTGCTTACCAACTTTCATAGCAGAAACACAACATGCAATAGCATAGTCATCTCCTAAAGTAGCTCTCATTAAATCATCATTTTCATATTGAATAGAAGATGTTTTAATAGAAATTTCAGCACAAAATTTTTTAAACCCTTCTGGCAAATTTTTAGACCATAATACAGTTAAGTTTGGCTCTGGTGCAGGGCCTAAATTTATTAAAGTGTGAAGAACTCTAAAAGAATTTTTTGTAACTAAAGTTCTACCATCAATTCCCATACCACCAATACTTTCTGTGACCCAAACAGGATCTCCGCTAAATAATTCATTATATTCAGGGGCTCTTAAAAAACGTACCATTCTAAGTTTCATAACAAAATGGTCCATTAATTCTTGAGATAATTCTTCTGTTAAAACTCCGTTTTTAATATCTCTTTCAATATATATATCTAAAAATGTAGAAGTTCTACCTAAACTCATAGCTGCACCATTTTGATCTTTAATAGCACCTAAGTATCCAAAATATAGCCACTGAAAAGCTTCTTTTGCATTTTTAGCAGGAACTGATATATCAAAACCATAGCTTGCAGCCATTTCCTTTAATTCATTTAAAGCTACTATTTGATCATGAATTTCTTCTCTTTTACGAATAATTTCATCTGTCATTTCATCAGAATCTGTAGTAGCAAATTCATCTTGTTTATCTGCTATTAAAACATCTACACCATATAAAGCCACTCTTCTGTAGTCACCAATAATTCTTCCTCTACCATAGCCATCTGGAAGACCTGTAATTAAATGTGAACTTCTAGCAGCTCTTATTTCAGGCGTATAAACAGCAAAAACTCCATCATTATGTGTTCTTCTTAAGTTATGATATATTTTTTTAACTGTTTCATCTAGCGTGTAACCATAACTTTCACAAGATTTTTCTACAATTCTAATACCACCATTTGGCATAATTGCACGTTTTAAAGGCTTGTCTGTTTGAAAGCCAACAATTTCTTCTAAATCTTTATCAATGTAGCCAGGAGCAAAACGATTAATTCCAGATGGAGTTTTTGTATCTACATCTAAAACATTGTTATTTTCCTTTTCTTTTGTATAAAGATCCAAAATTTCATTCCATAATTTAGTAGTTTTTGTAGTTGGACCTACTAAAAATGAACTATCACCTTCATAAGGTGTGTAATTTGCTTGAATAAAGCCTCTAACATCTATTTCTTTAGTCCATTCACCTAATTTATTAAAACCATTCCATTGTTCGAAATTCATATATAAAAATGCCTCCTTAAAATATTTGTAGCAAAAAAATAAAAGTAAGAATTTTATTCTTACTTTTAATATAACCATATTTAACTAAAACTATTCTTCTTCACTAATTACTCTTGCTATTTTATAAATTAATTTTTGCTTTTCAGGAGAAACAGAAGTTAAGATTTCATTAAATTCTGAAGTTAAGTAATTACTAGATTTACTAGAAACACCATTTAAAATAAAACCTTCAGAAACTCCTAAAATATCACAAATTTGAGTTAATCTTTTTAAATTAATATGAGAACTTCCTCTTTCAATTCTACTTAAAAATGCAATTGAAACGTCTAACTTTTCAGCTAAATTTTCTTGTGTCATTTTTTTATCAATTCTAGCCTTTTTTAATCTTTGACCAATTATTGTATAATCAAGTGCCATGTTATTTTCCCTCCATATTTATATATAAATAATATATAACACTTATTTACAAAACTTCAAAGAAACTACAAGGTAAATATTTTCTGATAACTTTAAAATAAACTTTTATAGATGGAAAAAAGTTAAAAAAGGTTTTATTAAGTGAAAAAATCTAATTTTGAAGTTTCGATTGCTATTAAATAATAAAATATCTTGAGTGTAAAATATACTTGAAATGCCATTATTTATATGATATACTCTGTATTAGAATTAAAGCCAAGTATTAAGGGTCTGGTCAACCCGCTTAAATTTTTTAAATAAAAGTTTAAGTAAATGGAGGAAATTTATATGAGATGGCTTAAAAATTTGCTACAAGAGGTAAAAGCATATAGAAATGCAAAGAAAAAGCTATATCCTGATCCAAACGACAAGTATTTTCCCAAAATTAAGGTCAAAACACATGCAAGAGACTTTAAATTGACGGGAGAAAAACGCGGAATTTGGTAATACTAAGACTTCATAGACTACAAAATAAGGGAAGAATTAAATATAAAATTCTTCCCTTAATTTATTACATAGGAAAAATCTAAGGTCTTTGCTATACAAAAAGGTTAAGTAAACTTTATTGTAAAAAATGGTGATAACAAAGTAAAAATTGTAAATAGAAAAACAAAGCAATAATAAGTGCTAAAAAAAGTACCTTAATGTTTTGCAGAAAAAGTGTAAGAAAAATAAGAATTTTTTGAAAATTGTTGACTTTTGTTAATAAAAAAGAGTATAATGAATATAATAATAGTGGATATTTAATATTTGCTATAATTAAAATGTGAATCGCAACGTTACTTGCGAGATATAAATTTGTGAATGAAAAAATGTTAATCGCACCACTACTTGCGGAATATAAATAAGTAGGTGAAAAAATGTTAATTATAGGAAAGTGGGGGTCTAGAAATTATTTAGACCTCCTATTTTTATAAAAGGAGAATTACATTCTGAACTTTTTTTCTCCGCCTCCAAAAGTTTATCATAATACAAAACCTCATTGAAGACAATGTACGAAACAGCGTTATTTCAAGGGGATTTTCATTTTGGGTTAGAAATTTATATAAGTAAATAAAATTCCTTTAAAATATAGATAAATTTATAAAAATATAGTATAATAGAAAGAGAGGAGATTTTTATGCTAAAATTATATTTAGATAATTGTTGCTATAATAGACCATTTGACGATTTGACAAATCAGAAGAATTATATCGAATCACAAGCAATAATTGTAATTTTGGATTTATATAAAAAGGATAAACTGGATATATATAAAAGTAAAATTTTAGATTATGAAATAAGCCAAATGAAGAATATTACAAAGAGAAACAAAATATTAGATGTTTATAGTTCTATACAATCAAATTATATAGATACAACAAATGAAATAATAGATAGAGCAAAAGAATTAAAAAAATATAATATAAAGGAAAAAGATGCTTTACATATAGCATATGCAGAGTATGGAGATTTAGATTATTTTATAACAGTTGATAAAATATTGATAAATGCTACATCTAAAGTAAAAGATTTAAAAATAAAAGTTCTTAACCCAATAGAGTTTATTATGGAGGTGATGTAAATGGGAACAAATTTAAGAGAGTTAGAGAGAATTAAAGATAAGGGGTTTGCTGTATTAAAGGAAAACTTAAGTCCAGCAGAATTAGTTCAGTTTTTACAAATGCTAGGTGTAGGAGAGGGAGACTATACAAAAGAAAAGTATGAAAATAATGAAGACATTACTATAGAAGAATTTGAAAAATTTTTAGCAGAAAACAATTAATAAAATGTTAACCACAACCCTGTTTTGCGGAATATAAATGCACAGGTGAACAGATGATACTCGCAAACCTACTTGCGACAAATAAATGCGTAGGAGGACAAATCGAAAAAACTATTCTCAAAAGAGAGTAGTTTTTTTGTACATATATCTTTATAAATTTGCAGTTTTTTCATCCGCATCCAAAAGTTTATCATAATACAAACCCTCATTGAATACAATGTACAAAACAGCGTTATTTCAAGGGGGTTTTTCATTTGGAGAGGAATGTATTAATAGAGGAAAGAGCTGTTCATTTAGCACAATATATTATAGATAGTAAAGACACAGTACGTGGAGCAGCAAAAAAGTTTGGCGTAAGTAAAAGCACAGTACACACGGAAGTAACACTAAAGAACGGTAGAAATAAATTGACGTCGAAAACTCTGTTTTCGCCACGGCAATTATATGGCTGTGCCAATTGGACAAGTTATTCCAGAAAGTATTGAAATAAAGAAGGTTTTTCTAGCAGAGAAAAATCCAGTTGTGAAATTGGGATTGGTGATTAAATAAAATTAGTAAAGCTTTAAAAGTAAAATTTTAAGGCTTTATTTTTTTGACCTAAAATTATATAAAAATAAATTTAAAAAGCCACAAAATCATTTGTGAAGCAAATTAAAATCAAATGAAAGGAGGATTATATGAACAAACAAAAATTAAAAGGTTTATGGATACCAGTAGAAATTTTATTAGATGAACAATTATCAGATAAAGAAAAATTAATATTATCAATGATTTTATATTTGAGTGATGAAATAGGAAGTTGCTTTGCGAGTAATAAATATATAGCAAGTATTGTGAATGTAACCTCCGACAGAGTTTCAAAGATAATAAGTTCATTGAAGAAAAAGCATTATATAGAAGTGAAATTAAAATATAAATTAGCTAGTAAAGAAGTAGAAAATAGGCAAATAGTTCCTAATAAAGAAAAGATAAATATGTATAGTCAAAAACACCTATACC
>CANQUT010000008.1 GCA_947627105.1 uncultured Clostridia bacterium
GTTTATGGCACCAGTCTTGAAAATTGGCGTAGGTTTGTAGCCTACCGTGGGTTCGAATCCCACCCTCTCCGCCAATTATTATAAGGAAGCCATAAATAACAATTTGGAGGCTTACCCAAGTGGTTGAAGGGGACAGTTTGCTAAACTGTTAGGGTTCGTAAGGGCCGCGAGGGTTCAAATCCCTCAGCTTCCGCCAAAAGTAGTAGATTTTCTACTATTTTTTTTGTGTCTAAATATAGATAATAGATTTATTTAAATTAATAATTATTATATTGACATCTTAAAATTAATTTTAAGATGTTTATATTTTTTATAGGAAATTATATATATAAAAATTAAAAGCTCTTAAAAACGAATTATATGAGATAGAAATTTATATATAAATTATAAGACAATTATAGAGCAAACATAATAAATATTATGCGAAAGGTAATCTTAAAAAATTTAAATAGAACAAAACATTAATATAAAACTAAATATTTTAAATAAGGATATGTCAAATGGACAATTATCAGAAAATACGATTTATATAAATAATTATATTAATATAAAAAGTTTGAAGTGTCTTTTATAAAATAAATACAAAATTTATAAAAAAGTAAAGATATATTTTTATAAAAGTGTATGGGAATAAAGAAGTTATAGATTTTATTAAGAATAATTTAAAAAAACAATACAAGTAAACATAAAATTATTAACATTAAAATCAAGTAAAAAATTTGAAGAAGAGAATATAAAAATTAAAAGAAAAAATGACAATTTGACATTTTAGAACAAATAACAATTTTATTGCTGCTTTATATAAATTTTTTCTAAATTTATATTTCCAAAATAAAAATATATTAAAAACTAGTATAAGACATTTATAAATTTTTTAAAATATAAATTAATTATTAAAAAAATAAAAAATAATTATATTAAAAATAAATAATTAGAAATAAATAAAATAGAAATAAAAATTTAATTAAAAGATAATAAGTAAAATGATAAATAAAAAATAACAAAAATAGTAAATAAGAAGTAAAAATATTAAAAAATTATTAATAAAATATATATTAAATTTATATTTTAATAATTAATACGATAAAAATAGATTTATATTTTTATAAAATAAAAAATAAATAAAATTAAAACAAAGAAGAGATTTTATTAATTACAAAAAGACAAATAAATATATTTGAAAAATACAAAGTAAAATTTCCACATTTTATAGCAATTATTGCAAAAGAATAAAATTTATTATAATTATAGTGATATTTTTATAAAAAAATAGCCTGTATACCTTCGGAATAAAAGAGAACATTAAAAATTAAATTTTAATAAGAAATTTTAAAAGAAAGAACCATAATGAGTTAACAATAATTAAAATAACAAATAGAAGCTAAAATTTTGATTTATAAATGTGAAAATATAAAAAATAATTTACTATTTGGCAAACAATATAATAAAAGCTCATTTTAAATTTAAGCATATATAAAATTATATGTAATAAAATAATAATTAAAATTATGTTAAAAAATTTAAATTATTATTTATAAAATTTAATTCTAAAAATAAAAAATGAATTATAAAGAAAATAAAAGAAAATAAAATAAAAATAAATTTAAAATAAAAATTATTATTTAATAATAATTAAAAAAATATTTATTCATAATAAATATTTTAATTTTAAATTAAAATTATTAAATAATTAATTAAATACATAATAAAAAAATTATTTTATATTAATTTTATATTTTAAAAAGTAGCAGAATGATTAAAGCTATTTTTATATATTTATAAAATAGAAGTAAGTTCAAGATATCACTTGACAAAAAAGCAAATAATAAAATAAGCTTCAAACTCAATTCTTATCATAGAAATTTTCATTATAACTATATTTGTATAAAATTAATATATAAAAGTATAAAAAAATAAGAAAAAATATTTCATAAATCCTTCGGAATAGTAAAAAAAGAAAAAAATATAAAAAAAGTAAAAAAAACAATTTAAAGTATACATAAAATAAAAGAAAATATGATTTCATCCAAAATATAGAATATATGTATTAAAAAAATTGATAAATGCATTACAAATTGACAACAATATAATATTGAACAAAACCATATAAAAATCTTTTTTAATACTAATTTTAAATATGATTTTATATAAAATAAATCATTAAAATTATTTATAAAATTTTATTTTAATAATTATAAAAAGTTAATATTATTAAAATAAAAAAATAATTATTGTAAAATATTTTACAATAATTATTTTTTTATTAATTTTTATTAATTAAATTTTAGATGATATTTTTTCATTAATTTTTTCTATATTTTCATTTTCTTTATTTATAGATTTTAATTCATTTTGTTTTTTCTTTAGATTATCTTTTGCAACAGTCATTAACAATTTAATTCTATTTGTTTGATTTGCCTCACTTGCTCCTGGATCATAATCAATAGGTGAAATATTTGCTTCAGGGAATTTAGCTCTTATTGTTTTTATAACACCTTTTCCTACAACATGATTTGGAAGGCAAGCAAAAGGCTGTACACAAACAATATTAGGAATACCATGTTCAATGTATTCAATCATTTCAGCAGTTAAAAACCAACCTTCACCAGTTTGATTTCCTATAGATAAAACATCTTTTACTTTAGTTTCTAATTCAAAAATATTGCAAGGTAGTAAATAGCCTTTTTTTGAATTAGAAAGAGCAATTCTAGCATCTTTTTCTAATAAATCGATTAATTTAATAGCTGCTTTAAATAATTTTGCTTTTACTTTATCTGTTTTAATTAATTGGTTGAAAGTAATTTTATGAGTTGCAATAAATTTAATAAAGCCCATGAAGTCTGGAAGAATTACTTCTGCACCTTCTTCTTCGAGTTTTTCTGCAACAAAGTTGTTTCCAAAAGGATGATATTTAATTAAAACTTCTCCAACAATACCAACTTTTGGCTTTTCTATACTGGTATCTAACTCAACCTTTTCAAAATCTTCTACAATATCATAAATACTTTGTTTAAATTCTTTTAATGTAGATTTTTCTAATAATTTTTTACATTTTTCCATCCATTCATCAAATAGCTTTTGAGTTTCGCCTTTATGTACTTCATAAGCTCTATTTTTAGTAAGCATTTTTTGTAAAATATCAGCATAAACTACCATCTTTAATAATCTTTCAACTAAAGGCATAGTAATTTTAAAGCCTGGCATTTTTTCCATACCGACAACGTTAAATGATATAACAGGAATATTTTCAAAACCAGCATCTTTTAATGCCTTGCGAATAAAGCCAATATAATTAGTTGCTCTACATCCACCGCCTGTTTGAGACATAATTAATGCAGTTTTATTTAAATCATATTTTCCAGATTCTAATGCTTCAATCATTTGACCTGTTGTTAAAATAGATGGGTAGCAAGCATCATTATTTACATATTTAAGTCCTGTTTCTACAGTGTGTGCTGTGCATTCTCTTAATAATTCTACTTTGTAGCCACAAGAACGTACTGCAGACTCTAATAATTCGAAGTGTATTGGAGCCATTTGTGGAATTAAAATAGTGTAGTCTTTTTTCATATCTTTAGTAAATATTTTTTTATTTACTTCGTAATTTCCGTTTCCTTTTTTTAATTCTTTATTTTGCTCTCTTTTTTTCATACTTGCAAGAAGTGAACGAATACGAATACGTACAGCTCCTAAATTATTGATTTCATCTATTTTAATTAAAGTATACATTTTATCATAGCTATTTAATATTTCTTCTACTTGGTCAGTAGTTACAGCGTCAACACCGCATCCAAAAGAATTTAATTGTACAAGCTCTAAGTTATCATGTTTTCCTACAAAATCTGCAGCAGCATAAAGTCTAGCATGAAATACCCATTGGTCAACAACACGAATAGGACGTTTTACTTCTGTTTGATTACAAATACTATCTTCTGTTAAAACACATAATCCAAGGCTTGTAATTAAAGTATCAATTCCATGATTAACTTCTGGGTCCACATGATAAGGTCTACCTGCTAAAACAATACCTTTTACATTGTTTTTATTCATATAATCTAAGGCTTCCATACCCTTAGCTCTAATATCTTCTTTGCATTTTTGATATTCAGCTTCAGCTTTTTTAGCAGCTTCTAGCAATTCTTTTTTAGTGAAATTGTATTCTTTAAATTCAGGTAAATTTAAAATTGTTTCTGCTAATGTTTTTGGGTCAAATGGTAAAAATGGATTTAAAAATTTAACATCTTTTAACTCTTCAACATTATTTTTTAATACCTCAGAATATGAAATAACAATAGGACAGTTATAATGATTATCTGCTTTTTCATATTCTTTTCTAGAATAAGGCATACAAGGGTAGAATATAGTTTTTATACCACTTTTTATAAGTCCTACAATATGACCATGTGAAAGTTTTGCTGGAAAACAAACTGATTCAGATGGCATACTTTCCATACCTTTTTCATAAGTTTTACGATTACTTTTTTCAGACAAAACTACACGAAAACCTAAATTGGTTAAAAATGTAAACCAAAATGGATAATCTTCATACATATTTAATACTCTTGGAATACCAATAATTCCACGCTTTGCATCTTTTTCATCTAAAGGTGTATAACCAAAAATTCTTTCATATTTATATTTAATTAAATTTGGCAAATCTTTTTTACTTTCGTTTACAAGACCAGCACCTTTTTCGCAGCGGTTTCCTGAAATATATCTTGCACCATTATTAAATTTATTTATAGTTAATAAGCAATGATTTTCGCATCCATTGCAACGAACATGACTAATATCAATTTTTAAATTATCTAAGTCTTCCATTTTAGATAAAGTAGAAGTATATTCCATATCTAAATTTGCTTCATATTGTTCTTTGCTAAGAAGTGCTACACCATAGGCACCCATTAAACCTGCAATGTCTGGTCTTACAACATTTCTACCAACAATTAATTCAAATGCTCTTAAAACTGCATCATTATAAAAAGTACCACCTTGTACAACAATATGTGCACCTAAAGTTTTAACATCTCTTACCTTCATAACCTTTTGAATAGCATTTTTTATAACAGAATAAGAAAGTCCAGCAGAAATGTCACCTACAGAGTAGCCTTCTTTTTGAGCTTGTTTAATTTTAGAGTTCATAAATACAGTACAACGTGAACCTAAATCTACTGGTCTACGTGCTTCTAAGGCTGAATTTACAAATTCTTCAATAGATAAATTTAAGCTTTTAGCAAAAGTTTCAATAAAAGAGCCACAACCAGAAGAACAAGCTTCATTAAGCATAATATTATCAATAGCTCCATTTTTCATACGAATATATTTCATATCTTGTCCGCCAATATCTACAATGCTAGTAACATTAGGTAAAAATTCTTTAGCAGCAGTATAATGAGCTATTGTTTCAATTTCATTTAAATCAACATTTAATGCAGTTTGAATTAGTCTTTCTCCATAACCAGTTACACCGCTATAACGAATTATAGCTTTTTCTGGTAAAATGCTATATAACTGCTTTAACATTTTTATAACGCTTTCAAGAGGGTTACCTTCATTGCTACCATATAAAGAATATAGTAAAGTTCCTTCTTTATCTATTACAACGAGTTTAGTAGTTGTTGAACCTGCATCAATTCCAACAAAACAATCTCCCTCGTAAGTTTTTAAATCACCTTTTTTTACAGTTTCTTTACTATGTCTTTCTTTAAATTCTTCATATTCTGCATCAATAGAAAATAAAGGAGAAAGAGGATGAGAAGTATCATCATGAGAAATACGTAACATTTGAATCTTACTTCTTAATTTTTCTACTGTTATAGGGTGTGAAGAGTTTACAGAATCAATAGCAGCACCCTTTGCAACTAATAAATGTGCTTCTTCTGGTATAATAATAGAATCTCCTTCTAAGTGTAAAGTTTCTATAAAACGTGCACGAAGCTCAGAAAGGTAGTTTAATGGGCCACCTAAAAAGGCTACTTTTCCACGAATAGGTCTTCCACATGCTAATCCACTAATAGTTTGATTTACAACAGCTTGAAAAATAGAAGCGGCAATATCTTCTTTTGCAGCACCTTCATTTAAAAGAGGTTGCACATCAGTTTTAGCAAAAACTCCACATCTTGAAGCAATTGGGTAAATCATAGTGTGATTTTTAGCAAGTTCATTTAAGCCTGTTGGATCTGTGTGTAAAAGAGAAGCCATTTGATCTATAAAAGCACCTGTACCACCAGCACAAGTTCCGTTCATACGTTGTTCAATAGATTTATCAAAGTAAATAATTTTAGCATCTTCGCCACCAAGTTCAATAACTACATCTGTTTGAGGAATATATTTTTCTACAGCTCTTTTGCAAGAAACAACTTCTTGAATAAAAGGTAAATCTAAAAATTTAGCAGCACTCATAGCGCCAGAACCTGTTAAAGCTATACTAAATTCAGCATCTTCGTATTTATTTGCCAAATTTTCTAATACATTGCAAACAGTATTTTTAGTATCAGAAAAATGTCTTTGATAATCTGTATATAAAGTATTTAAATTTTCATCCATAATAACAATTTTAACTGTTGTAGAACCTACGTCTAGGCCAACATGTAATAACTGTTTCATAAAATATAATATCTCCTTTTTTATGTACAATTTTCATTTTAAATTTTATGATTATTACTTATGCAATAACACTTTAATTCTATACAAAAAATCTTAATTTGTCAATGTAAAAAGGTGGGAATAGATGGCTAAAACTGTGGTACTTGTAGGAATAAAAGAAATAAAAAAAGAGGCTTCTATTTTAAGAAGCCTCTTGGTGCAGCTAGAAGGACTCGAACCTTCACAAGACCATCCCCCTCAAAGATGCGCTCTACCTTCTGAGCTATAGCTGCAAACAGTAAAAATATTACTAAATTTATATTAACATAAAATAGATTTATTGTCAACTTTTATATATTTTTCTACAAATAAAATATAAAAAAGGGCAAATGTTTTAAACCATTTACCCTTTTGTACCAGTAACTACTGGCGCCAGTAAGAGCATTTTAATTTGCAGCCAAAACACCTTTCAGTACTGGGAGTTTCCCAAGCTTTCAAAGGGCAGTTAACTGACACTCCTTCTCCGATTCTCTTATCAAGTTTGCTTTGATCTCGCCGGGATTTTTTCTCATCCCACTTTTCCTTGGCTTGATAGGATCTGTAGTAGTTCTTTTTGGCTTGCTTTTTCTTGTGCTCTGCGGAGTTTTGTTTTTTCTCTTTTTCTATTGCTTTTTTCCTACGTGACATAAAAAACATCCTCCTTATATTCTTAATTTACTGTTTCAGTAAACATATTATATTTATAACATAGAATGCTAATTATTGCAAGCAATACCGTAAGTAATCTTTAGAATTAAATATAAAGCAAATATTTAAAAATAAAAATAAAATGACATATACTTCCGAAGTAAAATAAAAATATGGAAAAGTTCATGAAAACCGAAATATTTATTTTTAAATTTTGGCCATTTTAAACCATATAAAATTCCACCAATAGTATAAAAAATACCACCAACAAGAAGCCATATAAGAGAGCCTAAAGCATTTAAATTAATAAATGTAGTAACTAATGGGTATGTAGCAACAATTACAGTCCAACCCATTGCTAAATAAAGCCCAGTAGTAAGCCACCTTGGCGCATTTAGCCAAAAAATAGTTAGAAAAACGCCTAATATAGCAAGCCCCCATATTATACCAAAAATACTCCAACCCCAGCCTCCTCTTAAAGGACCTAAACAAATAGGAGTATAACTTGCTGCAATAAAAATGTAAATCATTATATGATCAAACTTACGAAATACTTTAGTTCCAGTTTCTTTTAAATTTAATAAATGATACAAACTGCTAAAAGTATATAACAAAATTAAAGCTACGCCAAAAATAGTAAAGGAAACTATGTCCCAAGCACCTTCACCAAACTTAGCAGAATAAATAATTAAAAAAACTAGTCCTATAACCGCAAGTACAGCACCAAAAGCATGTGAAAAAAAGCTTACTGGATCCTTAATTTTTGTCATAGAAATAAAACCTCCTTATACAAATAATAAAGTTTTGCTAATTTATGTAGATTATAACTTACTTAATAAGTAACATATACTTTACTACAAATAGCTTTAAAAGTCAATCTTAAAATATGTAGTTTAATATTAGTAAACATAAATAATGTGCAATTTTAATTAATAATAAATATTTTAAATAAAATTAGTTCTAAACCTTTTTAATTTTGAATAACAATAGACCAATAGTACAAGTTAAAAAGGAGAGTGTAAAAATGAATAAGAAGGTTTGGATTATTTTAGTAAGTGTTTTAGTTTTAGCAATTATAGGAATAGGTGTATATCTTTATATAATAAATAGAGAAGAAACGCCAATAAGTGAAATACAGCCACAAGAAGAAATTAGTGATGAACAAATGAGGCAAACTATAGTTACATTATATTACCAAAGCAAAGAAACAAAAGAATTAGTAGCAGAAGGAAGAATAGTAGATGTAAAAACTTTGTATGCAGACCCTTATGCAACTTTAGTAAATTTATTAATTGAAAATCCTAAAAATGAAAACTTAAAATCTTCAATACCAACAGATACAAAAATATTAAAAGTAGAATTAAAAGGAGATATAGTATACATAGACTTTTCAAAAGAATTTATAGAAAATCACCAAGGAGGCCTAGATGAAGAAAATGCTACTATTTATTCAATAGTTAATACATTAACAGAATTAAATGAAGTAAGTGGAGTTAAAATATTAATTAATGGAAAAGAAAATCAAAATTTTAAAGATAATATTATTAGCTTTAAAGATCCATTTACTAGAAATGAAAGTCTAATAAAAACTAATATATTATAAAAATTATTATTACTATACATAATTATATTAAAGCTAGAATAGTACTATTTTTCGCAGTTTTGAGAGGTCCCGTTCTGAACCTACTTCTTTGAATTTAACTTCTGCAACGGGCAATTTGAAAAACAAGAAAACTAGTACTATTCTAGCTTTTAATTATAAAATCATTATCTTTTTATAATATTATAAAGTTTTAAACCTTTTGAAATATCTTTAATATTTCTTAAAAAATGCTCAACTTCGAAAAGAGAATTAAACATATTCTCTTTTCTTTTTTTAAAATCAATTTTTTCTTTTTTACCTCTGTTTTCCATAAGAATCACCCACAATTAATATATTTTATGAAAATAATTTAAAATAGTGACATTTTATGATATAGTATATTAAGTATATAAAACATTTAATAAAAGGCTAAAAAATAATTACAAGGAATGGCAAAAATAT
The DNA here is from genome assembly GCA_947627105.1 of uncultured Clostridia bacterium. Lineage (GTDB taxonomy): Bacteria > Bacillota > Clostridia > TANB77 > CAG-508 > CAG-273. The sequence continues at coordinate 9,317 of CANQUT010000008.1, forward strand.
GGAAATAAAATTAAAAGAAAATGAAAGAATAGATGACTTAGAACTAGAAAACTTAAAAATTATTCAAAACAGTAATGGTTTTTGCTTTGGAATGGATAGCGTATTATTATCTGACTTCGCAAAAGAAATAAAGCAGGGAAGTAATGTAATAGATTTAGGAACTGGTACAGGAATTTTGCCAATTTTATTATCTAGTAAAACTAAAAATACTAAAATTACAGGAATAGAAATTCAAAAAGAAGTTGCAGAAATGGCAAATAGAAGCATTATGCTAAATAATTTACAAGATAGAATACAAATTATTTGTGAAGACATAAAAAACTTAAAAGAAGTATATAAACCATGTACATTTGATAGTGTAGTAACAAATCCACCATATAAAAAAAGTGGAACAGGAGGAATTAATATAGATGAAAAAAAATTAATTTCCAAACATGAACTAACAGCTACTTTAGAAGATTTTATATCTATTTCACAGTATTTGCTAAAAGACAAAGGAAGCCTTTATTTAGTACATAGACCAGAAAGATTAGCAGATATAATTACAAACTTATGTAAACATAAATTAGAACCCAAAATGCTAAAATTTGTACAGCCAAATTTTCAAAAAGAACCAAATTTAATTTTAATAAAAGCAGTTAAAAATGCTAAGCCTCATCTAAAGTTATGTAAACCATTATACATATATAATGAATATGGAAAATATACAGATGAGCTATTAAAAATTTATAATAAAATTTAAAATTAAAAAGATATTAGAGGAGAGATTAGTAAGTATGAAAGGAAACATTTACTTAGTAGCAACGCCAATAGGAAATTTAGAAGATATTACTTTTAGAGCAATTAAAACATTAAAAGAAGTAGACATAATTGCAGCAGAAGATACTAGACACACTTTACAATTATTAAATCATTTTGAAATTTCTAAACCATTAATTAGCTATCATAGGCATAATGAAGAAACAAAAACAGAAGATTTAATTAATATGGTTTTAGAAGGAAAAAATATTGCAATTGTAACAGATGCTGGAACTCCTGGAATATCAGATCCAGGAGAAGAAATAGTTAAAAAAGCTATTGAAAATCAAATAGAAATAATACCTATACCTGGCGCTTGTGCTCTTATTAATAGCTTAATTGTTTCTGGAATTTCTACAAAAGAATTTTCATTTTTTGGTTTTTTACCATTAAATAAAAAAAATAGAAAGCAAGTATTAGAAAAAATAAAAAAAGAGAAAAAAACAGTTATACTATATGAGGCACCACATAAATTACAAAATACTTTGCAAGATATTTTAGAAAAAATAGGTGATGTTAATGCGTGTTTAGTAAGAGAACTAACTAAAATTCATGAAGAAAAATTATATGGTACAATTTCAAAATTAGCTGAATTATGTAAAGAACCTAAAGGAGAATTTGTAATAATATTAGACTTAAATCAAATAGAAAACGAAGAAAATAATAAAGAAATGACATTAGATCAGCAGTATGAATTTTATGAAAAACAAGGTTTAGAAAAAAAGGACATAATAAAACAAATAGCAAAAGACAAAAAAGTATCTAAGAATGAGATTTATCAAATGTTTTTATATAAAAAATAAAAGATTAAAAATAAAAATAGTTTTTGTTAAATTTTATTTCAAAAACTATTTTTATTTTTTAAACTAATTTTTAAATTTTATTCTTCTGGAGTTATATTAGAAAGTTTTGCTAAACATTTATCACAAACTAACTTTCCTTTATATTCAGATAATCTTTTTGCATTTCCGCAAAAAATGCAATTTGGTTCATATTTCTTTAAAATAATTGAAGAACCATCAACATATATTTCAATTGGATCTTTTTCTTCAATTCCAAATTTATTTCTTAATTCAATAGGTATAACTACTCTACCTAGTTCATCAACTCTTCTAACAATTCCTGTAGATTTCATAAAACGTCCTCCTTAAAAACAACAAATTTCGACAAATTCATTATAACATTATAATATCATAAGAATGGCTAAAATGCAATAAATAATGATAATTTAAATTCAAAAGTGAATGTAAAATTAAAAAAAATGTCGAAACATAATTAAAATTTATAGGAATATTATTTATATAAATAAAGTAATAAATTTTTAGATTAAGAATAATATAAAATAATAATTTCAGAAAAGTGGTGAAATATTTGTTAAATATCATCTGGCCAATTTTTATTATTATTTCAATAGTTTATGCTTTTTTTAGTGGAAATATAGAAAATGTAAGCAATGGAATTTTTGAATCTGCAGAATCAGCAGTAGAATTAACTTTAACATTTTTTGGAACTTTATGCTTATGGAATGGAATTATTGAAATTGCAAAACAAACTACACTTATGCAAAAATTAGCTAGATTATTAAAACCATTTATTAATTTTTTATTTCCAGAAATGAAAAAAAACGAAGAAGCGTATGAAGAAATTTCTATGAATATAGTTGCAAATTTTTTAGGACTTGGAAATGCAGCAACACCACTTGGAATTAAAGCAATGAAAACAATGCAAAAAGAAAATCCAAAAAAAGACACACTAACTAATTCTATGGCAATGCTTATTGTAATAAATACGGCATCAATTCAACTAATACCCACTAATGTTATTGCAATACGAAGTTCTTTAAATTCTAATTCACCAAGTGGTATTATTTTGCAAGTTTGGGTAGCAACAGCTGTTGCCTTAATAGTTGGTGTTACAGCTACTAAAATTTTAATGAAAAGGTTTTAAAAATGAGTGTTGTAAATTTTTTATCTGCATCAGCAATTCCACTAATTATTATTATGATTATCGCATATGGCTTAAAGGAAAAGAAAAAAGTATTTGATATTTTTATAGATGGAGCTAAAGAAGGAATAGAAATAGTAATAGGACTTTTTCCAACATTACTTGGAATATTTTTAGCAGTTGGACTTCTTAGAAATTCTGGAATTTTAGATTTTATTGTTAAAACAATTTCACCAATAACTAATTTATTAAAAGTGCCAAGTCAGATACTTCCTTTAGCAATGTTAAGACCTATTTCAGGAAGCGGTTCTATGGGTATAGCAATTGATATTATGAAACAAAATGGAGTAGATACTTTAATTGGAAAAATAGCTTCTACTATTATGGGCTCTACAGAAACAACTTTTTATACAATTGCAATTTATACTGCATGCGTAAAAGTAAAAAAGATTCGCTTTGTTTTGGCTGCTGCACTCCTTGCTGATTTAGCAGGAATGATAACATCTGTCATAATTTGTCAAATTATGTCGTGAAGTTTTTGTTGACAAATTAAAAAAATGGTAGTAATATAAAAATACAATTTGATTAAACTTGAAAGGAAAAACTATATGTTATTTCAAATATTTAGTTTTATTTCTTTATATTTTATTCTTAGATATTTTATTTCTAAAATTTTGGCAAAAAAAATTTTAAAAGAAATTTCTATGTAATAATTATTTTATGATTTTATTTTTGTAGAAGAGATTAATATTTAAATCCATATATCCCCTAAAAGCATGGAAAAATCCTATTTAATAAAAAAATTGCCCCCAATTTATCTTTTTTATTTTAGTTTTTCTTTTAAAAAATCTCTTCTACAATAACTTATATATTAATGATGATAAGTTTCGTTATTTTGAATTTTAAAACTACGAAATAATTGCTCTAATAAAAATATACGAATTAACTGATGAGGAAAAGTCATTTTAGAAAAAGAAATTAATTCATTACAACTTTGTAATAATTCTTTAGACATTCCAAGAGTTCCACCAATTAAAAAAGTAATATGAGAATTTAATAAAGTAAGATCTTGCATTTTTTGTGCAAATTCTTCAGAAAAATATTGTTTACCATTTAAATCTAAAGCAATTACGTAAGATTTTTCTTTAATATGTGAAGCTATATTAGAACTTTCTTTATTAATAATTTTTTGCTTTTCTGCCTCATCTAAAATAGAGGGAACTTTTTCATCCTGCAATTCAGTAATATTTAAAATGCAATATTTAGAAAGTCTTTTCGAATATTCTAATATTGCATCTTTTAAATAATTTTCTTTTAATTTTCCAACACAAATTATATCAATATGTAACACTATTTAATACCTCTAAATTTATAATATTACTTGGATTAGACCTACTTGCAACACCGATTTTAATGTTATTTTCATCAAAATTATTTAGAAAAAGTTCATCCACAACTGTTTTATATGCAAGCTCTGGAAAATTATTTTCCTTACTTAAATGTCCAAGCATTACATTTTTAAGGCCACTATTCATTAAATAAGAAATTGCTTTTCCAGCAGCTTCATTAGATAAATGTCCATTAGGACCTGCAATTCTTTGCTTTAATAAATATGGGTATCTAGAACATTTTAATATATTAGGGTCATAATTTGCCTCTAATAAAATAAAAGAACTGCTTTCTAGACTTTTTATAATTTTTGAATCAATATGACCTAAGTCTGTTGCAACACTAATTTTTTGGTTCTCATAATAAATATTAAAACCACATGGGTTAGCAGCATCATGAGGAATAGAAAAAGGTAAAATTTTTAAATCTCCAATATCGAAATTTTCATTTATTAAAAACAAATTTTGATTTTCATTTTCTACTCTTGAAGCTACCTCTGGCATAGCATCCCATGTTTCACGGTTTGCATATATAGGAACTTTAAACTTTTTATATAAAGTAGGAATTCCTTTAATATGGTCTACATGCTCATGCGTAACTAAAATAGCATCAATATCTTTAACATCTACATTAATACTATTTAAAGCAGTTTCAATTTTTTTAGCACTTTCACCTGCATCTATTAAAATTTTAGTATTAGGAGTTTCAATAAATAAACTATTCCCACTGCTACCACTATATAAACTACAAAAATTAAACATAAATTAAATCATCCTTTGTTACTTTTCATCTGGTTCTGTTACTCTTTGAATATTTGCACCTAAATTTCTAAATTTCTCTTCAATATTTTCATAGCCTCTATCAATATGCTCAATATTATAAAGCTGAGTTTCACCATTTGCTATAGTTCCAGCAATTAATAAAGCTGCACCTGCTCTTAGATCTGTTGCATATACAGGAGAACCTGTAAGCTCTTTTACACCTTCAAAAACAGCAGACTTACCTTGAGCTGTTATTTTTGCACCCATTTTATTAAGTTCAAAAGTATATTGAAATCTAGATTCCCAAATACTTTCATGAAGTGTACTAGTACCATCTGCTGTAGAAAGTACAACTCCCATTTGAGGTTGTAAATCTGTTGGAAAACCAGGATATGGAAGAGTTTTTACAGTTGCCTTATTTGGCCTTTTATTCATACTAACTCTAATAGAATCTCCATAATCTTCAACAGTACCACCAATTTCTATAATTTTAGCTGTAATACAATCTAAATGCTCTGGTATACAATTTTTTATTAAAATATTTCCCCTAGATGCAACAGCAGCAAGCATAAAAGTACCTGCCTCTATTTGATCTGGAACAACTGAATATGTAGCATTTCCGTGTAATTTTTTAACACCATTAATTTTAATAACATCAGTACCTGCACCACGAATATCTGCTCCCATAGTATTTAAAAAGTTTGCTACGTCAACAATATGAGGCTCTTTTGCAGCGTTATCAATAGTTGTAGTACCATCTGCTAAAACAGCAGCTAAAATTGCATTTATTGTAGCACCTACAGAAACAATATCCATATAAATTGAAGTACCAACTAACTTCTTAGCTTTAGCTGTAATTTTTCCTTGAGCAATTTCAACATTTGCTCCTAATGCTTCAAATGCTTTAATATGCTGATCAATTGGCCTTGCACCTAAGTTACATCCGTCCAGGTAAGCCAACTTCAGCAGTTCCACACCTACCAAGTAGAACACCTAATAAATAATAAGAAGCTCTAAATTTACTAGTCATTTCTATAGGAGCTTGAGTACAACTAAGATCTCTTGCATCTATTTCAATTTCATTTTCTGTAATCCATGTAATTTTTGCTCCAAGTTCTTGCAATATTTTGCAGTACATTTTTACATCACTAATATTTGGTAAATTTTCAATTTTACAAACCCCGTCAATTAATAAAGCAGCAGGTAAAATAGCAACAGCAGCATTTTTAGCACCACTAATAGTTACCTCTCCTTTTAACTTTGTTGGGCCATGAATTACTAATTTCTCCAAAATAATTACCTCCAATTTTTTAATAATGGCTTTTTCCACTCTCTTTATACCATACTTTAATTTATTTGGCAAGTAATTAAAATGTAAATACCAAGGAAGAATGTTAGTATATAATAGCTATAATTATATTAAAGCTCGAATAGTACTATTTTTCGCAGTTTTGAGAGGTCCCGTTCTGACATTTCTTACTTGAATAAACTATCTAGCAACGGGCAATTTGAAAAACAAGAAAACTAGTACTATTCGAGCAGGTTAACTAATAATAAAAGAATGTTATTTTAATAACTTATTTATTTAGGCCCAATCTCAAATTTTGAAAAAATTCTACTAATTTAAATTTAAAAGTAATTTCTTCTGAATCTGTCTTACTAATTAAATCATATTCCTCATCATTTAAATTTTCTTTCATTTCTTCTTTTGAACTATCTGGAACAATACCAGAACTTACATCTACAAAACATAATGGAGGAAACATTACACACCACCAATTTTGACCTTTAGCATCTCCTATTTTAACTCTTAATGCATCATAACTTCCAGCGGGAAGTGCAATATCTCCATAATATTTAGTAGGAAAATCGCTAATACCTACTTCAACATCTACACTATAATTAAATCCATTATCATAAATTACTTTTGAAGCAATTTCTTTTAACTTGTTTATATTTTCTTTAGCAATTTTCATTACTTCTTCTTTAGAAGAACAATCTTTAGAAATATTATTCATATATAAAAGAAGTTCATCACGAACTTTTAATTTTAAATTTTGGTCCTCTGTAGAATCACTATTTGCAATAACATGTAAACGAAAAACACTATCTGCAATATCTGTTGAAACAGCGCTTACATAAGAAATAGCACAAATAAATATATAAACACTAAGTAATACTGAAATTACTAAAAAAGGTTTTATTTTTAAAATAAAATTATTCAAAGATTTCATTTTTTTCCTCCGTATCTCAAAAATTTTTATTTAATACAATTATTGACAACTTTTTAATAATTTATACATTATAGGAAAAACTTTTTTTATTTATTAAATAATTTGAAATTAGCTTAAATAGTAACAATAATTAAAATGTCGAATAAACACGTACGATTCATGCTAAAATAGCTTGATTTTTTAAAATAAAAATGGTAAAATTTTCCAAGAGTTAAAAATAAAAACAGGGGGCTTTAAAAATGAAAGTACAAAATAAAAAAGTAGAAAAACTATGCAGTTTTTATGTAAGTGACTGGCATTTAGCAACAATGATTTTACCTTATATTAATTCAAAAATTGAGAAAAATGTAAAAATTATACCTGTATTAGAAAATGATTTAAAAGAAAACATAAAAATATTAGTAGAAAAATTAAATTTAAAAAATAAAGAAAAAATATTATCTATAAATTGGAAAAATATAAATAGTATAAAATATGAAAATATAGAAAATAAATTAAATAAAGAAATTAATACAAAAACAGAAAATATCATTTTAGTAAATGGCTCAAAAGATTATATAGAAAAAAATAATTGTAATATAGAAAAATGGCTAGAAAAATCTTCTATTTTAAATATAAAAATAATTAACTTTTTTGAAGTAACAGACTTTAATAGTAATATTGTAGAAATATTAAATAAACATGACAAAGTATTTAATACATCAGGTGAAAAAGAAATAGAAGAGGTGTTTGGGTAATAGGGACAGGTGAAGAATTAATTTCTTCACCTATTTTTAATTTTATGGTATATATTTTAATTATTTACAAAAAAATAAAAATATGATTTAATAAATTAAAATATAAATGGAAAGGAAAAACTTATGGAAGAAAAATTATTAATGGTAAAAGAAAAACTTGCAAAATATGGGCAAGAACATTTACTTAATTTTTATGACGAACTTTCAGAAAATAAAAAAAGCGAGTTATTAGATGAAATTTTAACAATAGATTTTAAACAATTAGAATACTTATATGAATCTACAAAAACAAAACCAGATTTTACAGAAAATAAAATTGAGCCAATACCACATGTTACTAAATCAGAATTATCAAATGAAGAAATAGAAAAATATACAAAAATAGGAGAAGAAATTGTAAAACAAGGAAAGTTAGCAGTTGTAACAATGGCAGGTGGACAAGGTACTAGACTTGGACATTCAGGCCCAAAAGGAACTTATGATATTGGCCTTTCTTCACACAAATCTATTTTTGAGCTTTTATGTGATAATGTAAAAGAGGCAAAAGAAAAATATGGTGTAGTTATACCATGGTATATAATGACAAGCAACGAGAACAACGAAGACACAGTTAAATTCTTTGAAGAAAATAACTATTTTAATTACCAAAAATCAGCTATTAAATTCTTCAAACAAGGAACTTTGCCAATGATAGATACAAATGGAAAAGTTTTAATGAATGAAGACAATACCATAAAACAAGCAGCAGATGGACATGGCGGAGTTTTTGAAGCTATGAGAAAAAATGGAATTATATATGATATGAAAGAAAAAGGAATAGAATACATTTTTATTAGCGGTGTAGATAACATCTTAGCAAAATTTGTAGATCCAGTATTTATTGGTATGCAAGCAGATTTAGGAAAAATGACAGCAAGTAAAAGTGTTGTAAAAGCTTATGCAGAAGAAAAAGTAGGAGTTTTTTGCAAAAGGGATGGTAAACCAGGAGTTATAGAGTATTCTGAAATTTCTGAAGAATTAGCAAAAGCAAAAGACGAAAAAGGAGACTTCTTATTAGGAGATGCAAATATTGTAAATCATCAATTTCATATTAGCTTATTAGAAAAAATTAGTACAGAAAAACTACCATATCATATTGCATTTAAGAAAGCAAGCTATAAAGATGCAAATGGAAACATTATAGAACCAGAAGCACCAAATGCGTATAAATTTGAAGCATTTTTATTTGATATATTTTCTTATGTACCAGATATGTTAGTATATAGGGTAAAAAGAGAGGAAGAATTTGCACCAGTTAAAAATGCAGAAGGTGTAGATAGCCCAGAAACAGCAAGAAATTTATATAATAATTATCATCATTTATCATAAAATTTAAATGGTTTATAGGTAGCCAAATAAAAACCTAAATAAATATTAAAAGGAAAAAAGAATGGAAGAATATAAACAAAGATATGAAAATTGGCTTAAAGACCCATCTATTTCTGAAGAAGATAAACAAGAGCTAAAAAATATTTCTCAAGATGAAAAAGAAATAGAAGATAGATTTTACAAAGATTTAGAGTTTGGAACAGCAGGTTTAAGAGGAGTTATAGGAATTGGAACAAATCGTATGAACATTTATACAGTTACAAAGGCAACACAAGGCTTAGCAAATTATATTGTAAAAAAAGGTGTTCAAGAAAAAGGTGTTGCAATTGCTTATGATTCAAGAAGAATGTCAAAAGAATTTAGTGATGAAGCGGCATTAACTTTAAATGCAAATGGAATAAAAACATATCGCTTTGACTCATTAAGACCAACACCAGAGCTTTCTTTTGCAGTAAGAGAGTTAGGATGCACAGCAGGAATTGTTATAACTGCAAGTCATAACCCACCAGAATACAATGGTTATAAAGTTTATTGGGATGATGGAGCACAAATAGTAGAGCCAATAGATAAAGAAATAATAAACGAAGTAAATAATGTTACAGATTTTTCTACAATTAAAAAAATATCAAAAGAAGAAGCAATTCAAAAAGGTTTATACAATACAATAGGAGAAGAAATAGACAAAAGATATATAGAAGAACTTAAAAAATTAGTAGTTAATCAAAAAGCAATAAATGAAATGCAAAAAGATATAAAAATTGTATATACACCACTTCATGGAACAGGCAATATTCCTGTACAAACAATATTAAAAGAACTTGGTTTTGAAAATGTTTATGTTGTACCAGAGCAAGAAAAACCAGACGGAAACTTTCCAACAGTAGACTATCCAAACCCAGAAGATCCAAAAGCATTTAAACTAGCATTAGACTTAGCAAAGCAAAAAGATGCAGACATAGTTTTAGCAAATGACCCAGATGCAGATAGACTAGGTGTTTATGCAAAAAATAAAGAAACCGGAGAATACATTAGATTTACAGGAAACATGACAGGTAATTTAATAGCTGAATATGTTTTATCACAAAAAAAGGCAAATGGCACATTACCTGCAAATGGAGCAGTTATAAAAACAATAGTATCATCTAATTTAACAGATGCTATTGCAAAAGCATATAATGTAAAATTATTCTCTACATTAACAGGATTTAAAAACATAGCAAAAATTATTCGTGGCTTTGAAGAAAATAATAATGAATATATTTGCTTATATTCTTATGAAGAAAGCTATGGTTGTATTATAGGAACACATGCAAGAGATAAAGATGGAATTGTAGCAGTAATGACTCTATGCGAAGCAGTATGCTACTATAAACAAAAAGGAATGACCTTATGGGATGCAATGCTTGCAGTATATGAAAAATATGGCTATTATAAAGAAGACCAATTTTCTATTACATTAAAAGGCTCAGAAGGAGCAGAACAAATTAAAAAAATGATGGAAAATATGAGAAACAATACTCCACAAGAAATAGCAGGTAAAAAAGTTTTATCTTTTGGAGATTATCAAGCACAAACAATTTATAATGCTCAAACTAAAGAAACTACATCTACAAACTTACCTAAGTCAAATGTATTATATTATGATTTAGAAGATGATAATTGGTGCTGCGTACGTCCATCTGGAACAGAGCCAAAAATTAAATTCTATATGGGTGTAAAAGGCTCTAGCTTAGAAGATGCAGAACAAAAACTAAAAGAATTAGAAGAAAGCGTAAGAGAACTTGCAAAATAATAAAAAAGACTAGAAATTAAAAAAATATTCGCAGTTAATTATAAATTTTAGAGTAGCCACTTGCTTCTTTGTATATATTTTTTCGAGCTTTAGCCTAAGAAAAAATATATACAAAACGCAAGCGACGTGGCGGATGATTTTAAGACTATTAATTGTAGCAAACTTATTTCCACCCATTTATATTAGCCCTTTTAATAGCTCCAACCATATTAGCCTTAACAGTTGGAATTTTTTTCTCCAACTCAAAGATCATATTTTTCATATCTTCCCTTTTAGAATAGCCATCCATTGGGCAAACCTTTTTCATAACTTCAATATTATTTCTTTTAATAAATTTTTTAATTTCCTTTTCAGGAGTATCTATAAGAGGTCGAATTAAAGTAACTTTAGAACGGTCCATATAACTCATAGGAGCAAAAGTATTTAAATTTCCAGCATATAAAAAATTAAGTAAAAAAGTTTCTAAAGCATCATCTTGATTATGCCCAAGAGCAATTTTATTACAGCCTTCTCTTATAGCAACGGAATTAATAATTCCCCTACGTAAATTAGCACACAAAGAACATGGATTTTGCTCTTTTCTAATATCAAAAACAATTTCTTTAATATGAGAAACTTCTTCTACTAAAGGAACGCCAATTTCTTCACATTTTTTCCTTAAGAAATCTGAATTAAAAAATTCAAACCCAGGATTTACAGTAATTGCAATCAAATCAAAATGCTTTGGGTAAAATCTTTGAAGAGCTTTTAGTCCCATAAGCAATGTAAAAGAATCTTTTCCTCCTGAAAGACAGACTGCAATTTTATCTCCATCTTCAATTAATTCATAAGTTTCAATAGTTTTTCTCATATAACTTAAAATTCGTTGCATTAGTTTAACTCCTTAATAATATACTATGAAAAATTATAGCACACCAAGTCAATAGCTTTTTTATCTTGAAATTTATAATAATATATTATAAAATATAAAGGTAATGTTAATATGTGTCTATAGCTCAGTAGGATAGAGCGACCGCCTCCTAAGCGGTAGGTCATCGGTTCGATTCCGGTTAGGCACACCAAAAAATAAAAAATTCGAAATTTTATGTTTCGAGTTTTTGCATTTTATAATATAATTAAATATAATTACTTTATAAAAAATGGAGGCAAACAAAGTTGATATATGTATATATAATAATACTAGCAGGAATATTAGGTGCGATTGGTCAATATCTTGATAAATATTTAGTAAATAAAGGAATAAGCAGAAATGACTATTTTTACTACATGTGCTTAACAATGATACCTTTTTCTATTATTATGGTTGGAATAGAATATTTTACAAATCAATTAAAATTTCAATTTGGATTTGTTCCAATTATACTGTTATTACTTGCAATGTTTTTAAGATATAAAAAACAGCATACCATAGTTGGATGTTTAAAATATTTAAATCCTTATGAAGATTCTGCCTATTTAAGTTTAAGTATTATAATTGCTTTTATAATTGATGTTATACTTGGAATAGAAAATTTAGGAATAATATCTATTTTATCTATACTATTTACACTAATTGGCGTATTTACTATAGCAAACTCTAAACTAAGAATAAAAAATTTGCAAAAAGACTTATTAATAAGAATATTAACATCATTATCAATGAGTTATATTACTCATTTTATATTAAATTATTGGTCTAATGCAGTATTTATGCTAATATTAAATTTATTTTTAACAATTTTATTTGCAAAAGATTACAACTTTAAGTATCATATAGAACATATAAATACAATAAAATGGGTATTTATTCAGCAAATATTTGGATTTTGCTCATTATATTTAAGTAATTATTTATCAGGAAATTCCGTAACCTTAAGCTCTTATGTTAGACCAACGTCAATTATAGTTATAGTTTTAATATCAATGTTTTTTAAAGATAAAGAAAAAAGACCTACTCTTAAGCAAGTACTAGGAATAATATTAGTTGTTATAGGAATTTGTTTAATAAAAGAATAATCTTTAAGAGTCTAATTTAACTAGAAGATTAGAAACTAGATTATTTAATTTTGATAAATTAGGGTGTTATTCTTCCTCTAATTTGTGAATTTTTATTATATATGAAAATCGAAAATTTTCAAAATTTTTATTGTTTGAACATAAAGTATATGATAAAATTTATTTATGTGTATAAAATACAAACTTAAAAGGAGCAAAAATGCAAACAGCAGAAAAATTTATGAAACAAGCACTTAAAGAGGCACAAAAAGCATACGAAAAAGAAGAAATACCAGTAGGTGCAGTAATTGTAAAAAATAATAAAATAATAGCTAGAGCATATAATAAAAAAGAAGAAACAAATAACCCTATAAATCATGCTGAAATAATAGCAATACAAAAAGCTAGTAAAAAATTAGGCTCATGGCGTTTGACTGACTGCGAAATGTATGTTACACTAGAACCTTGCAGTATGTGTGCAGGAGCATTAATACAATCAAGAATAAAAAAAATATATATAGGAACAATGGATGAAAAAACTGGCAGTTGTGGTTCTAAGCTAAATCTTTTAGAAGATTATACCTTTAACCATAAAGTAGAAATAGAAACAGGAATAATGCAAAAAGAATGTGAAGCTTTACTTAAAAAATTTTTTAAAGAGCTAAGAAATAAGAAAAAATAATTATAAATTAGGAGCGGTATCGAAGTGGTCATAACGAGGTTGACTCGAAATCAATTGGGCGCATTTATAGTGTGCCACGTGGGTTCGAATCCCACTCGCTCCGCCAAAGCTGTTTATTACAAAAACTTTATAGACGTAATATAAATTAAAATAAAAAAGTTTGAAAACATAAATAGCCAAAAAGGAGGAAATTTTTTGATAACAGAAAAGAAAAAACAAACGATAAAGCTAATGATTTCAATAGCAGTATTAGCATTAATTTTAATTCTTGTATTAATGTCAATGATAAAATATGAAGTAGAAGGTGAACAAAATATGCCTTTTAAACTTTCAAAAATTATTGTTATTAGTACAGCAGAAGGCTTAGAAAAAGAAGAAAGTAAATCAAAATGGAACTTTGATATTTATCAAAATAATGATGTTTATTTTTACATAGATTCAAATACAAAAGACGAAAATTTACTTATAAAAAGTGTAACTATTGATAATATTAAAATTATGAAAGCTCCACAAATAGGTGAAGTTAAAGCATATATGCCAAATAGTGAAGCAGGAAGATTCTATAATTTTGATGAACAATTTTTGGTAGATGAAAAATTAGAATATAAAGGTGCTAGTCAAAGTAGTTCTACAGAATTGCAAATAGGTAGTAAAGGTGGAACTACATGGATTTGCTTTAATAATATGGGAATTGGTACATATTCATCTAATAAAGATGATAAAATAGTACATGATGGAACTTGGCTTAAAAAACTTGATATACAAAAAGAAGATGTAGAATTTACTGTATCTTTTGATTACACAATAGAAACTACAAAAGCAAAATACATGGCAAATATTACTTTAGATTTACCAACAGGAGATATTAGTAAAGATGGAAGTAGCCATTTAGAAAAAACAGACATGAGTGATATTATATTTAAAAGAGTAAAATAAAAATATATAAATACTTGATAAACCAAATAAAAAAGTATATAATGCAAATGGTATGAATTTACTTAGCCATTGTATGGAAAGTAAACCAATGGAAGCCTATGAATCTTGTCAGGTCCGGAAGGAAGCAGCAATAAGTAGTAACTTCTGTGTGGAATTTACTTTCCATAGAGTGACTAAGAAAAAAACTCATACCATTTTATTAGTTAAAATAAAGAGGTGGAATATGGCATATACAGCTTTATATAGAAAATTTAGACCACTTAAATTTGAAGATATGGTTGGTCAAGAACATATTACTAAAACTATAAAAAATCAAATAATGGCTGGTAGAGTAGGGCATGCATATTTATTAACTGGTGGTAGAGGAACCGGAAAAACTACAACAGCTAAAATTTTAGCAAGAGCTGTAAACTGTTTAAACCCACAAAATGGAGAGCCATGTAATGAATGTGAAATATGCAAAGCTGCACTTTCAGGATCTTTAACAGATATTGTAGAAATGGATGCAGCATCTAACAATAGTGTAGATGACATTAGAGCCATTCGTGATGAAGTTAATTTTTTGCCAACACTTGCAAAATATAGAGTATATATAATTGATGAGGTGCACATGCTATCAACAGGAGCCTTCAATGCACTTTTAAAAACATTAGAAGAGCCACCTGCACACGTAAAGTTTATTTTAGCAACAACAGAACCACAAAAATTACCTGCAACTATTCTTTCAAGATGTCAAAGATTTGATTTCAAAAAGATATCAAATGATGATATTATTAAAAGATTAGAATATGTATGTAAAGAAAGTAATATTGAAATTTCAAAAGAAGCGCTAAAACTTATAGCAATATTATCAGAAGGTGCAATGAGAGATGCATTAAGCATATTAGAAAGATGCTTGCAAGAAGGAAATCAACAAATTGATGAAGATTTTGTAAAAGACTTAGTTGGAATTCCAAAATTAACTTTCATATCACAAATTATGGAAGCAATTATAGAAAATAAAGTAGAAAATGTACTAAAAACTATAGAAGAAGTTGAAAATGAGGGAAAAGACTTACAAAATCTTTTATGGGAATTAATAAAATATACAAAAGATATTTTAGTATATAAGACAAGTCAAAAATTAGAAATATATAGCGAAGAAGAACAAAACCAAATTGCAAAATTAGCCCAAAATGTATCAAAAGAAAGATTACTAAAAATAATTTATATACTTTCTGAATTAGAAAATGAAATGAAATGGTCTTCACAAAAAACAGTATTATTTGAAGTAGCAATGATTAAATTATGCAATCCAGAAGAAGCAAAAAAGGCAGACTCACAAGATTTAGAAGATATATATAATAGGCTAAATAAATTAGAAGAAAAAATAAAATCTGATAATTTTTCAAAAACATCTGAAGAAAAGCCAAAAGAAACATCAAAAGAAGCAAAAACAAATAATGTTCCAAAACCAAAAGTAGAAAAAGTAACGGATTTAAAAATAGATAAACTAGACTTTTGGCCTAAAATAATAGAAAATTTAAAAGAACAAAGAAAAATGATGTTAGTAAGCAATTTACTAAATACAGTAGCAACTATGCTTAATGACTTAACAGTTGGAATTGTTTTTCAAAATGGCTTAACACCATTTGTAAAAAGCATTATGGAAAAACCAGAAAACATTCAAGAAATAACAAGACTTGTATCTATAGAATGTGGAAAACAAATGACAATTAAATTATTAGACTGTCAAGATGAAATTTTGCAGAAAAAATTAAAAGAAAAAAGTCCAGAAAAGCAGGTAATAGATGAATTAGATATTCCTGTTAATATAATAGAAGAATAAGGAGGAAAAAAAGTATGTCTAAAAGAGGTGGTTTCCCAGGAATGGGCGGAGGATTTGGCGGAATGAATATAAATCAATTAATGAAAGAAGCCAAAAAAATGCAAGCAGATATGGAAAAATCACAAACAGAATTAGCAGCAAAAGAATTTGACGCTAGCACAGGTGGAGGAGCTGTTTATGTTAAAGTATCTGGAAATAAAGAAGTAAAAGAAATTAAAATAAAAAAAGAAGCAGTAGACCCAGAAGATGTAGAAATGTTACAAGATTTAATATTATCTTGCGTAAATGAAGCATTAAGAAAAGTAGATAGTGCACAAGCACAAGAACTTGGAAAATACAACATACCAGGTTTAATGTAAGGAGCAAATAATGTCATATTATTCACCATCAATAGAAAAATTAATAG
Source organism: uncultured Clostridia bacterium (assembly GCA_947627105.1). GTDB lineage: Bacteria > Bacillota > Clostridia > TANB77 > CAG-508 > CAG-273. The sequence continues at coordinate 26,166 of CANQUT010000008.1, forward strand.
AAGCATTTGAAAAGTTACCTAGCATAGGAAATAAAACTGCAGCTAGGCTTGCTTTTCATATTCTAGACGCAACCGAAGAAGAAACAAAAGAATTTGTTCAGGCAATTTTAGATGCAAAAAAGAATTTAAAATATTGCTCTAGTTGCTATAACATTTCAGATACAGATCCATGTCCAATATGTTCAAACCAAAATAGGGATCATACTACAATTTGTGTAGTAGAAGATGTAAGAGATGTAGTAGCAATGGAAAGAACACATGAATTTAAAGGAATATACCATGTTTTGCATGGTAGCATTTCACCAATGAATGGAATAGGACCAGATGATATTAAAATAAAAGAACTACTTTCACATATAATGGAAGGAAATATAAAAGAAATTATTTTAGCAACAAATCCACGTGTAGAAGGAGAAGCAACAGCTATGTATATTTCTAAACTTGTAAAGCCATTAGGAGTTAAAGTAACAAGAATTGCACATGGAATTCCTGTTGGTGGAGACTTAGAATATACAGATGAAGTAACTTTAAGCAAAGCCTTAGAAGGAAGAAGAGAATTATAAAAATAAAAAAACAACTTTGCATTTAGCTAAGTTGTTTTTTTTAACATTATTTATTTAAAACAATTTCGCAAATATCTTTTGTTGAATTAATTTTGCAAAGAGTTTTTGTTTTTTCTCTCATTTCTTCAATTTTCTCACTATTTTCAAACAATTTTGAAATAATCTCATCAGGATCATTATTTTTCCTAATCCAAACACCAACACCATTTTTTTCTAAAAATTCAGCATTTTCTTCTTCTTGCCCAGGAATTGGGTTAATAATAATCATAGGAAGACCAGAGGCTAAACTTTCTGTTGTAGTAAGCCCTCCAGGCTTTGTTACAACCATATAAGAAATACTCATAAGTTCTGGCACTTTATCTGTAAAGCCAAGTATAACAACTCTATTTTGAGCGTGGCAAGATAAAACTAGTTCTTCAAATGCTTCTTTCATTTTTACGTTCTTTCCGCTAACTGCAACTATTTGAAAATTTGGAAGTTTTTCTATTAAAGTTTTTAAAATCTGAACAGTTCTATCTTTTCCAAGACCAAACTCTCCACCACCAAAAAATAGAATAACTTTCTTTTCAGAATCTAATTTAAAATCTTCATAAATCTTTTGCTTATCAAAATTTTCAGTAAATCTATTAGACATAGGAATACCAGTCACATATATTTTGTCTTTATTAACACCATAATTTATAATATCTTGTTTCATAGATTCATTTGAAACAAAGAAATAATCTGTATATTCATGTCCAATTAGCCATTGCTTATGCATAGCAAAATCTGTCATAATAGTAGCAAGTGTGCAATTTAATTTTTCTTTTCTTTTTAAATAACTAACCATTTGACTACTAAAAGGATGAGTAGAAATTACAACATCTGCATTTTTTTCTTGAAGCAATTTATTAAGTTTATTTGCTAATAATTTATTACCATCTTTACTAATTTTAGAAAGTAAACCTTTTTGAGAGCCAGAATAAACTTTTCCCCATAATTTAGGAGCCTTTTTTGCCATTTCACGGTAAGCAGCTGTTGTCATCTTTTCTATTGGTTTATTTACATATTTCATGCAATCTATCATTTCTACACTAACAAGAGGAAAATTTTTTTCAATATACTGCAAAATAGATTTTGCAGCAGATAAATGCCCTCCTCCATAAGAGGCATAAAAAATAATTACTTTTTTCATAAAAAAATCCTTTCTTTTTTAACACATATATTAAAAATTTCATTATTTCAATTTAGTGAATTTATTATAACATATTTAAAACAAAAATCTATAATTTTTAAATAAGAATAAATAATTTTATTTTAATTACATTAAAGCGCAAATAGTACTAGTTTTCTTGTTTTTCAAATGCCCGTTGCAGAAGTAGGTTCGAAGAAGAAGGTTCAGAACGGGACCTTTCAAAACTGCGAAAAATAGTACTATTTACGCTTTAGCTATAAAACTATTAAGTAGTGAATAATTTTATTTTAATTATAAAAAATGCATAAATTAACCAAAAATGGACAAAATGAAATTATATAAAATTTTTAGAAAGGAAAAACTGTCTTAAAATTAATATTTGTAAAAAGAAAAAACAAATAAAATTTAAAGAAAGTATTTTGTAAAAATAATGAAAAAATTTATAAAAACAATATTTATATTATTAATAACTGCATTTTTAATAATACAATTAATAAATTTTTTAAGTAATCAAAAAAAGGTAGAAGCGGCATCAAAAAGTGGAAGTACATCAGATGTTCAATTATTAGCAAGAGCAATAAATGGAGAAGCAAGAGGTGAGCCTTATGAAGGCCAAGTAGCAGTAGGTGCAGTTATTTTAAATCGTGTTGCACACTCTAGCTTTCCAAATACAATTTCAGGAGTTATATATCAGCCAGGTGCATTTACAGCAGTATCTGATGGGCAAATTAATGTACCAATTGATGAATCATCATCTGTTGTAAAAGCAGCACGAGATGCACTAAATGGCTGGGATCCAACAGGTGGAGCAATATATTATTTTAACCCAGCTACTGCAACTAATAAATGGATTTGGTCAAGACCACTAATTAAAACAATAGGAAAGCACAGATTTTGCAAGTAAATTTTAATAGTAAAAATTATTTTTAATTGAATATAAAATTATAAATAATTTTCACAAAAATAAAATTATGTAAATCTATAAAAATAATACGTATTTACATAATATAAAGAAAGGAAACAAAATTATGGGAAAAATAACAAATAAATTAACAGATTGGAAAAATAGACTTCAAGATAGACACATGCTTAGCATTATTGTAGTGTTATTTGCAATAATAATTGCAATGGGAGTATGGATTTACCAAAAACAAACAGAATACAGGCAAGCCTCAGAAAATGGGTACAATATGGCATTTTTTGAATTAGTAGATTATGTACAAAATGTAGAAACATATTTAGCAAAGTCTATTATTTCTAGCACACCTGAACATGGAGCAGAAACTTTAACAAATGTATGGAGAGAGGCAAATTTAGCACAAGTTTATTTATCTAGACTTCCAATAGATAGTGTAGAATTAGAAAAAACAGCTAAATTTTTAAATCAAGTAAGTGATTATAGTTATGCATTATCTAGAAAAAATATATATAATGAAAAATTAACACAAGAAGATTTAGATAATTTGCAAGAATTACATGACTATAGTGTAGAACTAGAAAATACTTTAAATCAGCTATCTACAGATATGAACGAAGGAAGAATTAGTTGGGGAGAACTAACTAAAAAAGGAAATATGGCTTTTGCGCAAGAAGTTAGCAATATTTCAAAAGATAGCTTTAGCAGTTTAGAAGAAAATTTTCACGAATATTCTGGATTAATATATGATGGTGCTTTTTCTGAACACATGACATCAACAGAAAAGAAAGGCTTAACAGGAGAAAATATTAGTGAGGAAAAAGCAAAAGAAATAGCTAAAAAATTTATTGGAGAAAATAAAGTACAAGAAATTTCTTTATCTGGAAAATCAGAAAATACAGATATGGCAACTTATGATTTTAATGTAAAAGTAAATGGAGAAAAAGATGCAAATTTAGTAATTTCTATTTCAGAAAAAGGTGGACATGTTGTATTTATGAATTACAATAGAAACATTGAAGCAGAAAGTGTAACTCAAGAAAGAGCAGATGAAATTGGAAAGAAATTCCTGGAAGAGCATGATTTTCCAAATATGAAAGAGACGTATTATTTAAAAGAAGGCGGAATAGTTACAATTAATTATGCTTATGAACAAGATGGAGTAGTTATTTATCCAGACTTAGTAAAATTAAAAGTAGCACTAGATAATGGAGAAATAATGGGAATTGAAACAACTGGCTATTTAAATTCACATGAAGAAAGAGATTTACCAGAAGTTAAAATTACAAAAGAGCAAGCTAAAAATAGCTTAAATCCAAAATTAGATATTAAAAGTGAAAATTTAGCAATTATTCCAACAGAGTGGAAAACAGAAGTAATGTGTTGGGAATTTAAAGGGAAAGTAAATGACACAGACTTTTTAGTATATATTAATTGTCAAACTGGAAAAGAAGAAGATATTTTAGTAATAGTAAATACACCAAATGGAACACTTACACACTAAAAAATAAAACATTAAAAAATTAATTTGGAAAAAATTTTAAAAATATTTTTCAAAAAATAAAACAAAATAATAGTGTGAAAATATAAAAACAATAAAAATTATTTTATTAAAATAAAAAATTTAATTGTTAAAATAAATTTTCACAAATAAAATTTTAAATCTGTTAGGAGGTATTTATTATGTCAAATAACAGAAAACTAATTTCTAATCAATTAAGAGAAGAAATAGCAAAAGAACTTGGTGTATATGACCAAGTAAAACAAGATGGAGGATGGGGAAATGTACCATCTAAAACTTGTGGTAATATTGTAAGTAAAGCAATTGAAATTGCAAACAGAGCAGCCCAAAATAGTTAGTAAGAACTAATATTTTAGGCAGGGGGAAATCTATAATTTTAGATTTCCTTTTTTTAGTGTTTTTTGTTGCAGTTTATAAATAATTAGAATATAATAGCAATAAATTATAATAGTTATAGGAGAACTAAAATGAATAAACAAATAACAGTAAAAAACATATTAGATGTAACAGGTGGAAAACTAATATGTGGAAATGAAAACTTAATTTGCGAAAAATTTTGTAAAGACACAAGAGAATTAAACAAAGGAGAAGTTTATGTAGGATTACAAGGAGAAAACTTTAATGGAAGTACTCTATATGAAGAGGCTTTACAAAAAGGGGCAATAGCCTGCTTGTTACAAGGCGTTGAAGTATCAAACGAAATTATTGAAAAATACCCAAATGCTACTATTATATTAGTAGAAAATACAGTAAAAGCACTTCAGCAAATTGCAACTTATAAAAGAAGTTTATACAATATACCAGTAGTTGCAATTACTGGTAGCGTAGGAAAAACCAGTACAAAAGATATGGTTGCAAGTGTAATTTCAAAAAAATATAAAGTATTAAAAACTATGGGAAATTATAATAATGAAATAGGCTTGCCACTTACAATACTTAGTTTAAAAGATGAAGAAATTATGGTATTAGAAATGGGTATGAATTCTTTTGGAGAAATAAGTGTGCTTACAAATATAGCAAAACCAGATGTAGCAGTTATTACAAATATAGGAACTGCACATATTGGTTTGCTTCGGCTCAAGAGAAAACATTTTAAAAGCAAAATTAGAAATTCTAGAAGGACTAAGTCCAAATGGAACAGTAGTTATAAATTACGATAACGATTTATTACATAGCTGGTATGAAAAAGAAAAGCAAAATTATAACATAATTACATACGGCTTTGATATGCAAAGTAATATTTTAGGTCAAAATGCTAATCTTCACGAAAATGGAAGTGAATGTGAAGCTATAGTAGATGGAAAGAAATATAACTTACATATTCCAGTAGGTGGAGAACATTTTATACAAAATAGTTTATGTGCTATAGCAGTAGCTAAAGTATTTAATATTGAAATGCCAAAAGTAATAGAAGGAATTGCTGATTTTGAGCTTACAAAAAGAAGAATGGAAATAAAAAAGGCTAAAAACGGAGCAACAGTAATTAATGATTGCTATAATGCAAATTATGATTCTATGAAAGCTGCAATAGACTATTTAGGAAAACTTTCTAATAATAAAAAAATAGCAGTACTTGGAGATATGTTAGAACTCGGAGAATATAGTAAAAATCTTCATGAACAAGTTGGAGAAGTAGTTGCAAAAAATAAAATCAATTTATTAATTTGTGTAGGAGAAGAATCTAAATATATAGCTAAAAAAGCAAAAGATATGGGAATGGCAGAAAGCAAAATAATATTATGCAAAACTAATAATGAAGCAATTAATATTTTACAAAAAGAAATTGAACCTCAAGACGTGGTTTTACTTAAAGCATCAAATGGATTGCACTTTAATGAAATCTGTGATGCAATTTGCAACAATGAATAAAAAAGGAGTGGTTTTTATGAATAAAATAAAATTAGGTGTTATTTTTGGAGGAATGTCAACAGAACACGATGTATCTATTGTTTCTGCAACTTCAATTATAAAAAATTTAAACAAAGAAAAATACGAGGTACTTCCAATTTATATAGATAATGAAGGAAAATGGTATCGTTATGCAAAAAATGTAGAAGAAATTGAAGTATTAAAAGTAGGAGAAAAACTAAATAATATAGAGCCTATAGAAAATGTATTACAATATTTAAGAAATTTAGATGTTGCATTTCCAGTATTACATGGATTATATGGAGAAGATGGTACAATTCAAGGATTATTTGAATTATTAAAATTAAAATATGTTGGCTGTAGAGTATTAGGCTCTAGTGTTTGCATGGATAAAGCTTATGCAAAAGTAATATTTGATAAAGCAGAAATTAGCCAAGCAAAATATATGTACATAAAAGCTAAAAACAATGATTATCGTTATATAGATAACAATTTTAATGAACAAAAATTAACATTAGATGAAATTTCTAAAAAAGCAAAAGAAAAATTAGGCTTCCCTGTATTTGTAAAACCATCTAATTCAGGCTCTTCTGTAGGAATAAAAAAGGCAAATAATGAAGAAGAACTAAAACAAGCTATTGTATATGCTGCAAAATTTGATACTAAAATTGTAATAGAAGAAGAAATAATTGGTAGAGAAGTAGAATGTGCAGTACTTGGAAATGAAGATGTAGAAGCTACATGTGTAGGAGAAATTCTACCAGCAGAAGAATTTTACACATTTGATGCAAAATATAATAATGCACAATCAAGAGTAATAATTCCTGCAAAGATTTCTTATGAAAAGCAAGAAGAAATTAAAAAATTAGCAATAAAAGCTTTTAAAGCGGTAGATGGAAAAGGCTTATCAAGAGTAGACTTCTTTATTAAAAAAGATACTGAAGAAGTAGTTATAAATGAAATAAACACACTGCCCGGCTTTACACAAATTAGTATGTACCCAAAGCTATGGGAAAATAGTGGATTAAAATATTCAGAACTTTTAGATAAATTAATAGAATTAGCTTATTAATAAGCTAATTCTATTAATAAAAATAAGCTTTATTATATGTAAAAATATCTCATATAATTAAACGCTAAAATTAAAGGTTTATAGGCAGGTAACCTCTAAAAACCTAAATAAATTAAAAGGACAAGTTATGGAAAGTATAGAAAACATACAAGCAGAGCTAAAGAAAAGCTTATCAGAAAAAAGATATTTACATTCTATTGGAACAATGAAAATGGCTAAAATACTAGCTAAAAAATATAATATAGATGAAAATATAGCAATGTTAACAGGTTTAGCACATGATATGGGCAAAGAAATACCTTTAGAAAAAGCTATGGAGTATATAAAAGAAAACAAAATAGCTATAGATGAAATAGAAAAACAAAATGTAGCATTGCTACATGCTAAAATAGGTGCATGTATGTCAAAAAAATATGGATTCACAGAAGAAATGCAAAATGCTATAAAATATCATACCACAGGAAATCCAGAAATGGACGATTTAGCAAAAATTATTTATGTTGCAGATAAAACAGAAGAAACAAGAAATTATGAGCAAGTAGAAGAAATTAGAAAACTTGCTATGGGAAATATAGATGAAGCGGTTATTAGAATTTTAGACCATGACATAGAAAAAAATATTAAGAAAAAAGTATTAATCCATCCAGATGGTATTTTATTAAGAAATAAGCTTTTACTACAATTAATAAAAAATTAATTTATTTAATAAAAGTGTTTATTTAAGGCGTTAAATATGATATAATTCTAACAAATTTAAACAAAAGACTAGAAATATTAAGGGCATACTAGGGGGAAATCTATCATGATTTTCAAAGATTATTATAAAATATTAGGCTTGTCACGGATCTAGTGTAACACAAGAACAAATCAAACAAGCATATAGAGAGCAAGCTAAAAAATATCATCCAGACATAAATAATTCTTCATCAGAAGAAAGATTTAAAGACATAAATGAAGCATATAAAGTATTATCAAATATTTCTTCTAAGAAAAAATATGATAAAATGTGGAACTCACATATAGGCAGAAAAAAACGCACTAACTATGAAGAATCTAAAAGAGAAAAGGGATCTATTTTCAGTGAATTTTTCCAAATGTTTTTTGGTGAGCAAAATCATAGTGAAGAAAAAATAAAAGAAAATAAATCAAAAAAAGTACCAGCAAAAGGCGAAAACATAGATACAGAAATAAAAGTATCAATTCAAGATGCTTTTTATGGAGCACAAAAGAAAATAACGCTTAGAACTTTAAATGGCAAAATGAAAAACTTTGAAGTTAAAATTCCAGCAGGCATTCGAAACGGAGAAAAAATTAGATTAATGGGCCAAGGAAAACCTGGAGAAAATGGTGGAAAGCCCGGAGACTTATTAATAAAAATAATAATAGAAAATGATCCTAAATATAAATTACAAGGAGTAGATTTATATACTAATTTGTATTTAGCACCATGGGAAGCAGCATTAGGAGCAAAAGTAAATTTATTTTCCATAGATGAAGAAGTTTCATTATATATACCACAAGGAATGCAAAGTGGAGAAACTTTAAGAATTAATGGAAAAGGCTACTATAATGGAAAAGGCGGAAGAGGAGATTTAATAGCACAGGTACAAGTTATGGTCCCAAAAGTTATGACACCTGAAGAAAAAGAGCTATTTACTAAATTACAAGAAGTATCAAAATATAACCCAAGAAAACAGGGTTAACATAAGAAAAAAGCTTTCAAAGTATTGACACATCAAATAAAATGTATTATAATTAATTATAGTTATGAAATAAACAAAAGATAAACTATGTATTTGCACTATAATTCATAGAAAAGGAGTGTAAGAAATGGACAAAATAAAAGGTAAACATTTCAGTATTACAGATCCTCAAGGAGTAAACACAGTAATTTATAGAGTTAATAAAACAGATAAAAAACTCTTAGATGAGTATCCAAAATATACTGTTCAACGCTTAGTTTATGCAGAAGAATTAAATGGGGATTTAAAAAAGAAAACCTTTTTTGTTGATGAACCAAGCCAAGAAGAAGAACTTGTTATTTTATCTTTTGGAAAAGATAGAGTAGTAGTTAACATGGGCTTACTTGCAGAAGATAAAGTAAAAATTGCAAAACGCCCAATACCAATTAAGTTTGATACTTTATATTCAGAAAAAGAAATGGAATATAAAGAATTTAAATACACACCGGATTTAAAAAGACCAATTTCAATAATAGATCCGGAAACAACAGAAGAAATCAAACCAATTTTATATTTTGATGAAGAAACAAATGAAGTAAGAGGCAAATGTAAGTTAAAACCATATAAATCATATTTTGCATTTGAAATTAGAGATAAAAAACAAGATGTTTAGGAGGAAATAAATATGAGTCGTACAACTGTACATTCAAACAAAGAAAATGAAAAAAATACACCAAGCATTGCTGGAAGTGTAATTTTAATTGATGATGAAAGAAAAACTATAGATGTTCCACAACAAGGTCAAGTCTATAAAGTTATTTCAAGTTATATTGAAGAACAAGGAAATATGGAAATTCCTACAGGAGATGCTATTGTTAATGAAAATGGACAAATGCAAAAGGAAGATGGAACTGTTATAGCTATATTAAATCCAAGAGCAGTTAAAGATTTAATTTCTTATAAAAAACAAAGAGATGAAAGAGAGAAGAAACTTAAATCAAAAGTTAAAGTATCTTCAAAAGCAGGAGCCGAAATTGGAGAATAAAACTAAAGAAAAGGTGATAGAAATCCATGAATTATAAAGTAAAAAAAACATTAAAAGATAATAAAGTAGCATTAATAGTGATAGCAGTATTATGGGTTATTCTTACCATAATACTTGTTTCACCAATTGCATATTCCATTGGTATAGCAACAAACACCAATGGAATTTTTGATATGACAAAATTTTTTGAAGAACTAGTACCAAATATTACAAGTTTTTCTAGCATAGGAAAAGTTTTTTCAGAAGGTTATACAGGGGTATTCTTTAAAACATTAGCATATTTTACTATATTCTATGCAATTTGTTCAGTAATTGGTTTATTTAAATCAAGACCAAAAAGCGAATATACAGATATTGAACATGGATCTAGTGATTGGAGCGAAGGTGGAGAACAATACAAAGTATTAAGTAAGCATAAAGGAATTTTACTAGCACAAGATCATTACTTACCATTAGATAAAAGAGGAAATACAAATGTATTAGTAGTAGGTGGATCTGGATCTGGTAAATCTACATCATATTCAATACCAAATGCATATCAAATGCTTGGCTCATATGTATTTACAGATCCTAAAGGGGAACTTTATGACACTACAGCAGGTTTCTTAAAGCAAAATGGCTATGATATAAAAGTATTAAATTTAGTAAATCCAGCAAATAGTGATGGTTACAATCCACTAATGCATATATCAAGTGAAATAGATGTAGATGTTATTGCAAACACTATTGTAAAAGGACAAAAATCAGAAGCCGGTAGCAATTCAGACCCATATTGGGATGATATGGCAGAAATGCTACTTAAAGCATTAATATATTATTTAATTGCCACAAGACCTGAAGAAGAACAAAACTTAGCAAGTTGTTCAGAGTTAGTAAGAGCAGCAAATAATAATGGCGGTAGCAACTTACTTACAGAATTAATAAATCAATTACCATATGATCATCCAGCAAGAATGTATTATAAATCTATTGAAATAGCACCAGAAAAAACTTATGGATCAATATTAAGCTCACTTCAATCTAAACTTGGTAAATTTGATTCAAAAGAAATTGCAGAAGTAACTTCAACAGATACTATTAATTTTGAAGATATAGGAAGTAAAAAAACAGCAGTATATGTTATTTCATCAGATACACATACAGCTTACGATTTCTTATTAACAATATTCTTCTCACAAATGATACAACAATTATATAATTTTGCAGACGAAAATGGTGGAAGACTAAAAATGCCAACATTCTTTATATGTGATGAGTTTGCCAATATTGGTAAAATACCAGACTTTGATAAAAAAATATCAACAAGTAGAAGTAGAGGAATTTCATTTAGCGTTATTCTACAAAACTTAGATCAGCTAGAAGCAGTATATGAAAAATCTTATGAAACAATTATGGGTAACTGTGATACACACGTATTTTTAGGAAGTAACTCGTATAAAACAGTAGAATACTTCTCAAAAGCATTAGGAGAAAAAACAATAGTAAGGGACAGTAGATCTATTAACAGAGATAAACAATATCATAGGCAAGGCTATAATGATTCAGATCAAGTAATGGCAAGAGCACTTATGACACCGGATGAGTTAAGAAGACTAGATAATGATGAATGTATAATTTATGAAAAGGGCATTAAACCAATTAAAGCAAAGAAATTTTATTATTTTGAAAATCCTATGGCAAGAAAACTTTCAGCAAATACATTAAATCATTTAGACTTTAACGTTGGAGATAGAGGCAAATGGAGAAAATATAATCCATATAATCCTTATGTAGAAGATAGCGAAAATAATCCACAAAAAGATTTAAAAGTTGAATCTTTAGATGATCTATTTGAAGATGATAAAGAAGAAGATAAAAAAAATACTGAAAAACAAAATAAAACAGAAAATGAAAAAGTAATTAATATAGAAGAAACTTCAAATAAAAGTGAAAAAGATATTAAAATTGAAAATAATTTAGATGAAAATAATAAAATAGAAAACAAAAATAATAAATTACAAGAGGCACCAATGTTACCACAAGACGAAGAAGAACAATCTCCTGAAGTATTTTCTATAGATGTACAAAAAGAATTAGAAGCAAAATTTGATGAATTATTTGGACCAATAGATAATGAATAAATAAAAAATAATAAATTAATTTTAAATAAAATATAAAAAATAATTAATTAAATATTATAAATAATTAATGAACAATAAAATAAATAATAATTATTTTTAATTATAATTAAAAGTATTAAATAGAAATGATAATTAAATAAAATTATCATTTCTATTTTTGTATATATAAAATTTAAACTAATATTTAAATAATTTTCATATAAATTATTAAAAAATAAAATTGAAAAATAAAATTTTTTAAATAAATGCATAAAAATTTACAATAAGACAACATTATAAATATTCACTTTTTATAATTGGTAAGAATTAAGGAATAACGATATAAAATTATAAGTCTGTATAATAAATTTTTTCTTAAAATATTGATTAAAAATTTTAATAAAAATGGCTGAAACTTATGCGGAGAGATGAAAAATAGGAGGAAGCATTTAATAAAAATAATAAAAAGCATAAGTATACATAAAAACAATTCAAAAATATAAAATTATTAGGAATTTTCTCTTTTAAATTTTAAAATTTGAAAATAGTAAAAACGTTACCAATATGACAAAACTGCTTTTCAAAAATAGTTGACTAATTAATTAATATAATGTAAAATATTTGAAGTAATAAAAACAAAAAATAGGAGTAAAAAATGAAATTTATTCATATAGCAGATATGCATTTTGATACACCTTTTACAACATTAAATGCAAAAGGTAATTTTGGAAAAATTAGAAGGTTAGATCAAAGAGAAATTTTTAAAAAAATAATTGAATATATAAAACAAAACGAAATTAAATATTTTTTTATTTCTGGTGATTTTTATGAGCATAATTCTATTAGAAAAAGCACAATTGAATATATTAATAATTTATTTAAAGAAATACCAGAAACAAAAATATTTATTACACCAGGAAATCATGATCCATATATAAAAAATTCTATGTATTCAGATTTTTATTGGAATGAAAATGTAAAAATATTTACTTCAAAAATAGAAATAGTAGAAACAGAAGAGGCAGATATATATGGTGTTGGTTTTGACAATTTTTATTGCGAAAATTTAAATGTAGAAAATATACAAATAAAGAATAAAAATAAAATTAATATTTTAATTACACATGGAGCATTAAATGCAAGTGATAAATTACAACTACAATATAATCCAATTTCTAAAAATAAATTAAAGCAAATAGGATTTGATTATGTTGCATTGGGTCATATTCATAAACCAGATTATTGTCAAGAACCAAATCAAAATATAGTTTACCCACGGTTCTACAATTTCAATGGGATTTGATGAAATAGGAGAACATGGCTTTATAGTAGGAAGTATAGAAAATAAAGAATTACAAATAGCTTTTATACCTGTAGATAATAAAGCATTTGCTGAAATTGAATTAGATGCTACAGATATAAATGATATAGATGAATTAGTAGAAAAAATAAATAATTTAAATTTAAAAGAGAATTATTTATATAAATTAATTTTAATAGGAAAAAGAAAATTCGAAATTGAAATATTAAATTTATATAAAATAATAAATAAAGAAAATATTATAAAAATTAAAAATAAAACTATACTTAATTATAATTTAGAGGAAATGGCCAATAGCTATACTTTAAAAGGAATTTTTATAAAAGAAATTTTAAATGAAATGAATAGTGAAAACTATACAAAAGAACAATTAGATAAAATTTTAGAAATAGGGCTTTCTGCAATAGACAAATAATAAATAAAAAATGTTTAATATATAATAAATAAATTAATTAAAATAATATTTTTTATTTATTTAAAAGAAACAATAAAAATTTTAAAAAAATTAAATAATAAAAGGAGAAATTAATTGAAAATAAAAAATATAAAAATTAATTCTTATGGTACTTTAAAAAATAAAGAAATAAATTTGGAAAATAACTTAAATATTATTTATGGAAGGAATGAAAGTGGGAAATCTACTTTATTAAATTTTATAAAAAATATTTTTTATGGGATTTCAAAAAATAAAAATGGAAAAGATATATCAGATTATGAAAAATATCTTCCATGGAATGGTGAAGAATTTTCCGGAAAAATAAAATATAGTCTAGATGATAACACAAATTATGAAATTTTTCGTAATTTTCATAAAAAAAGTCCACAAATATTTAATGAAAATTTAGATGAAATTTCAGGCAATTTTAAAATTGACAAAAAGGATGGCAACCAATTCTTTTATGAACAAACTGGTGTGGATGAAAAAGTGTATCTTTCTACAATAGTGACCCCTCAGCAAGAGGTTACACTAGATAATGCAACTAAAAACAATTTGCTTCAAAAAGTGGCAAACCTTGGGGGAACAGGAGATGACGGAGTGTCATTTTCAAAGGCTATAGATAATATAAACAAAAGACAGTTAGAAGAAGTTGGAACTAGTAGAACCCAAGATAGACCTATTAATATATTACAAAATAGAAACAAAGATTTAGAGTTTGTCTTAAAGGGCGAAAAAATGCTTTTTGAAAGCAAACAAAATTTGCAAGAGAAAAAAGAGGAAATTTTAAAAAATTTAGAAGAAGAAAAACAAAATTATGATTTAATTAAAAATAAAAATCAATTATTATATAATAAACAAATTGAAGAAGAAAAAAATAATATAAAAAATAAATTAAAAAAAGAAAATAAATATAAAAATAAAAAAATAATACTTATTTTAATTTTTATCTTTTTAGTAATCATCAATATTTTAAATTTTATTTTTATAAAAAATAAGGTAATAAATTATATTATTTTACCATTAATAATAATTAATATTTTTTTATTTATTTTAAATCTGAAAAATAAAAATAAAATATATAATATTCCTAATAATATAAATTTAGAAAAAGAGAAAAAAGAAATAGAACAAAAATTAGAAAAATCAAATCAAAAAATATTAAATTATGAATTGCAATTAAATGAAATAAAATATGAAGAAAATAAAAATTCAGAAGAAACAGAAAAAATAATTTTATATAAAGAAGAACAAGCAGATATAAAAGAAAAATTAGAAATTTTAGAAGAAAAAAATACCTGTTTTCAAGCAGCAAAAAATTTATTACAAGAAGCTTATGAAAAAATGAAAAATAGTGTTACACCAAAATTTGCGCAAAATTTATCTACAATTATTAATGAAATTTCAAATGGAAAATATAAAAGAGTATCAATTAATGAAAATATAATGGTAGAATTAGAAAATGGTAAATATGTACCAGCAAATAGTTTAAGTATTGGAACGATAGATGAAATTTATTTAGCACTAAGATTATCAATGTTAGATGAAATTTCAAAAGAAAAAATGCCAATAATTTTAGATGAAACATTTGCATATTTTGATGAAGAAAGGTTAAAAAATATTTTATTGTTTTTACAAAAACAATCAGAAAATCATCAAGTTATTTTATTTACTTGTACAAATAGGGAAAAACAAGTTTTAGATGGTTTAGATATAAGTTATAATTTGATAGAATTATAATTTATTAAGTAGCAATTTTTTTATTATATAATATTTATAATTACAGCTTAAATAGTACTAGTTTTCTTGTTTTTCAAATTGCCCGTTGCAGTTGCCAGTTCATAGAAGTAAGTCAGAACGGGACCTTTCAAAACTGCGAAAAATAGTACTATTTAAGCTGTATAGATATAAAAACATTAACTAAAAACGTAAGACTTTATAATAAACCTACACGCAAAGCTTATAATAAAATCAAAAATAACTTGAAAAATGAGTATTTTTAAGGTATAATAAAAAAGTCCAAAAAGCACATATGCATTAATAAAAAAGTTAGAAAGGATTGTATTTTATATGTTTCAAAAATTAGATGAGGTTGAAAAACGCTATGAAGAAATTACAAAAAAAATAAGTGACCCAGAAATAATTAGCAAGCAAGAAGAATGGAAATCTTTAATGAAAGAACATGCAGAAATAGAACCAGTTGTATTAAAATATAGAGAATACAAAAAAGTAAATAAAGCTATTGAAGATGCAAAAGAAATGTTAAATGACCCAGAAATGAAAGAACTTGCAGAAATAGAATTACAAGAAAATAAAGAAAAACTACCTAAAATAGAAGAAGAAATAAAAATATTATTAATTCCAAAAGATCCAAATGACGATAAAAACGTTATCTGTGAAATACGTGGTGGTGCAGGTGGAGAAGAAGCAGCTTTATTTGCAGGTACACTATTTAGAATGTATTCTATGTATGCAGAAAAAAAACATTGGAAATTAGAAATATTAAATGAAAATGAAACAGGGCTTGGTGGTTACAAAGAAGTATCATTTATGATTACAGGTAAAGGCGCATATAGTAGACTAAAATTTGAAAGTGGAGTTCATCGTGTACAAAGAGTACCAGATACAGAAGCTAGTGGAAGAATACATACATCAACAGCAACAGTAGTAGTTTTACCAGAAGTAGAAGATGTAGAAATAGAAATTAATCCAGCAGATATTAAAATGGAAGTATTTAGATCATCTGGAGCAGGTGGACAGCATATAAATAAAACATCATCTGCAGTACGTTTAATACACATTCCAACAGGAATGGTTGCAGAATGTCAAACAGAAAGATCACAATTCCAAAATAGAGATTATGCAATGAAATTACTTCGTTCTAGATTATATGAACAAGAAAAACAAAAACAAGATTCAGAAGTTGCAAATGCAAGAAAGAGTCAAGTAGGAAGTGGAGATAGAAGCGAAAAAATTAGGACATATAATTACCCACAAGGACGTATTACAGACCATAGAATAGGACTTTCAATATATCAAATGGAAAACTTCTTAAATGGAGACTTAGATGAAATGATAGATAGTTTAATTACAGCAGATACAGCAGAAAAGCTAAAAGGAAGCCAAGAAGAATTGCAAATTTAAAAAACAAATAATTAAAACTATATAAAAATTTATAATATAAAATGAATACTCCTATACATTTTTTAGAAAACTATTAATATACTAATATAAAAAATGTAAAGGAGTTTTTTATTTGAACGAAATTATAAAAACCACTTTAATAGGGCTATTTTTTGGAACTTTTGGAACCACAATAGGTGGAATTATTGGGGTTAAATTCAAAAATCCATCCAAAAAGTTTTTAAGCTTTATTTTATCATTTGCATCAGGACTTATGATTGCTATTGTATGTTTTGATTTATTACCAGAAGCATTTAAGCTAACTACATTACCAACAGTATTTTTAGGAATCATTTTAGGAATTGCTACAATGATTTTTTGTGATGTAATAATAGATAAAAAATTTCAAGCTAAACTTCAAAAAAATACATTATTAAAAACAGGAATTGTAGTTAGCATTGGCTTAGCTTTACATAACTTTCCAGAAGGATTAGCTATAGGATCTGGATTTGAAGCTTCCCTAACACTTGGGCTATCTTTAGCAATTGCAATTTGTCTTCATGATGTGCCAGAAGGAATTAGTATGGCAGTACCCATGAAAAATGGAGGAATGAAGCCAGCAAAAGTTATATTTTACGTTATTCTATCTGGAATTACAACAGGAATTGGAGCATTTTTTGGAGCATTAATAGGTGGAATTTCACAAAGTGTAATAGCAATGTGTTTAAGTTTTGCAGGAGGTGCAATGATTTATATTGTATCTGGCGAACTTATTCCGGAATCAAATGAGTTATATCATGGCAGAATAACTGCAATTGGAAATATTTTAGGATTATTGATTGGAATTTTGGCAATGAATTTATAAACTACGTTATGTTTACTTAAAAATTACATTTAATTCATAATATTTAATTGTATAAAAAGAATTAGTATGATAAAATGTTCCTTAAGTTAGTGAAAGGAAAAAAGACAAATGAAAATAATGTTTATATGTACAGGAAACATTTGTAGAAGTGCAATGGCAGAAGCTATGCTAAAAAAAATGTTAAAAGAAAGTAAAAAAGAAAATGTAGAAGTATACTCATGTGGACTTTCTGCATATAATGGAGATGTTCCAACACAAAATGCCATAGATACAATGTATGAATATGGAATAGACTTAAAAAATCATAGAGCTACAAATATTGGTAGTTCAAATATAGAAAATATGGATCTTATTCTATGTGCAACACTATCGCACAAAATGTTTGCAATAAGGCTATATCCAGAACTAAAAGAAAAAATATTTACTTTAAGAGAATATGTAGGAATAAAAGATGAAGTTTGTGGAGTAGACATAAATGACCCTTGGGGCTATAATTTAGAAACATATAAACAGTGTGCAAAAGAAATCGAAAAATGCTTAAATAAATTAATAGAAAAAATATAAAAACCAATTTTATGTTAATTAAAACATTGAAAATAACTTATAAAAAATACAAAAAGAAAGAGAGAAAAATATGCAAGATTTACTAGAAGTATTAAACGATAAACAAAAAGAAGCAGTTTTAGAAACAGAAGGTCCATGCTTAATAATTGCAGGAGCAGGAAGTGGAAAAACTAAAGTATTAACACATAAAATAGCTTACTTAATCTCACAAAAAAATGTAAAACCTTGGAATATATTAGCTATTACATTTACAAATAAAGCAGCAAATGAAATGAAGCAAAGAGTGGAAAATATAGTAGGAAATGTAGCACAAGAAATGTGGATGGGAACATTCCACTCTATTTGTGTGCGAATTTTAAGAAAATATATAGATAGAATTGGATTTGACACATCATTTTTAATATTTGATACTCAAGATCAAAGAACTATTGTAAAAGAATGTTTAAAAAGCTTAAATATAGATGAAAAAATGTTTACGGATAGAAGTGTTTTAGCTGAAATTAGCAATGCAAAAAATGAAATGCTTACACCAAGAGCGTATAAAGCCAAATATGCAGGAGAATATAGGAAAGAAACAATAGGAAGTATATATGAACTATACCAAAAAAGACTAAAAGAAAATAATGCAGTAGACTTTGATGATATTATAAATTATTGCATAGATATTTTAACTAATAACCCAGATGTTCTCCAGCATTACACAGAAAAATTTAAATATGTGTTAGTAGATGAATACCAAGATACAAACAAAGCACAATTTGAATTAGTATCAATTTTGGCATCACGCTATGGAAACATTACAGTAGTAGGTGATAACGACCAAGGAATTTATAGCTTTAGAGGTGCAGACATTACAAATATATTAAACTTTGAAAAAGACTTCCCAGGAACAAAAATAATTAAATTAGAGCAAAATTATCGTTGTACAGGAAATATTCTAAAAACAGCAAATAGTGTAATAAAGCATAATGAAAATAAATATGAAAAAAAATTATGGACAGAAAATGAAGAAGGAAGCCTTCCTTGCCTATATCAAGCAGAAGATGAATATGATGAAGCAAGATACATAGTAGAGCAAATTCAGCATTTAAAAACAGAAGAATACTTTAAGCCAAAAGACTTTGTTATTTTATATCGTATGAATGCACAATCAAGAGCAATAGAAGATATTTTAAGAAGAGAAGATGTTCCATATAAAGTAGTAGGTGGGGTAAAATTCTATGAAAGAAAAGAAATAAAAGATGCAATAAGCTATTTAAGATTAATTCAAAATCCATCAGATAATATATCTTTAAAAAGAATTATAAATGAACCAAAACGTGGAATAGGAAAAACTAGTTTAGACAATATTTCTAAAATATCTGATGAAACAGGTATATCTATGTATGAAATAATAAAACATGCAGAAGATTATGATTTAAATAGAATAAAAGTAAATAGCGAAGGATTTATTAATTTAATAGAAGGATTAAGAGAAAAGAAAAACGACTTAAGCATTTCAGAATTATTAAAAGAAGTGTTAAATAAATCAGGGTATGCAAAAGCATTAGAAGATGAAAATACAGTAGAAGCGGAAAGCAGAATCCAAAACTTAGAAGAATTTTTAACAGTAGCAATAGAATTTGAAGAAGAATCTGCAGATAATAGCTTAGCAGAATTTCTAGAAAGTATTACATTATCTAGTGATATAGATGAAATGCAAGACGAAGAAAATGTAGTAACACTAATGACACTTCATAGTGCTAAAGGCTTGGAATTTCCAGCTGTATTTTTGGTAGGATTAGAAGAAGGAATATTTCCCGGCTATAAATCAATAGGAGAACCTAAAGAGCTAGAAGAAGAAAGACGTTTATTTTATGTAGGAATTACAAGAGCAAAACAATTTTTATATTTAACATATGCAAAACATAGAACAATTTTTGGTTCAACTAGCTATAATGCAGTATCTAGATTTATTAAAGAAATACCAGAAGAATTATTAGATGCAAATATACAAGAATCTAGCGAAGACGATTTTGGAGAAGAAGAGTTTAACTGGGAGTACGGTAGACATAATACAGCAAAGACCAAAACATATACATATAATACAGAAAGTGAATTAAACATAAAACCAAAAACAACATATCAATTTAGGACAGCAGAGAGCTTCTTAAATTCACTAAATCAAAAGAAAGCACAAAATGAAGTGGATATAACAAAATATAAAGAAGGACAAAGAGTTTACCACAAAAAATTTGGAGAAGGAACTATTCAAAAAATAGAACCAGAAGGAGACGACTATAAAGTAGATATTGAATTTGATAAATCTGGTCATAAAAGATTAATGGCAAAATTTGCTGGACTTGAAATAATAGAATAATTTTTAATTTATTATAAAATAAAAGAGCAAAAAATATAATAATTCTTGCGCCTTGCTTGTTGCAGCCAATCAAATAATTTGCTCTTTTTTTATATTCTTATATAAAAATAAAAAAGTGTATAAAAATTTCCCAAAATGTTCATAATAAAAGTAAATTATGAATAGAAAGGGAGGATAAAAATGCCAAATTTAAATCAATTAGAGCTTCAACATTTAAGGCACTTAATAGGAGCTCATGAAACAGCATATCAAAAATTAAATACATTCTCATCACAAGCAGTAGACCCACAAATTAAGCAAATATTTGCAAAATCTGCTCAAGATGCATTAAACACAAAACAAAAATTATTATCATTTTTAAATAACTAAATTTTAGGAGGAATAAAAATTATGGACGAAAAAACAATGGTAAATGATATTTTAAGCAGTGTTAAATCTGATTTAACAGCATACCAAACTGCAATTTCAGAAGCAGAAAATATGGAGCTAAGACAAACTCTTCAGCAAATTAGAAACAATGATGAAAGCTTTCAATATGAGCTATTTAAAGTTGCACAAACAAAAGGCTATTATCAGCCAGCTCAAAAGGCAACAGTAACAGAAATTCAAACAGTAAAAGATGAATTACAACAATAAAATAAAAAACTATTCTAAATGCTATTTATAAGTATTTTAGAATAGTTTTTTTATTAGTTATTAAATTGAAATTAAAAATATTAACCAAAAACCTTGTAAAAATTTTTAAATTATTATAAAATATATAAGAATTTAAAAAATATTTTCTACGGAAATGCATATTTACATAGAAAATAAAAAAGGAGTGTTAAAAATTAATACTATAAAAAAATTTGCTATGCTTTTTAGAACATCAATAAAAGCAATAACAATAACCATAGTATCTACATTTTTAATTATAAGTTTAGTAGCATTTTTTTATAAACCAACTTATGCAGTTACATTAAATGGAGAACTAATTGGTTATACAGAAAATAAAAGCAAATTGCAAAATGAAATAAATAAATATATGGAAGGCGAGGAAAAAGATGGCGTTGCATTTAGGCAAATAAATGCCATGCCAGAATATACACTTTGCTTGCTAAAAAAAGATATAGTTTCAAACGATGATGAAATATATGCAAAAGTTACACAAGACGGAACACAATACTATAAATATTATGCAATTACAGATGATGGTAAAGAGAAGCTTTATGTATCTACAT
The DNA here is from genome assembly GCA_947627105.1 of uncultured Clostridia bacterium. Classification (GTDB taxonomy): domain Bacteria; phylum Bacillota; class Clostridia; order TANB77; family CAG-508; genus CAG-273. Next base: position 47,996 of record CANQUT010000008.1, read on the forward strand.
TTGATGAAGCTGAAAGTGTAATAAAAAAGTTAAAAGATAAAAATAGTGTAAATAAAAATGATATTGGAATAGTAGAAAAATATGATACAAAAACAAAAGAATTTACATCAGTAGAAAAATGTGTTTCAAAACTATATGAAGCACCAAAACCAAAAGTAGTATATACAGCATCTGTATCATCTGGCTATGTTTCAGGTTCTTCTAGTAATAAAGTAGATATTGGAATAACATTAATAAAACCAATTTCAGGAGTTATTACATCAAGATTTGGTAGTAGAGAAAGTATTCGTAGTTCTCCACATAGAGGCTTAGATATTGCAGCACCAACAGGAACACCAATAAAAGCAGCAGCAGCAGGAACTGTAGTATCAGCAGGCTATAGTGGTTCATACGGGAATATGATACTTATTTCACACGGAAACGGTGTACAAACACTTTACGGACATTGCAGTGTACTAAATGTATCTAAAGGACAAGCTGTTACTCAAGGCCAAATAATAGGAAAAGTTGGAACAACAGGAAATGTTACAGGACCACACTTACACTTAGAAGTAAGAATAAATGGAGTTTTATATAATCCACAAAATTACGTATATTAATATAAAAAATCTTCTATAAATTATAGAAGATTTTTTTAAAGTGCGACGGGCATGTCGTTTAGTTAATCGGTGAAAGTCCGTAGTGGAGGTAATACATCGCCAACCACATAGTGA
>CANQUT010000009.1 GCA_947627105.1 uncultured Clostridia bacterium
AAAAAATGATGTATTATCCCCATTGTACGAAAAATAATACATCATAATAGAAACCCCTCATTTCCTCGCTTTCAATTATGATAGTCTAGTATGTAGATTTATTATATTCTACTATAGATGCTGTTAATAAATAAATTTATTAACTTTGTTCATACTTGCCCAAACTTTTTACACCTATATATCCTCGTACAAGTTTTGCCACCTGAAACTCTTTATTTATTGTGAGTATATGTTACAAAATCTCACTTACGCATTTCATACAAATAGACCTTTTGTAATCATACGAATGAACTTTATAGCATCGGCTCATAACACCTATCTCTTTATTATTTTAAAACGAGTTTATGGCTTCTCTCGTTTTTCAAATAAAAAAAACACCTATAATTTAATAGATGCTTTTTATTCAAATTCTTCTTCTGCTTCTAAATTTTGTTCTAATGTTTTTATTCTATCATGTAGCATTTTTTCAAATTCTTTCTTATTTTCTAATGTAACAAAAGTTTCGTTACTATCTTCAATATACTTGTCTATAAATCCAGTTTCAATAATGTTTTTCTTTAAAACATTATAAATATCATCTCTACTGTCTTCATCTTTATTGTTTACAAATCCTTCTATTAAACTTCTAATAGATGAATATCCATTTTCAAAAACTCTGCTACTACTATAATAATAAAAATCTGACAATATCTCACTCTGTTCTTTAGAATCTAGAGTATAAACTTCATCATAAAAATATGGACAATAACTTGTATAAAATACCATATCAATGCACATTTCATTATTTATTGTTACATCAGCAATTCTTTCATCTCTATATAACAATTGCAATATTTCATCCTTATATTTTGTTAAGTCAATTCCGTCTCCATATGCATTTAAATATATGGAAGTATTAAATTCAGAACACTCTCTTATACCATCTTCTACTATTTTGTTTACATAGAACTTTAGCATTTCTTCTTTTGTCATGTTTATAACAAATTTTTCTTCTCTAATTTTCATTTTAATTGTTCTCCCTCATCTTTTTTCTCCTTGTTTTTATATATGGGCTTGTCTCTTAAATCTTTCTCTATTAAATTTGTAACATAATCTTTAATTGTAATGTCACTTTTTGATTCTAATAGATACATTTTCATTTTTTTATGCAGTTTTTCCTCAATTGCAAATCCTAAATTTTTAACCTTACTCAAATTTTTCATCCTTTCTATTTCAATTCCAATATTTGAAATATCATATATCTAAATTGTGCATTTAGTAAAAACAATATTCCAAAGCTAGTCCATATAAATACTAAAACATTGTATATTGCTCTTAAAACTTCACAAATCAAAAAGCATACACCATTTGGCTGATGTATGCTTTCTATTTTTTCATTCATATTTATATTTTTTATTCGTATTTTTTTATTTAATCTATTTATTATGCTTTGCATTTTCATTTTGGCATTTGCAAATTTACTATCTTTTTCTTGTACCACTTCTACCTTTTCGAATTTTTTTGCCTCTATTTTTGAAATTCCTTCGTTTGATAAGCAGTTGGTTAGTTGTTCTTCAATTTCTAGTCTATCATCAGAATTTATAATATTATATATTCCATTATCATATAATGAATTTAATAAATTATTTTGATTTGGAATTCCTTGTGCTAAAACTATAATTCTAATTTTAGGATGTAGTCTACTAAAATTATAAATATTATCAATAATTTCTTTTTCAGAATTATCCAAACAATTTACTTCAACAATGAAATATTTAATTAAATTAAAATTTGCTTTTGTCTCTTTTAAATATGTATTTATATTAGTTATTTCTCTAGTTTCATATAATATTAAAATATTTTGTTTTTCACATACTTTTTGAATCAATCCTGATGTAGCTTCTGTAGCAATATAATTTAACATCAACATCACACTCCTTTATTCTAGCCATTCTTCCTCAAACAGCACATTATAAATTATATTGTCGGAATTAAAATTTGTAATATTATTTTCTGTAGTATTATTATCTAGTTGTTTTCCAAACTTCCAAATTGTATTATTGCAGATAGATAAAGCAATCAATAAAATTACAATTATCAAATATATTATTACTTCATTTTTAGTATTATTTTTATGATTCATATTTTTTTCTATCCTTTCTATACTTCATCAAATAGATATGGGGCAGGATTTATCTGTTCTTTGTTTTCTAGTCTTATTTCGAAATGCAAATGGTCGCCTGTAGAGTTTCCTGTTGTTCCCTGTATTCCTATAACCTGTCCTAATACCACTTGCTGACCTTTTACAACCTTTAGAGAATTGTTTTGCATGTGAGCATAGAAAGTGTAAAATACTTTTCCATTTTCGTCTATATGTTTTATTTCTACACAATTTCCATAACTATTTTGCCAACCTGCATGAGTTACTTCTCCATCTTTTACACACATTACTCTACTATTTAAAGTTCCAACCATATCCAGTCCTAAATGTGATCTTCCTCCTGAAATTTGCTCACCTTTACTATTATATACTGGATCTCTGTAGCCAAATCCACTAGTTACTTTTATAAAATTTTCAACAGGTATTGGGAATTTACCTTTATATACAATTTCATCTATATGTTCTTCTACATTATTATTTTTTTTATCATCGCTAGAAGAAATGAAGGTAGTTTCATAAGTAGCTCCAAGTATCAATACAAAAATTACAATTCCAATAATTAAATATATTGTTTTACGCATATTTTTGTACCTTAACAAACTTTCTATCTATTTTCTCTAATTCTTGCATATCCAGGTATAGTATTGCATATATTTTTCTTATTCCTGCTGAAAGTAGACATTCTCCTGTTTTTGCATTATAGATTAGTTTAGTTTCCTTTTCTGTTAGATTAAATGTTTCCTGCAAATCTTTTAAATCTTGTCCATCACATTTAAAAAACATTTTATAGGTTGCATTTGCAAGTAAGCTCTGCCCATAAAGTTTTATTTTTTCATTTAAGAAGTCCTCTATTGACTGCGTAACGACTACTATACTACTATTATATTTTCTTGCTCTTTTACTAATATTTCTAACATACTCTAATGTTTGAACAATATTAGGATCTACAAGGACATGGCACTCATCAGCAATTAGCATCGTTTGCTCGTTAATATCTTTACTTAAAATATCCCATGAATAAGACATAATGTTATAATATTGTGCTCTTTTGTATTGAATTTGGAATTTGTGCATTGAACTTGTGTTAAAGACCGTTAATTGATTATCAATATCTATATTAGTATGACCATTCCATATAGCAGATGATTGACCAATTGAAATTGGCCTTATTAATGATAGAATCTTTTCATATACTTCTCTTGGTTCTTGTTTGTTTTTATTTTCTATTAAAAAATACAAATCTTCCAAAATTGGAAAATCTGTATTTTTAAGTCTAGCTATGTCTGTATTTTTAGTTATATTAAAATTACTATATAATTCTTCTAGTAACATTTCTAATGTTGCAAATTCTGTTTCGGTCAAACTTGGATATAAAATTTCAAAAAATGTATGTAAAAATTGAAAATGTAATGCTAAAGAATTATTTCCTTTTTCTTCCTCTCTGTTAATTCTAACTTGCAATGGATTTAAAATTCCCCCATCTGATCCTCCACTACAATTTATTACTTTTCCACCGAGTTCTCTACAAAGATACGAGTATTCATCTTCTGGATCTATTACTAGTATTTTTGATGTTGGTACTTCATTATATATCAAATGTTTTACAGCCATACTTTTCCCTGATCCTGAACTTCCTACTACCACCATATTGCTATTGCCTCTGTTGGAATCTTTAAGCCATAAATTAAATATTATAATTCCACCCTTCTGGTTAATTCCAAAATAGTAGCCTCCAGGGTCAATAAAAGTATTTGTATTAAATAAAAATCCTCCTGTAAAAGAACTTGTTAGTATGTTTCTTTTAAAATATTCGCTTAATTCTGGTTGTATTGTAAAAAATGGTGCTACTGCCTTGTACCCATCCATAAGTAAATAGTTGGTTAAAGGTCTTAACTTTAACTTTTGTTTTCGTATTTCTCTTTCTACTTCCTTGCATTTTTTATTTAAATCATTTTCTTCTTGTGCTGTTACTAAAATATAAATAGTTAAATAGGATACCACTTCATTGTTATTAATCATTCTACTGATAATGTCACTTGCTTCCATAACTTCCATTTCTCTTAATTGTCTTGTTGATTCGTTTTTCGCAAGTTTTGCTAATCCTGATGCATCTCTAATCCTACTATCTAAATTTTCTATTAGTTCTGCATTGTCTGTTGGTTCAATGTTTATAGAGAATATTGCTCCAACATTGCTAACTAATTCTCCAAGCCATCCCATCTCCACATTACTTGGATAATGAACTATTGTATATACTTTAGAAAATCTATCTCCTAAATATATTTTATTTCTGTCAAATGTCATTCCTCCGAACTGGTGTAATTAAATCAATTAAATCATAATTTGTTTGTACTTTCTTCAATAACTTTCTCCTTTAGGATCTTTGCTTCTTCAATTCTCCTCTTTGCTATTTCATAATAGTCTTTGTCAATTTCAAAACCGATATATTTTCTATTTTTATTTATTGCACCTACAAGTGTTGTTCCTGATCCTGCATAGCAATCTAAAACCACATCACCTTCATTACTTGAATTTAATATATGATATTCAATTAACTGCAGTGGTTTAATTGTAGGATGCTTGTATTTCTTCTTATCTACTTGATTTGTTCCTGAAATATAATACTTTCGCTTTGTATGGTAATTTCCATATAGTTTTACTCCTTTTTCCCTAAAGAACAAAATATATTCTGTATCTGGTAAATAATTATTATTTGTTAAAGGGCTTGGATTTTGTTTGTGCCAAGTTAATATTTCGTGATTACAATTTTTATCACTGAAATAGTTTAAAATATCTCGTACTTGCCTTTTAGAGCAATAAATATATATGTTAATTTTTTTCATTTTTTGTATTAGTAAATCAAGAACTTTTAAATCAAAACCATCTTTTAGTTTTAATAAATCATTAGCATATTTATTAAATTTCTTTGTATGTTTTACTCTGTTTAAGTTAAGTAAATATGGTGGATCAATAATTACTAAATCAATGCTATTGTCATCTAACAGCTTTAATCCTTCCATACAATCCATGTTATATATTTCATTTGTTTTTAACAATACTACTCCTTTCTTTTAATTTGAACAATATTATCCCTATAATCTGTTCCTTCTGTCCTTGCAAATTCTGGTATAGTGAAACTTTTTACTAATAAAATAATATCTGTTTCTTTTAATATTTCACTATGCAATTCGCAATTTCTAAATCTTGAAATCCAATTATTTGCTCTTTTATTGATTTCTACTTCTGCATTTTCCTCTTCTTTTACCCATATTAGTAAATAAAATTCATTTTCAATAATATCCTTATCTGCAACTAAATTGCTTGTGAATTTAATTCTTTGTTCAACTATTTTTTGGCTTATGTCACTTTCACATTTATTTTTTAATTCTTCTTGCTCGTGAATATGTTCTGATATATCAACTGCTCTTGGTATTACCAGAATTTTATATGGATATTGCTCATTTGCAAATTCAACACTCATTAAGTCCATTTTAGCCTCTAATTCATCTTCTGAGAGTAAATCAGTGTTAATTGGGTTTACCTTAATAAAAAGAATTATCTGTCCATCTAATGTAACAAGATAATTCTTATCTTTTGGAATATCCTTAATATTTAAAAACTCATTTAGTGTTATATTACTTTTTTTCGTTTTTATTAATGTTAATATGTTTTTTATTGAAATCACCCCTTACATATTTATACTCTTTTTGTATAAAACTAAATTTTATTATATTTACTATTGAATCTAACATTGAAAAGTTATTTTGTCCTTTTATTAATGCAATCACACTAACAACTATTACTCCCAACACGAAGAATGTTGAAAATAAAGCTTGATGAGTAAATAAATAGGCAATATATGCAATAACTGATGCTATTGCTCCTACAATTACAGTTTTAATTAATTCCTGCATACCATATCCATCAAAAAATTCAGTTTTTAATTTGATTTCTGTTGGAATTTTTATCATTTTTTTATCTGTCATTGTATGCCTCCTCCTTCTTTTTTATAATTGACATACTGTGGGTATGTATAAGATGATGGAAAGATAAAACCATCTGCATCTCTATAATATTCAATATCTGCATAATATCCTTTCCAAAAATCTTGACAATCCCCAAAAGGTCTTAAATAAGATACATTTTCTACTACTTTTGCTGTAGAATATAAGCCAAATGCATCATGTAGTGCTTCATCATCCGTTAGTGCTGCAATTTTCTTATTTGTATCTGTTACAACATATCTCTTTCCATTAATAGTAACAACCTCTCTTCCTTGACAATCTTTGTCTTCTATTTTATCAATTGTCATATCTGCCAATTGTCCATCTGTTATTTCTACTGTACTCCCAAAATAATACTTTGGAATTTCTACTAATGTTAATGAAAGTGTAATTAATATTGTTGCAATTATCACATGCTTTGCCAGTTTTAAATATTTTGCTTTATTATCTGGATCAGTTCCAACTTTTATCATTAGAATAATAAATGTTACCCCTGCAATTGCTATTCCTAAATTTCTCATTACTGATACTATTTCCTTTAATGTTTCTATTTTTTACCACCTCCTAATGATCTAAATCTTGGTGTTAAAGCCCTTATTGATCTTGCAGTATTACCTGCTGAATTTATAATACTTCCATGTGGTTTTATCATATATCTAGCTAGAATCATAGGTGTATTTACTGATACTATTGCAATTGCTATGCCATAAACTAAATGTCCATTTGTTAATGTTAAAATTGATAAATTTAATAAGGTTAGCTGTACTACTAAAGTAAAAGCTGTCATTAAAAAATTTCTTATATATTCAGGAAAAACTCCTTCGTCTGAATTTAGCAACCCAATAGATGCGAATGGAATACCTAATCTCATTATTAGTATTTCTATGCCGTTTCATGATAAATTGGCAAATTAGAATCAACCATACTATTAGAAGAACTAAACAAGCTACTGCTGTAAATATTCCTCCACCCATATTTCCTGTCAACACTTCTGCCAAATTAGTTCCCTGTACTTGCATTGTATTTAAAATGCTATTTAAAAACTCTTGGACTATTCCTACAAATATATAGTAAATTTCCTTAAAACATATCATAACAATTACAGCTTTTAACATTCCTATACATAATTGAACTGGATTTTGTTCATTGTCTCCTTCTCTCATCATAAAGTATATTTTTATAGCTTTAGCTATGAAAACAATAACTAGTAAGAATATTGCATAATTAAATATAGTTTCATAAATACTATTAAAGTTTATGTAACTGCCATCTGCTACTTTAATTCCACCAAGTTCTCGTTCTATAAAAAATACTAGATTTAGCATACTTTTAAATAGTGAATTTAAAGTCGCTTCCGAGCCTCCTATAAATTTTTCTATTAACTCTACAAGCATATCTGCCATTATGCATCACCTCACTTTTATTCTTCACCGAATAGTTCTTCTTCGATATTTTCTTGTTCTGATAATTCTTGCTTTGCTAGTTCTAGACCATTTCTTAAATTTTCATTTTTGTTTATATCATCAATTGTTAATTCTAATGCTAATAGTGTTTCATCTAAATCTAATGTTAATGAATACTCATGATTTACTAACTCATATATAAACATATCTTTTATGAAGCCTTTTCCTGTTATATCTTCCTTAATTGCTTGTTTGTATTCATCATCAAATTTTTTCATCATTGAGTTATATTTAGTTACATCACTTTTCCTTATAAAACCTCCTGCACCAATTGAAGTTAACTCATTTTCCCCATTTACATTTAATTGTTTCATGCCTTTTTTAAATTGTTCATCACTAAATGCAAACATTACTGGAAAATCACTGAATTCTTGCTGTTGCTTATGTTTCATTTCTTTATATTTGTTTACTTTTTTAATATTTAATCACCTCTTTTACACAAAAAAAGAATACCATGTATTCCGATTTATTATCCTATATAAATTTAAAGTTTATTTATAAAAACTTAATATAGCATCAATTAGTGCTAAACCACAAGTTATTAGTACCATTGCTATTAATGTTGTTTTTATATTTTGAATGTTCCTTCTTCTCTCTCCCTCATCATTTGTTTTTAAGCAATATACATAATAAACAAAATAACCTCCACAAATTGTTATGCCAATTCCTACTAACCAATTAATTACTGCATTTACTAAATTTTCTGTTCCTGTTACAAGTTTAGTACTTTCAAAACTACTTGCAAAAACAATTTGATGCATTGAAAATATTACTAATGCAATTACTATTATTTTTATAAAAATTTTATATATCTTCTTTATCTGCTCTATTCTCAATTTTTTCCTTTCTTTGCATAATTCCTAAATTATGCCTTATTTGATCTATATCATATAAATCATCTTGTTCTTGATACTTATTCCAAATATCCCATATTTTTATTTTTGATATTTCTCTAACTTTTCTTTGCTTTTCTCTTGTGATTCTTAATTTTTGGTTTTCTTCTCTTGTACCCATACCATTTAATTTATTGAAATATGTTTTACTAATATCAGGCACAGTTAGTAAAGCAGGTAATTCACTAGGTATCATTACTAATACATACGGACTTTCAATTCTTAATACCTCGTCTGGTGTTAATAATTTTCTAGATATTAAACTCATACTACTACTGCTGTTATCATACTTAATATTAGAATTACTACTTTCACCATAGGCTTGTGTTGTATAAGTGCCTAGCTTATCTGAAACTTTTGTTGCTGTATCTATATTACTTGTTTTTAAATAAATCAAAGCACAGTTATCCATTATGTTTTGTGCTCCTTCTTTTCCATACTTTTCTTCAAGTTGGGCAAAACTTTGCAAACAAATTAAAAACCTTATATTTCTTCCTCTTGATACGGTCAACATACTTTGAAATGTATCTATTTTAGTAAAGTTAGCAAACTCATCTAAAATAAAGTTCATTCTTATATTTAATTCGCCTCCTTCCTCACGACTTGTCTCAACAAGTGCTGTATATAGTTGTTGAACTAGTATGCTACCTAATTTATGGTATGTTTCTCTGTCATCTGGCAATAAAACATAAATTGCTGTTCTTTTCTTTGCGAAATTTCTTAAGTCAAAATCTGATTTTTGTATATTATTAGCAACATACTCATTTATAAACATTTGTAAAGTAGAAAGTGCTGCAGCCACAAAGCTCCCTCTTGTTTTTGATGGAGCAGTTCCGAGCTACTGCATAGAATTTCTTTATAGGATCGTCTGCTTCTTTTTCTTCCATGTATTTATCTATTAGCATTTTTCCATCTTTATCGGTTTTAAACATTTCTGCCACAAAATAATATGCATTCGGTAAAGTTTGATACTCTCTTTTCCCTTTATTTTCTAAAATGACTGCCATTAATGCTGTTTTTATTACAGACTGTTCTCCATTTTTCCAAATAGGCTCTGTTCTATCATTACTTTCTACCAATATATTAACAATGTCGTTTATTAAACTTTCTGCAAGTGGTATATTGTCATCTTCTACTGCATTTATAATAATATCTAAATAGTTATACCAATTACTTTTTAAGAAATTTATAAAATCCAATGCTATAACATCATATCCCAGTTCTTTTAATTTTTCTGCTGTATATAAATATAGTTCGCCTTTTACATCTGAAATAAACATGTTCTCCCCTGATAATCCTAACATTGTTATCGTTGGAATAATAATACTTCTACTTTTCCCAGATCCTGAACTTCCTACTAAAAGCACATGAATATTGTTACTTATATAATATATTTTCTCCAAATTATTATCCTTTTCATAATTTACTATTACTCCTCCTGAGTCAAATGTAACTTTATTGTAATTTTTATTTCTATCAATAATATTACAGTTAAATACTTTGTTATAGTCTTTTTTATCTAACCACCAGGAAGTACCATGCTGTCCTTCTCCTACTGGTTTAGGCACTTCTATTTTATCTGTTAATTTTATTTTTTCACTATGGTATATGTTCTTTCTCTTATTTGAAAACAGCAATAAAAAAGATGTTATAATAATTTCTAATACAAGAAATATTATTGCAACTTTTGAGTTGCTAAATAATGTTTTTACAATAGTTTCTGTATTCATATATAGTAAATTATTAAAGTTTTTACTTAATATAAAATGTAAGCTGACTGAAAAATAAGCGCTAATGATAATGCTTACCATTAATGCTATAATAATTAAAATTCTTCTGTTAATTTTTTTCTCCTTCTACTTGGAGCTCTATCTCCTCCTTACTTTATATATTTTTATTTTGTTTATTCAAATTCTTCTGTTTCTTCATCGCTTTTGTTTTCTTTATCTGTCTCATTAGAATTTGTTTTGTTTCCATCTAGCCATGCATAAAATCCTTCTACTATTATGCCTCTAGGTCTATTTTTTTCTATATATTCTTTTTCCTTATCTGGTGTTATATATTTATGTCGCATTTTTTCAAGTTTTTCATAAGTAAGTGGTATATCATTTAGTAATTCTATTTGATGCTTATTTACATCCTCTAAATTAAACATTGTCATATTTTGGTCTGTCAGCAATTCAAATCTATACATAAAAGTTTGTACTTTTTTAGGTTCTATATAATTTGGATTTATTGTATATGAACAAAAATGTGTTGCTTTATGTTCTGCTAATTCTTCTAATGTATTAATAGGTACATACTCTTGTTTTACTTGTTCTAATTGCTCATCTGAAAGTAAATGTTCTTCCCTGTGTGATAGGTCTTTACCTTTATATGTTGGTTGTATTGCACCACATGGAACACCTAAGCTAATCAATGCTACTACTTTTTTGTCATTTAAATAATTTGATAATGTAAAATCATCACTATACATATATTTGGTAATGTCTATTCTAGCTGTATTATATTTTTTTATATTTTCTACACTTGTTATATTAATCTCCTCCTTATATTTCATCTTCCCAATTCCAAGATGAACTATTTCTTTTTTCAATAGCTTTTTCCTTTTTTGCCTGTTTTGATAATTGTTTTTTATATTTTAATTGTAACATTTTATATTTATTTTCCTCTCTATTAGATAAGCTACACAGAAAATCAAAAATTCCATTGATATATGTTCTTGTTTCATTTATATATCTACTATTAGTATAGTCTCCATTGCTATTTAATAATTTTCTCTCAAAGTCAAGAACCTTATTTCCTATTAGCTTTAAAACCTCTTTTTCGGTTTCAGTTTTAATTTTCTGTTGTTGATATTGTAGCTTTTTTTCATTGCTGTATCTAAATTCTACTATTTTCTGTTTTGCATTTATATAATTTTCTATTTGCAATTTGCACTCATAAGATGTGTCTATTATTTTATCTGATATAATATCAATTTTTTTTATTATATTAGGGTATTTTTTTAAATACTCATATTTAATGCTTCCTTCTGTTGCTTGTAAATCTTGTTTTAAATCAAGAATCAATTCTATAATTCCTTTTAGATCCTCATCTTTAAATATTTGTCTCATAATTTTATTGGTTTGAGAATCTTTTTCATATTTTATAATACTATTGATAAAATCATTATTTTGGCTTACTTGTTTTAGTTTATTTATAATTTGGTTTTCTGCAAGAATATTTTTCTTTGCTAGATCTTTTTCCTGATATATTGGAAGTAAATCTTCTCTAAAAACATCATTTGTAAACTCTAGCCTTAATTTATCTTTAAGCTGATATTTAATATAATAATTACTTTTTTCTTTTCCTTTACTCCAGATCATAAACTGAAAATGTGGATGTCCTTTTTCTAAATGTACTGCTCCAATATATTGTAAATCTTCATATTTTACATTTAATTTACTTGCAATACTTGGTAATTTATTTTCTAAAAGTTCTTGCCATTTTTCTTGATTTAAATATCCTAATCTACTAGCATCATACTCACTTAAAGATATCATTCCTCTGTAGATAGGTATTTTTTGATTTGCTAATTTTGTTATATGCTTTGATATTTCATCAACCGTTTCCATGTTTCTAATATCAGGAAATAACTCTACTTTTCCAAATAATCCATGACTTGTATTTTTATTTTTGATAGCATATACACTATTAGCAAGATAGTTAGTATATATTTTATGCTTAAAAAATGTTGTTCTTAAGTTCGGATTTAATGTTTCTAATTTAAAAATAAGTCTACTCATTTCTGTATATCTCTCCTATGGAATAGAAATCATATAAATCTTTTTCTGTCATTTCTGATGTATCTTTATTTACAAAATAGTTAGCTTTCTTTCTCGCATTAGATAATATATCTAAGAAATCTTTGTGCATATCATCTCCAAGTATTTTGGAAAATACTTCTCCTACAAGATAAGTATTAATTGCATTAGTTCTTAAATTTTTTGCATTTATTTTTCGTTGTGATTTTATAAAAGGATCTAATTTTGCCTCAATTAACCTATCTAATTCTTTTATAATAAAGTCTAAATTATCTTTATAAATTTGTAAATTTATTTCCTTATCAATTCCAGCTCTTATTAAATCTGATGCTGTATTATATGAACTTTTTTCAACTATTTTTGTAATCATTTCCTTTTTAAATTTAGGTATTTTTACAACTATTCTTACGAGTTCTTCTTCGCTATTCTTTTTCAATTAATCCTCCATGCTCTCTCCCTATTTTTTCAAAATTGCTTTTAATAGCAATTTTGCAGGAAGAGGGAGTGCACTCCACTCCCACTAACTGCTAAAAAGCGTGGCTTTTTACGGGATGACCTAAAAATAAAGGGGTGCTTTTTGTAGCACCACTTTATTAGCTATATTATTCCATTTCTTCTTCATTATTTACAGTGTGTTCATCAATATCATATCCCATCCTGTCGCCAAACATTTTATCAATTTTTCTCTCATCTTCTATACTTGAAGCTTTGTATAATTTATATATTTTATTATTTAATGAAACTTGTATATTAGATTCTATAAGTGTATTTGGAATTTCACTTTTTGAAAATATTTCAAAATAATATCCTGATTTAACTGCAACCTTTTCATTTAGTTCTTCTTTTTTCATTTCTTCTGCAATATTAATGTACTTTAATGCAATTGGTTTGAATTTACTATATTGAAAATCATCTTTCATTTCATCCATCATATATTTTATTATTTCAATTATCTGTTCTGGTCTTAAAGGTGTTGTATATACTCTTTTCAATTCTTTCTGTTGCTCTTTAGTTCCTAAATTTAAGTTTAAAGGAGAATCACTTACATACTTCAATTTCATTAAAACACCAGCAAGTGACTCTCGATATTCTGTATCTAATTCATAAAGGCTATCTCGTATATCATCTATAGTTATATTTGTTTTTTTCACTTTATTTCACTTCCTTATTAATCAAATTCTTCTTCGTCTTCTAATCCTGCTTCATCTGTAATTTCTACATACTCTCCAATGATACATAAGGCATCATCATAACTTTTACTAGCTGTTATCCTATCGCACATTTCTTTTGCTTCTTCCTTCATCCCATTTCGTTTTAATGTCTCCGATGCTATTCCCATAAGGTTATATATATTTCCATTTTTGCCAATCAAAGCACATCTTGGTTTTGTTTTAGCCTCTTCTCGCATTGCATTATTATCAACTATGTCATCAAACCATCTTCCTCCAACTTCAAATCTCGGTATAATAATTGCTCCTAAATTTTTTATATCATCATTCTTTACTGAAATTAAAGTCAAATTATCTTTATATTTGTTTGATCCTTTTAAGTTATAATTATTATTCATTGTTTTTCCTGAAATAATATATATAGGTAATGGATTAGCAACTTCAGAATATTCTTTTAGCCAATTTACCATGCCATTTATACTTTCATCATCTGGGCAAATTCCTGTAAATGTTAAGGCAGAGCCATTATATAATTCATTTAATTGTTCTTTTGTAGTTACTTCTATTTTTGTTATTTTTTGTTCCATAGTTTCATTCATTCAAACTCTTCCTCCTTTTCTCCTTGTTTTTCTTCTTGAATGAATTCTTTTTTCATTAAATATCCATAATTAGTAAACTCACCTGCGTAAACGTTTCCTTCTCTTGTATAATCTTTCGCTAACTTATAATAATTAATATAGTCTTGTAAAAAGCTAATATCGTCGAAATGTCCTGTTTCACTTACCAGGTATTCTCCCATATCATTTAAATTTTTTACATCAGGTAATAAATCATAATTTTTTGTTTCTTTTGCTATTGTCACTAAATCATGAATATAGTTAGTGTAATATTCTCTTGTTTCAACTAATGCAAGAAATTTTGTCATCATTGTATTGTCAAATTTTTTTATTTCATCATATAAAAATTGTATTTCTTGAAATGGTGTTGTATATCCATTTTCGTCACTAAATTTTGTAATCATATTTTCCATCATAGTATTGAACTTATCGGCTAACTCATTATCAAAAGAATTAACAATACTACATTTTGTAACATGTGAATCTTGTACATCTAAATTATTATAATCTAATCCTATTTTTTTAAATTTCTCTTGTAGTTCTTTTTCTGTTGTTGGCATATATATGATACATTTGCCATATATATTTGACTCTTGATATTCTTTTTTATTTACAACTTCTAATTTTAAAATCTTGCCATCTGGAATTTTTTGCATTACTAAATCATTTTCCAATATATCTTTAGTATTTACTAAAAGTCCATAAGAAGAAAATTGTTGTTTAATATTGTGATCCCAAAGATAATTTTCTGCTAATTTTTCAAAATTGAAATATGGTATAGAGTCTATACTAATTTTATATTCAGAACATTTCTGGGCAATTAATATTCCTGTTTCTCTTAAATTATGTACATTTAAAATTTGATAGTCATCGATACTACTTATTAGTTCTTTTATTTCATTTAAATTTTGTATATTATAGTTTTTAACCTCTGCATAAGCATTTAAAATCTTACACTGCTCATTATCTAATTTAGAAATTAAAGACTCAATTTCTTCTATTTCAGATATTGTAATATAACTTCGTTTTTCATATTGTTCATCTAAAAGATTATTGATGCATGAATCAATCAATGAAACATCTTTTGTTTCATCGCTTAGTTTAACTCTATGTATTATATAATCTTTAGTATCATTGCTTAATTCAAATGTTTTCATATTATCTTTTAATCGAGCATTGAAATTTATATAATCCTCTTTATTTGCAACAATAATTTTCAATTTTGCATCTCCTCCTAAAAATTCTCTCGCACGAGAATCGATTCTGTGGCTTTTTATTTCTTTAATAGAGTAGTTTTGCCTCTTAAAAGTTACTCTATTTCATCTGTTTCTTCATTTTCTACTTTATTTTGTTTATCATCTTCATAATATTTACTAAAAACCCTATAGTTCTTTTTATCAGCCTCGATAAAACACTCTAACATATCTATCTCATTTTCCATCTTTTCTTTTAGTTTATCTATATTTGAAAATGAATCTTTCGAAATAGTTGCAGTACAAATTTTTTCATATTTTTCATCAAATGACTTTTTATCATGTATGCTCAAGACTAATATATACTGTGGTTTATCCTTTTCATGAAAGTAATCAAAAGTTAAATAACAACTTATTCCTTTTTCTCTGTCTGCTATACATGCTAAAACAATTCCTTTTCTGTTTTCTATTTCATTTCTTAAATTATACATAGAAGTATATAATTGAAATCTACTATTTCGATTTTCTTCTATTAGTTCTTGGAGAATTTCTATTTTTTCTTGCTCACAGTTCCATTGCGTTTTATATTCTTCTCTTGGTTCTGTCATTGAAGAGTCCTTTGAATAGCAATTCAAATTATATTTCGCTTCTTGACTTAATTCCTCTAAATATTCTAATCTATTCAATTTCGTCTTCCTCCTCTTCTAAATTCATATTGTTTTTTTCAGTTTCTTTTTCTATTACATCTTTAATTACTCTTTTTGTAACACCAATTGTTGTTTTGTTAAATTCTCTTTGCCACGCACCTTCATTTCTAGACCAATGGAAACCATTATGTTTTAATTCTCTTCTAATATTTTCGCTTGGTATATCATCAAACAATAATTGAATTCTATTTATTTCTTTATTATGAATAGCTTTTCCACCTTTAAATTCAATGTCTATAAATTCAAGCTTTTCTAATTCTTTAAGTCTTTCTATTCTCTTTTTCGTTTCTCTTATATTAGCTCCAATATTTGTTAACTCCCATCCAGAATGTTCTCTTGCTTTTATGATTTTTCTTTCACTTTCAAGCTTTTCTAATTTTTCTTCTAGTTTTTGTATTGCATTTGGATCATCATTATAAATAGCTTTACTATTTTCTGCCGATTTAGCTCTTTGAGCATAATAATTACTTTTGTCATCCATCTCTATTGATCTTTTAATATCATTATTTGCTCTTTCTATTAGTCTTCTGTGTCTCTTTTCTGAATGATGTCCAATTAATATCGGCTGTCCAGGTGCAATTTGCAAAATTCGATTAGCATTTGAATTACTATATTCTATTGATTTTTCTTTTGCCTTTTTAGATAGTTCGTTATACCTATCTATCCTTCTTTGTTTTCTTTCTTCGTAATCTTTTCTTCCTCCCAAAAAACATCACTTTCCTTTCATAAGATTACTGGACAAATAATCATAATAAAAAATTTAACATATAAAAAAGACTTAAGGAAAAGGTTTCGTGCATTCTAACTCTTTTAAAAACCTTTCACAAGTCTTTATTCAATTCTTCTTCATTTTTTTCTACTGTTCTATTTCATATTTGCACTATTTTTTCCCAATTAAATCCTTCTCTACCAAAGTGACCATAATTAGTAGTTTTTGAATATATTGGTTCTTTCAATTTTAAGTAGTCAATAATTCCTTTTGGTGTCAAGTCAAATCGTTCTTTAATTATCTTAATAATTAGCCCTTCTGGAATTCTATTTGTTCCAAAACAATCTATATAAATTGATAGTGGATTTTGTATTCCTATGCCATAAGACATTTGTATTTCACATTTTCTTGCTAAACCATTTGCTACAATATTTTTTGCGATATGCCTCAACATATAAGATGCTGATCTATCCACCTTCGTTCCGTCTTTACCTGAGAAAGCACCTCCACCATGCCTTGCAATTCCTCCATAAGTATCAACTATTATTTTTCTGCCAGTAACACCTGTGTCAGCAACAGCTCCTCCAATTACAAATCTGCCTGTTGGATTAATATAAAATTTTGTTTCTATATCAATCATATCTGGCTCTACCACTTCTAATATAACATTTTCAATTAAATCTTTTTGCAAAGTTGCTAAATCTATATCTTTTGAATGTTGTGCTGATATTAAAATAGTATCTATTCTAATTGGCATATCGTTAACATACTCTACTGTTACTTGCACTTTTCCATCTGATTTTAAATATGGTAGAATTCCTTTTTTTCTTACTTCTGCTAGTTTTTTTGCAAGTTTGTGTGCTACACTAATTGGATATGGCATATAATCTTCAGATTCATCTGTAGCATATCCAAACATTATTCCCTGATCTCCTGCACCACCATCATCCACTCCAATTGCTATATCATTGCTCTGTTTTGTAATATTAATATCTATATCACAAGTTTTATAATCCATATTTGTCTCAGCATCTGTATAGCCTACTTCTTTTAATTTTTCTCTAACTATATTTTCAATATCTATTACGGCATTTGATGTTATTTGACCTGCCACTACTACTTTATTATTTGATATAAGAGTTTCTACTGCAACTCTTGAATTTTTATCTTGTTCTAGACAATCATCTAAAATAGAATCTGATATAAAATCACATACTTTATCAGGATGCCCCTCTGTTACAGATTCACTTGTTAAAAAATACCTTTTGTAATTTTTCAAATTTATTTCCTCCATTTCTTTAAAATTCTAAATTATATTAAAAATAGAGTGAGAATTTTCTCACCCTATAATTAATTGTTAATTTTATTCTTTTTTCTCTTGTTCATTATAAGCATTACTACTATTCCAACCAAAGACACTACAAATGAAATAGATAATAGTACATAATTTGTTTCATTACCTGTTTGAATAACTGGTGCAAGAGTATCTTTCATAGTAACTTTTTGACCATCACCAGCTACAAATGTTATTTCTTCTGCTATTTCGTAACCATTTGGAGCTTGAGTTTCACGCATAATGTATTCTTTACCTTCTACTAGATATCTAACTATATGTTGTTCTTCTGTAGATACCCATTCTTCAACAATTTCACCTGTTTCTTTATCTATAATTTGTAATTTAGCACCAGGTAATTCGTTTGTTCCAGTTTCATCAACTTTTGAGAAAAACATTTCAGTAGGTTTGTTTTCACATTTAACTACTAAAAGATCTCCATTTTGTTTTACTTCTACCTCATAAATTGTATCATTTAGAATATATCCTTCTAATTGTGTGCCCTCTTGAATATAAAAAATTCCTAGTTCCAAATTATCAAATGTTGCAATTCCTTCTTCATTTGTTATTTCTGTTCTAATAATATTTTTCATGTCTTTATCTGTTGCAATATTAAACTTTACTCCTTCTAATATTTTACTCTCGTCAAAAGAATCAACTTTTTTAACTTGAATTGTTCCTCTAGCAAGTTTATTGTCTATAATTCCATCTTCTCCAATTTGTATTGTATATTCTGCAACATCTTTGCCATTATAAAATACTTTAAAATCATACTCTTCATCATTTAAAACATATTGACCATTTGTTGACAATTCTTTTAGATAATATTTTGAGTCAGGTAAGTCTGGAACAAATTCTAACTTACCATCTTTTGTAATACCTGTAATGCTAATTAAACTATCCTTTTCAATTGCCACATTTTTATTGTAGTCTAAAATATCTTCCCTTGTGAAAATCCCAAAAACAATATCTTTGTATGCCTCTTCATTTTTGAAGATTTCTTGTTCTTCTAAAACTTTCTTCATACTAATATTAAATTTTGGTCTTTCGTTTTCTAAAGTAGATGAGATAATTTGTAATTCATTTATTTTATTATCTTCTACTCTAAAATAATGTTTGTCCGTATTTTGTAAGAACCCATATGGCACACTACTTTCAATGTAGAAATATAGTCCAACAGGTAGTTCTTTACTTGATACTATTTCGCTATCACTCTTTAATGTTTGTACTTTTTCATCTTTTCTATAATAAGTTGTATTGCCTATTTTTATGTCTTCACCAGCATAAATTGTAATCTCTGCTCCTGGTATATTAGACTCATTCCAAACTGGACTTTTAGTTTTGCCAAATTCAGTTTCTTCCTCTATAACTTCGTTAAATATCTCACCTGTTTTTAAGAACTCTAATTTACCATATACAAGTTCATCTTTCATTACTACTGATTGAATTTTTCCAGTATCTTTAATAGTAAATTCAATATCTTGTGCTAGAGCAAATCCATAAGGACTGATTTCTTCACGTAATATATAAGTTTTTCCGACTTCTAAACCTTTCATTAAATGTGGTTTTATTGTTCCATTTTCATTTTTACCATCACAACCTGAAATCCAACTGTCAAAAATAGCTTCTGGGTTATCTTTTTCATATACAGTTAGATGTGCTCCTTCAATTTCTTCTGAATTTGTAATGTCTTGTTTTGACACTTCAACTTTTGTAATTTCATTTTTAAATTCATAGTCTAAATTAATTACATTAATGTCTTGTCCTTGATATGTTGCATCTACATCTATAACCTTATCGTTTGAAGCATAACCTTTTGGAGCTTTTAGTTCTTTTATTTCAAATTTTGTTAATGGTAAGTCTGATTTAAAAGGTAGTAATCCGTTTTCATCACTTATAGCTGTTTCAATTAAATCTCCAGCATTAACTATAACTTCACCACTATAATTAGTAATATCTTCTTTAGCATATAAACCAAATTCTGCACCTGGTAATCCTACATTAGTTTCTGCATCTTTTTTATATACATTAAGTTTTACTTTTTGTCTTTGATTTACAAAAGATGCATCGTCAAATACTACTTCAGTATATTGGTCTTTATATGTTAATGAAACATTTTGAGATTCATTGTTTAGGACAAATCCGATTTGGAGCTTTTTTCTCAATTACTATATATTCGCCTAGTGGTAATAATTTAGATGTTGCTTTTCCTTCAGAATTTGTTGTAATTGTATCAACAACTGTTCCTTTCTCATATATAACAGAATTATCTGCTGGATCTAAGATGTCTTCTCTAGCAATAATATCATACTCAGCACCAATTAATCCTCTTTCTTCGTAAATGAATTTACCATCTGTGAAACTTGTTAAAACTTCTCCTCTTTTTTCTACATTAATTTGTCCTTTAACTGATGTATCTTTTTGTATAGCTTCAATAACTACTGTTGCTCCATCTGGTAATGTTTGATATACAGCATTAGTAGTAATTTTGAATTTAATAGGTTCTTCGCTTAATAGGTATCCATTTGGACTATTCTGCTCTTCCAATTGATAATTTCCAGCTTTTAATTCATTGTTTGTCATAACTGTTCCTGTTTCATCTGTTGTCCATGAATCTACATAGTGTGGTAATGGATTCCAGTCCCAGTAACCCCAATATTCATTAGTGTCTAAATTTTTAATTTTAAATTTTGCACCTTTTACAAGTATTGTTTTATCTGTTTCTGCATCCTTTTTTACAATTTTTAATACAGCTTTGAATGTTGTATCATTAAAAACTCTCCAAACTTGAGGTTCAGAACTATCTTCTGTAATTGTTACCTCAAAATCTGGTACTTTTAATTTTTCATCTGCAACTTTTGTTTCCCTTACAATATATATGCCGGTAAGGAAGTCTTTCAGATATAGCATATCCTTTACTATCTGTTATTAGTTTTGATGCTGTTTGAGCATTAGCATTTTTAGCGATCGGAGCATTTTCCCAAGAACCATATTTTTCTACATCGCTTTTTAACTTAATTGTAAATTCTACTCCTTCTAATAATTCAGCTTCTCCTACATCATCACTAGATACTTTAATAATTTGAAAAGCCTGAGATTTAACTCTTTCTTTTACAGTTATACTTTTAGTTACAACTTCAACATTTTGATTTTCATAATTTAGTTCAACTTCATATGATGAATCATCTAGTGTATAACCTTTGCTTGGGCTTAATTCCTTTAAGTAATAATTGCCTAAATATAGTTCATTTGCAGTAGCTGTTGCACTACTATCTGTCGTTAATTCTGCTACTTTGTCATCTTTGTTATATATTACACTATCATCTGCTGGATCTAATATTGTATCTTTAGCATATAATCCATAAACAGCTCCAGCTAATGTAGCATCGCCTAAAGGTTCTGCTCCATTTTTAGTATCTTCTTTATGAATTGTGATAGATCCTTTTACTCTTTTGTTTGACATAGTAATTTCATAAGTTTTGCCATCTTCTACAATGTTAATAGTATCACTTACCTCAGCATTAATAGTGTATTTATTAGGAGCTTTTGATTCCTTTACGGTATAATTTCCGATAATCTAAAGGTCCAGAAATAGCAACACCCTCACTATTAGTAGTTATGCTTTGAACTTTTTGTTCCTCTGAATCGTAAATGTCAAAAACTACTCCTGCTTTTTTTACTATTTTTCCACTTTCAGCATCTTTTTTTACTACCTTAATATATCCTTGTTTTATGTTATCTGTTGCTGTATAAGTAGTTGTTGTATTTGGTGCAATAGTTATTGAGTGAATACTATCATCTAAAATTAAATGTTCTGGTACTTCTGTTTCTTGAATATATACAGTTGTAGGTTTTAAATTTGGTACAGTTACTTTTCCATTATCACTTGTTGTATATGTACCTATTGGTTCTGTCATATCTGAATTATAACTAAGTTTAAATGTTACATCAGGTACAAAATTTCCTTTATTATCTTTTTTTGCTAATTCTAAATCCCCTTCTAAGTTTATATTTATATTTATTGTTAAATATTTTGGATCATTATAGCCATATGCTACAATTAATCTTTGATGAGTATTATCACTAGATAATGGGGTTAATACAAAATTTGTTTGAACTTTATTAGTATTAATGTATTTTCCAATTTTATTACTTTTTGCATCACCTGTCAATAATGCAACACTCTGCTTTGTCGCATTTTCAGCTACAGTTACCTTCATATCATTGCTACCTTTTTTATGTTCAAAGGTAACTTGATCTTTTGTGTAATTAAAATCTTCATAATATTGTAAAACTTTATTACTATCTGTTAAAGTCTTGCTTTCACCTAAATTTAATGTTTGAGTTGAGCCATCAAAGCTTGGCATTGTATTCCATTTATTGAATTCATCCATAATTTTTGACTTAAATGTATCAAATTCACCACCTAAGCTATGGCTATTAGGAACTTGTCCTAGTTTTTGCCAAATTAATGTTGCTGTATATGCATATAATGTAAGGTCTGCATATCCAGTAGTTGATTTACTTGTATTTCCTTCTGCATTTGAATATCTATAATATCCTAAATATGCTAATCTTGCACTATTAATAAAATCTTGCTCTGTACTAAAATCTGTGGATTTATTAAATGTAGTATTAGTCTCTGGATGATCCATATGATGATTTATACAAAAAGCAACTTGTCCGAAAGCTCCTTCTTTTAATGCTGGGATATCATCACCTTGAATCTTTATTTTAAAAATATTTTGACTTGTGTTATCTTGAAAACCAGTCTCATAAATTCTAGCAATATAACTACCTGTTGCCGTTGCTGCAAATACCATTCCAAGATTACTAAAAATTGTACTTGATATTGTAATTAATAATAAGAATAGGGCTACTATTCTTTTTATGTTTTTTCTAATTTCTCTCATTTTACTTGTTTTTCCTCCTCGATTTTTTTATTTTGTTTTTTTTGAGCATAAAAAAAGAAGTTAAGAATAGCTCTCAACTTCTTACTCATATAATAATATTTTATAATTTAATCATCGATATGAAATATTTAAACCAAACATTCCACAAGAACATCTAAAAACCTCATATCCTGTTGGGCTGTCTTTTACATAGTCGTCCCAATCTTGTTTAGTTTTTTCACTATTTTCATATTTTAAATCACCTTCATGGACTATTTGGTTAAACTTAGCTATTGCCTCATCCTCTGTGTTAAACCATCCATTATTCACAGTGAATGCATGTGTATGTTTTTCTTCTTTCTTAGTAGTATCATCTACTATATTACTTTCTTTTTTATTATTTTCATAATTTGATGATTCATTTGTGTCTCTTGCTTCTTCTGTTGTAGTGTTTGTTACCTGTTTGTTTGTATTGTTAGTACCAGATGTATTTTTATTTGTATTACTTTCTTTTTCTACAATTGTATTTTTTGTAGTTTTTGATGTCTTTGATACTTCTACTATTTGATTTTCGCTATTTTTAGCTTTTTCATTACTATTTACTGCTATATTCTCATGAGTATTAGCAGATGCTATAGTTTCATTTGTTTCATTTAAGTTTTCAACAATTTCTTTTTCTTCTAATATATTTTCAGTTAGTGCTTCTTTTATTGTGTTTTTATTAGAGTCACTTATAAAATTTAAACTTAAAATAACAACCATAGCCAATATTAGAATTAATATGATTATAAAAAAATATTTTTTCATATATATCACCTTCCTACTTAGTAGTATAACATACTATTCTGTAGTTTGGTCGATTTTCAGAAAAATTTTTAAACTTTTTTATTCTGTAACACTAGATATATCAATGTTTATACTAATTATTGATTGTTTCTACTTTTGCTATTACATAATATCTTTGATTTGTTGGAGTCACATGATTATTTAGATAAGAACAAGTTGATAATTTCACTATTTTTTTTACCTTTCCTATGCCCTCCATAGCATATTTACTTGTTTTTTTATAATATTCAATAGTTGCATCAAAATCTAAATTTTTTATATTTTTATTTTCTTCATCTATTCCTATTGAATATACACTAAAAACTGTACACACATAATTTTGTGTTGGTGTATAAATCATGAATTTTTTATGTTTTTGCAAAAATTTATAATCAAGATATTGATCTAATGTAGAAAACATACTTCCGTCTCGCATATTATGACCATATATAACTGTTTCTTTATCTTCGAAAGGTTTAGCATTTATTGTAAATATTGAGCCATAATTGCTATAACTTTTTTTATATGTATGTTTTAAATAAAACAAATCTTCATCTTTTAAAATTGGATAATTGATATTAGTGTTTTCAATCTGTATCCAACCTATAATATCTTCATTAATAGATTTTAATTTTTCCCAATCAATAGATTTTCCTTCTTTTTTCTCTGTTTCTTTTACATCTTGTACCACTACTTCCTCTATTAGCTGTTCTACTTCTTCATTATTTTTTTTATGTTCCAAAATAGCTTTGCCTATTAGGAAAGAAGAAATTATAAATATAATTGTCAGTATCACAAATATTATTATTTTTAATATTTTTTTAATGATTGAAAACATTTTCTTTAAATTTCTTTGCTATTCACCTCCATCCTTTTTTCAGCATATCCCATACATACTTTTACTTTACATTGCCTCACTCTCCTTTCTATTTCGCACGAGAATCGATTCTGTGCCATTTTTATATTTAAACCAATAAACTACTCGAACTCTTCTTCCTCTTGTTTTGAAAAATTTTGAATCTTTTGTAATTTATCAGTTAATATAGCAATTTCATTTTTTAATTTATTATTTTCTTCAAGTAATAAAGCATTGTCTAACAGGTTTGTTCTATAACTTTCATAATCTTTATCTATAAGTTTTAAAGTTCCCATACTTGTATATTGATTTTCTGAAACAATAACATGATCTACTAATTCAATGTCAAATGCCTTCAGCAATTTACTAATAGTATTGGTAAATTTTTTGTCTTCATTGCTTGGCTCAATTTCATTTGATGGATGGTTATGAACTAAAATTACTTTATCACTTGCAGTAATTAATGCTGTTCTTAATACATATTTACAATCAATATCTATTTCGGTACTCGAGCCTATACCTAATAAGCTAATACCTCTCACATTGTTTCTTCTATCTAGTCCAATAAATAAAAGATGCTCCTGAATAGCATCTTTTATTTCTTTAACTTCTTCTAATTCAAATACTTCACTAGGTTTACTAACTTTTCTATTTTCAGTACCTAGTTGCTTTTTTTGTACTTCTATTGATAAACTCAAGATTTTCCCCTCACTTTATATTTCATCTATACCAAAATCTATATCATATTTTACTTCTTTAGTAATATGAGTTCTTCCAACACCTAATTGTCCTGTTTTTCTTAAAAATGTATGTGTCTGTTTAGAGCGTATCATACACATGATAAGAGCAGATATAGAAACAGAGGTATCTCCTATTGTTGGAAGTGAAAAACAATCAGAAGATTTAGTAAACTATTTGCTTTCTGAATTTGAATCTGACCCTAAAAAGATTTGGGAATCTAACATTTTTGGTAAAAACTTGCATGAACTTGTAAATGAAGGACTTCAAAATAAGCTTTCTAGAATGCCAGAAGATGCACAAGCAAAATTACAAGAAACACTAGAAAGAATTGTAAATGAGGGTAGCGGTGGATTAATTTGTATTATTCTTTAAAATTTATTGTTTCTTAAATGTATCGGAAAACGACTATTTCGTTTTCCGATATTTTAAATTTCATTAACTATTAAAAAACATCTAAAAATTCTTGTTTTCCAAAAAAATGAATACTTTTTCATTTTCTGGAAAACAATATAGTAAAATGTATAATTTGTAAAATTAATCTTGTTGTATAGGCTATTCTATTGTTACAATTCACAGCCTTAAAATTATTCGCCACGTCGCTTGCGTTTAATATATGTTTTTTCTCGACTAAAGCACGAAAAAACATATATTAAGGAGCAAGTGGCTACTCTAAGATTTATAATTAGCTGTGAATAGTAACATTCTATTCAATAAGAAATTAAACTTATAAAGGAATGATAAAATGGAACAAGAACATTCTAATTCTAGTTTAAAAGATAAAATAAACTCTGCTTTAAAGCATTTTTTTGATGATTCTAATAAATATGATTATAATTTTACACTTTCTAATCCTAGCGAAAATTTGAAATCTAAAGATCAAGAAAATTCTAAAGAAAATGAAAATAAATTTGAAGTTAAAAACATTTTTCCAAGTCTCTCTGTTACTCTTGAATATATTAAAGTAAAATACAATACTTTAATTAATAGCGATATTGTACTACGTGAATTTACATTAACCGCTAGAAATAGGCAGTACAAAGCTCTTCTATTTTTTATTGATGGTATGGTAGATTCTGAGCTTATTAATAATAATGTGCTAGAAGCCTTAATGATGCGTAACAGGGCTAACATGTTTAATAGAGATCAAGAACAAGTTATATCTGAGGCTAAAACAAATAATATTACTGTTAGAAAAGTAAAAAAATTCAATCTTGAAGACTATATTTTAGATAGCTTACTTCCTCAAAATAATGTAAAAAAAGTTTCTACTTTTGATGAAGCTTTCTCAGGAGTTAACATTGGAGATTGTTTACTATTTGTAGATACAATTGATGCAGCATTTGACATTGATGTAAAGGGCTTTAAGCAAAGGGAGATAAATACTCCTAATAATGAAGTTATTATTAAGGGTCCTCAAGAAGCTTTTGTTGAAAACATTAGAACAAACACTTCACAACTTAGAAGAATGGTAAATAATAAAGACTTAATTATTGAAAGCATAGAAATTGGTAAATTAAGTAAAACTAAATGTGCTATTTGTTATATAGATAATATTGCAAATAATGATTTAGTAGCAGAAGTAAAATACAGAATGAGTAATTTAGAAATAGATTCTTTACTTTCTTCAGGAGAGCTTGAACAGCTTATAGAAGAAAACAATAAACATAGTATTCCTCAAGTATTATCAACAGAAAGACCTGATAAAGCTACAAAATATTTATATGGTGGTAGAGTTGCAGTTTTAATTAGTGGTAACCCGTATTGTTTAATTATGCCAGCTACTTTTATTGATTTTATTTCTTCTCCAGAAGACACAAACTTAAAGTTTCAATTTTCTAATTTTCTAAAATTTTTAAGGTTGCTTGCAATTTTTATTACAATTTTTTTACCAGCTTTTTATGTTGCAATTACAGGATTTCATCAAGAACTGCTTCCAACAGAACTACTATTTTCTTTAATGGCTTCTAAAGAAAACGTTCCATTTCCTGTAATATTTGAAATTTTAATAATGGAAATTTCATTTGAACTTATTCGTGAAGCAGGCTTAAGAGTTCCCTCCCCACTTGGTTCTACAATAGGAATTGTTGGTGCATTAGTAATACGGACAAGCTGCTGTTAGTGCTAGTATTGTAAGTCCTATTTTAGTAATTGTAGTTGCAATTACAGCTGTTGCATCTTTTGCTATACCAGATTTTTCATTTGGTTTTCATTTAAGATTAATGCGTTTTATATTTATATTTTTAGGGTATATTGCAGGCTTTTTTGGAATTGCACTTGGAATTTTTGTTTATTTATGTATTTTAACTAACTTAAAATCTTTTGGAGTTCCATATATGGCTCCATACGCTCCTGTTACAAAAGTAAATTCAAATGGCTACTTTTTAGAGCCAGTTTGGAGAAGAGAAAAAAGAGCTGATTATTTAAATACTAAAAAAGAAAAAGCTCAAAATCATATTAGTATGAAATGGAGATATAAATAATTTTAGAAAGGAAACTTTATTATGGCAGATAAAAAAATAGGAAATTTTGAAGCAATAGCACTTATTTTAACAGTTATAGTAAATCATGTTGTATTAAATTTACCTAAAAATATAATAGCTTCTAGTTCTTCTAGTAGCATTATAAATGTTTTATTTATTAGTATTATCGCTGTTTTAATAGGATATTTTGTGTGTAAATTGCTTGAAAGATTTCCAAAATTGGATATTTTAGACATTGCAAACTTTCTTGGTGGAAAGTGGCTTAAAATACTTACAGGAATATTATTTTTAGGTTATTTTCTTTTTACAGTTAGCGTTGTTCTTAGGAGTTTTTCAGAAGGCCTTAAAATAATTTTCTTTCCAAGAAGTCCTATTGCTGCAATTATGATACTTTTTTTAATTACTATTATTATAACTAATAAAATAGGTTTTCAAGCAATTATACGTTCTAACTTTTTTATGATGCCTATTTTTATATTTACTATTTTATTTATATTTTTTGCTAATGTTGGAAATTTTACAGTACAAAGAATGTTACCACTACTTGGTAATGGAGCATTTACAACATTTTTTTCAGGGTTAAGTAATTTATTTGCATTTGGTGGATTTGCATATTTATATTTTTTACCACCATATTTAAAAGATGATAATGGCTTAAAAAAGATAACATTTGCATCAATTATTACATCAGGTATTTGCTTATTATTTAGTGTAGCAACATTATTATTTTTATCTCCAAATAGCGTTATTACAGAAGAAGTATTCCCTTTATATTTAGCTTCAAGAAATATAGAATTTGGTAGATTTTTTCAAAGATTAGATGCAGTATTTTTATTAATTTGGATCATATCACTTACAGCTTATTTAAGTATTAGCTTTTCATTTGCTACAAGAGTATTTCAAAAACTATTAAATTTTGAATACACAAAATGGTATACTGCTTTATTTTGCTTATTTATATTTGGTTTTGCATTAATTCCAAAAAATATGTATGAACTTATTTTTGTTGAAAATGTAATATATCAATATGTTGTTTTGATTTTAATATTTGGTATAAGTTTAGCATTATTAGTATTTGCTAATATTAAGTATAATTTACTTGAGAAAAAGAAAGGAGCTGTTTCAATTGATAAAGCATCTATATAAATACCTTATAATAATTATTATTGCAATAATATTTGCTTACTGTTTTGTTGGAGCACATAGCGCACAAAGTATAGATGACTTAGCTTATGCAGTTGCTATTCGGAATTGATGTTGGAGATACAGAGCGTATAAAAGTTACTTTTCAATTTACAATGCCAAATTCTAGTGGTGAAAATAATCCTGGCGAAACAGCTCCATCTGTTATAGATACTGTTGAAGCTGCTTGTATTGAATCTGCTGTTAATTTAGTAAATACTTTTGTTAGTAAAGAAGTAAATTTATCTCATTGCAAAATAGTTGTGTTTTCGGAAGAAATAGCAAAGCAAGGAATTAGTAAAGAAATATATAGTTTAATGAATAAGGTTGAAGTTAGACCTGATACTAACATTATTATTAGCACTAGTACTGCTGAGGAATATATTACAAGCGTAAAGCCAAGTTTAGAGAATTTAGTAGCTAAGTTTTATGAAATTCTACCTCGTTCTAGCGAATATACAGGCTACACTTCTGATATTCATTTGATTGACTTTTTTAATAAATTAGAAAGTATGTCAGAAGAACCTATTGCAATTTTGCGGTAATCCTGTTTCTTCTAAATCTTCTGGTGATTCTGAAAATAAAGAAGGTTCTTCATCAAAGGAAAATAACTTGCAAGCAGATAATGGTATAGAAAATATAGGTTTAGCAGTTTTTAAAGGAGATAAATTAGTTGGAGAACTAACTAAAACTGAAACTTTAAGTAACTTAATTATAACAAATAAGCTAAAAAGTTGTAGGCTTTCTATTCCAGACCCAGAAGACGAAAACAAAGCAATTGATTCATATTTAACTTTAGATACTAAACCTCAAATTAAAGTTTCTATTGTAAATGGAACACCATATGTTAAGATTAAAGTAGAAATGAACGCAAGAATTTCCTCTATTAATGAAATTGCAAGCTATATACCGCAAGAAAAGATTGATAAAATTGAAGAATCCGCTTCTCATTATTTAAGAGTTCATCTTTTAAACTATTTATATAAGACTTCAAAAGATTTTAAATCAGATATTTCTGGCACTGGCAAATATGCAATTAGTAATTTTAAAACACGCTCTGAATATGAGAATTATAACTGGCTTGATAATTTTCAAAATGCTTTTTTTGATGTAGAAACAGAAGTTAAGGTTAAGTCTAGCTTTTTATTAACTGGAACCTAAAATTGTTTATGATAGTAAATTTTTATTTTTTAAGCAAAGAGAGGAATTAATGTAAAAATGATTGCAGTTTTTTTAGTTATTATATTTTCAATTGTAGCTTCAGTAGAAAGTGCTACTTATGGTATTTATGAAATTAGTTTAAATAAAAATAAGGTTGGTGGAATTATTTTATTAGTGCTTTCTTTAATTGGCTTATTTTTCCCTATACTGATTTATTTATCAAGATAGCACGTAGATTTAATATATATAAGAGAATTTTTAGGCTGTAAATATAGAAGCATCAAAGCCTTTTATTCCACACAAAAAGACCTTTGTTTTAAAGGTCTTTTTGTGGCTTTTTTAAGTCATGTTAGCTTCCAAAGTATAACAGAAATTTCATTTTTCTTAATCCATCAGTCATCATATAATTGCAGTGTTTAATCATATCCTCACATTTGCTAAGCTTGTTTTGCAAAGTACTATATTGGCTTGAATATTCTTGAAGTTCTGAAAGAGTTACACTTTCCTTACTTGCCATATTATTTTGAAGTCTTTCGATTTGTTCTTCTAAAATTTGCTTTTCAGCTTCATACTCATTTAATTCTGTTGGAGCCATAACACACATATAATAGCAAAGAGCAGCTACAACTACAAAAACGGCAAGTATGAAGATACACATAACAAATATATCACGACAGTCTTTATTAGAAAAATCAAAAAACTTCTTTTTGTGCTTTTTGCAAAATATTGCCCGCGATACCAACACGACTACCAAAATTGCTGTTAACATTTTTTGTTCCTCCTAAAATTTACTTTTATTGCTGTTATTTTTTATATATGTTAAAACCAAAAAGTAAGAAGGAAACTTCCATCTCACTATTTAGTGAAATAAAATTAATAATATAGGTAATTACCCATATTCAAATATATTATACCATAATTTTACATAATGTTCAAGGTTAAATAGAATATTACTTCTTTGGTTACTAATTAATAGTTTTATACTTAATAGCTTAAATAGTACTATTTCTCGCAGTTTTGAGAGGTCCCGTTCTGAATTTGCTTCCTTGAGTCTACTACTGCAACGGGCATTTGAAAAACAATAAAACTAGTACTATTTAAGCTTGTTAATTATAAAACCTCTATTCAAATACCTTTTCAAAGTCAATTCTTCTAGAAAGCTTGTCTGCATATTTTACTCTAATTTTTATTTTATCTCCTATTTTATAGGTTATTTTGGTACGTTCACCTTGTAAAATTTTTCTTTGCTCATCATAAATAAAATAATCATCTTCTAAATCGTCAAATCTAATTAATCCTTCTACTGTATTTTCTAATTCAACAAAAATACCAAAAGATGTAACACTAGATACTATTCCATCATACTCTTCCCCTATTTTATTTTGCATAAACTCTGCCTTTTTAATATCTTCTGCATCTCTTTCTACCTTTTGTGCTATTTTTTCACACTCTGAAGAATTTTTAGCATACCTATTAGCTTGTTCATTATATTTTACTATTTCCTCTTCTTTTAGCTGATAGTTCGTTTCTAAGTATTTTGAAATAATACGGTGTATAAATAAGTCTGGGTATCTTCTAATTGGAGAAGTAAAATGGCAATAATATTTACTTGCTATACCAAAGTGTCCTTTATTTTCACTTTCATATCTTGCTAATTTTAACGTACGTAAAATTAAATTAGAAACTACTCTTTCTTCTGGCTTTCCTTTTACTTTATCTAAAACATCTGCAAAAGCTTTTGGATGCACGGTATCTCCGGTTGTTTTTATTTTGTAGCCTAAGTTCCATAAAAATGTATTTAGGTCTTTTATTTTATCTAAGTCTGGCACTTCATGAACACGATAAATAAAAGGTGCCTCTAGCCAATAAAATTTTTCTGCAACTGTTTCATTTGCTGTTAGCATAAATTGCTCTATAATTTCATTTGAAAAATACATATCATATTTTTTTACATCTATTGCTATTCCATTTTCATCTAATATAATTTTGCTCTCTGGTATATCTAAATTTAAACTACCAGCCATACTTCTTCTTTTCTTTAAAATATTTGCTAATTCTTCCATTAGTTTAAAATGTTTAACATAGTTTGAGCATTCTTGCAATAATTTTTCCTTTTCTTCTTTTGTATATAATTCTTCTTTATTTAAATTAATTTTTTCTATAGGTGCACTATCTTTTTTCTTTTTAAGATTTACTTTATCTTCATTATTTACTTCATTTAAAATAGCTTGTACCTCTTTATAGCTCATTCTTCTTGTTACATTTATTATACTTTTTTGAACATCAGAAGAAACTACAAAGCCATTTTTATCTATTTCCATTAAAACAGTTATTGCAAATCTATCTGTTTTTTGGTTTAAACTACATATTCCGTTTGACAATTCTTTAGGAAGCATTGGAATTACTCTATCTAGCATATATATGCTTGTACCTCTTAATAATGCTTCTTTATCTAATTTTGAATCTTCCTTAACATAGTAGCTTACATCTGCAATAGAAACATTTAATAAATAATTGCCATTTTTTAGTTTTTCTACTGCAACTGCATCATCTAAGTCTTTAGCATCTTCTCCATCTATTGTAAAAATTTCTTTTTCTCTTAAATCTAATCTATTTGGAATATCTTTTTTAGCTATTTCTTGCTTAATAGATTTTGCCTCATTTATAACAGGCTCTGGAAATTCATAAGGTAAATTGTATTCTTTTACTAGTGAAAGCATATCAACACCTGCTTGATTTACATTTCCTAAAACTTCTATTATTATGCCTTCTGCGCTTTTATTTCCTTTTGGGTATTTCGTAATTTGAGCAACTACCTTTTGTTTATTTTTTATTTTTTTAGAGTTCTTTTTTGAAATATATATATCTGTATTTATTTTTTTATCATCTGGCACAACAAAGCCGAAGTTTTTACTCTTTTGAAAAACTCCTACAATTTTATCTTTATTATGGTTTAGTACTTTTATTATTTTGCCTTCTTTATGTTCTTTTCTATGGTCATTTTCTATAATTTTTATTAATACTTCGTCTCCATCTAAGGCTTCACCAGTGTTTCCTCTAGAAATATATATTTCATCTTCTTCATCTTCAATTTTTACAAAGCCAAAACCTTTTTCATTTCCTCTAAAAATTCCTGTAAATTCTTTTTTCATTTTTCTCCTTTTCTGTCGCTTTTGTAACGTTTATAAAGCAACAAACAAAAAATGACAGAAAACTAAATTTTCTGCCATCTTTTTTGTTTATACTAGATATAGGATTCCCAAGACAACTGCTAATATAACAAAAACAATTCCTAGAATAATTGTCCATCTTTTTAGCTTGCCTTCCTTTGTTCTTCCCTTATTTTGCTCGTAAAAATTATTGGTTGAAGAACCTGTAATTGTTCCTGAAGCTCCTGATTTTTCTTTATTTTGTATAGTTGCTAGTATTATTAAAGCAATACATACAACTATATATACACCTAATATAATGTATTTTACTATTTCCATTTCTACACTCTCCTATATTTGTCTTCTTAAAGCCCAATATTTTTAAGCAATTTTTAAACTAGTTTTAAAATAACAACTTCTGCATTATCTCCTCTTCTTGGTCCAGTTTTAAGAATAGTTGTATATCCTCCAACTCTTCCTTGATATTTAGGAGCAATATCATTAAATAATTTTGCAGTTAAGTCTATATTTTTTCCTTCACTGTCTTTTACTTTATTAATCATTTTCATCATTTTTCTTCTAGCATTTAATCTAGATGGCATATCTTTTTGTCTTTTTTCAGTAGTTTCTTCTTTTACTACTTTTAAATATTCTTTGCCATTTTTGCTTTTTACAAGCTCTGTAACTTTATTTCCTTTGCTATCTAATTTTGCTTTAGAAACTTTTACATCTACCATTTCAAAATTATCTTTTTCTTTTATAGCTAAGGCAATTAAGCTATCTACAATTGATTTTACTTCTTTTGCTCTTGTTTCTGTTGTTTCTATTTTTTCATGTAATATTAAATCAGTTGTTAATGTTTTAAGCATGGCTAATCTAATATCTGTTGTTCTACCTAATTTTCTATTTGTAGCCAATTTATTTCCCTCCTTCTAGCTATTATTCTTCTTCTTTGGCAAAATCTAACCCTAATGAATGTAATTTATTAGTTACTTCATCTAAAGATTTTTTACCAAGATTTCTTACTTTCATCATATCAGCTTCTGTTCTATTTGTTAAATCTTCTACTGTAGAGATACTAGCTCTCTTTAAGCAGTTAAATGATCTAACAGATAATTCTAAGTCTTCAATAGACATTTCAAGAACTTTTTCTTTCTTAGATTCTTCTTTTTCTATCATAACTTGAGTATTTTTTGTAGCTTCAGATAAATCTATAAATAATTCTAAATGCCCTGTCATAACTTTTGCAGCTAAGCTTAAGGCTTCATCTGGCTTTAAAGAACCATTTGTCCAAACTTCAATTGTTAATTTATCATAATCTACCATTTGTCCAACTCTAGTATTTTCTACTGAATAATTAACTTTCTTTACAGGTGTATATATAGAATCAATTGGAATTACACCTAAAGCTTGATCTGGCTTTTTGTTCTTTTCTGCATTGTTATAGCCTCTTCCTTTATCTGCAGTTAATTCCATAACTAAATGTCCACCATCTGAAACTGTTGCAATATGTAAATCTGGGTTTAGAACTTCTATTGTTCCATCTGTAATAATATCTCCTGCTTTTACTTCTCCAGGTCCTTTAAAATCAACTCTTAATACTTTTTCTTCAATATCATCTTGTTTTAAATTAACACTTTTTAAGTTGATTATAATTTCTGGAACATCTTCTACTACATTTGGAATTGTAGCAAATTCATGTAATACACCATCAATTTTTACACTTGTAATTGCACTTCCTGGAAGAGAAGATAATAAAATTCTTCTTAATGAATTACCTATTGTAATTCCATATCCTCTTTCTAATGGTTCACATACAAATTTTGCATAGTTTTTATCTTCATCCATTTCTAAGCATTTAATATCTGGCTTTTCGAATTCTATCATTTTTTACCTCCTAATTTTTAGAAGTTAGAGTTTAGAAGTTATTCCTTACTCTTTTTTCCATTTTATACTCTACTTCATCTTTTATTATTTTAGAACTAGATTTAAAATTGTGAAAGTTTTACTATTTATTTGCCATAGTAATTTTACTTTAGCTATGTTATAGCATATTTTCATAATCCAATGTCTAATTTTTAACTTCTATTTAGAGTAAAGCTCTACTATTAAATGTTCTTCAACTGGAATATCAACATCTTCTCTTACTGGTAGTCTTACAACTTTACCATTTAAATTTTGAGCATCTTTTTGTAACCATTCTGGTACTGGTCTTGCTGAATTTTCTTCAACATTTAATTTGATAAAACCATTATCTTTTCTAATTTCTCTAACGCTAATTATATCTCCTGCTTTTACTAAGTATGATGGAATATCTACTTTTTTACCATTTACTTCAAATGCGCCGTGTGTAATTAACATTCTTGCTTGTGCTCTTGAAGCTCCATAACCTAAACGATATACAACATTATCTAATCTTGTTTCTAATATTTGTAGTAATACTTCACCAGTTTTACCACGATTAGCTGATGCCATATCAAAATATTTTCTAAATTGTTTTTCTCCTACACCATAGAAAGATTTTGTTTTTTGTTTTTCTCTAAGCTGTGTTCCATATTCAGAAAGTTTCTTTCTTTTTTGACCATTTTGGCCTGGTGCATAATTTCTTCTAGCAATACTGCATTTATCTGTATAACATCTTGAACCTTTTAAGAACAATTTTTGTCCTTCTCTACGACAAATACGGCATTGTTCATCTTTATATCTTGCCATTTTTTATTTTCACCTTTCTTTCAATTTTTTTAGTTTTATACTCTACGTCTTTTTGGTGGTCTACAACCATTATGTGGAATTGGTGTAACATCTTTAATTGAGCTAATTTCTAATCCAGCAGATTGTAATGACCTAATTGCTGCTTCACGACCAGAACCTGGTCCTTTAACAAATACTTCAACAGATTTTAATCCATGTTCCATTGCTGCTTTTGCTGCAGTTTCTGCTGCTTCGCCTGCTGCAAATGGAGTGCTTTTTCTTGAACCTTTAAATCCAAGTTCTCCAGCGCTTGCCCAAGAAATTGTATTTCCTTGAACATCTGTAATTGTAACAATTGTGTTATTAAAACTAGAATGAATATGTGCCATTCCTTTATCGATGTTTTTTCTATCTCTTCTTCTAGTTGTTGGTTTTTTAGCTACAGTCTGTGCCATTTTTACTTACTTCCTCCTTATTTAGTCTTTTTTACTTTTGCTAACTAATTTTCTAGGTCCTTTTCTTGTACGAGCATTAGTTTTTGTTCTTTGTCCTCTAACTGGAAGACCTTTTCTATGTCTAATTCCTCTATAGCAACCTATTTCTGTTAATCTTTTAATATTTAAAGCAACTTCTCTACGTAAATCTCCTTCAACAGTATAACCTTCCATTGCATTTCTTATTGCTTGTACTTGATCATCTGTTAGATCTTTTACTCTAATGTCTGGATTAACTTTTGCTTTTGCTAGAATTTTTTGTGAACTTGCTAAACCAATACCATAAATATAGGTTAAACCAATTTCTACTCTTTTTTCTCTAGGTAAATCTACTCCTGCTAAACGAGCCATTTTTCTTTGCACCTCCATAGTTTTTTTATTTTGCTATTGTTTTTATTTGATATTTTATTTTTTTGCCTATATTATTGGTGAAATGCATTGACTATTAATTTAAATTAAAAGCCAATCAATAATATTTTTAGGCATATATATATAAACACAAACCAAAATTTATAAGGTAAAATTTAAAATAATTTAACCTTACAGCCGCTTTTTAAGATTTGTGTTATATTCTAATTTTTTATCCTTGTCTTTGTTTATGTTTAGGATTTTCGCATATTACTCTAATGACACCTTTTCTTTTGATAACTTTGCATTTTTCGCACATAGGTTTTACTGATGGTCTTACTTTCATTTTTTTCACCTCTTCTATATTTTGCTTATTTAATAATAAACTATTATTAAGTTTGTTTTTCTATATATTATATTTTTAGAAATTATATTTTCTAAAAATAGGGTTAACTATATTATTTAGCTCTCCATGTAATACGACCTTTAGTTAAGTCATATGGTGATAATTCAACTTTTACTTTATCTCCTGGAAGAATTTTTATATAATTCATTCTTAACTTTCCAGAAATATGAGCTAAAATTTGATGTCCATTTTCTAATTCTACTTTAAAATTTGTATTTGGTAAAGCTTCTACAACTGTACCTTCAACTTCTATAACATCCTCTTTTGACATGTATTTTTAGTATGTTAGTAAAACTAACATATCTCCTTTCTTTTACCCTTTTTTCAATATTAAAAGTTTATTTTTGCAATATAAACGCATTATCTTATATAGTATACTGCAAATTTACAATAATGTCAATATCTCTGGCTGTTTTTCTGTAATTAAAATTGTATTTTCATAATGAGCAGCAAGTGAACCATCTTCTGTTACAATTGTCCAACCGTCATCTAATACGCATATATCTTGTCCTCCAGCCATTACCATAGGTTCTACTGCAAGTGTCATGCCTGGCTGAATTCTTAAACCTCTTCCTGCCTTTCCATAGTTTGGAATGCCTGGATCTTCATGCATTTCTTCTCCTATGCCATGACCTTGAAATTCTTTTACCACTTTATAACCATTTTTTTCAACGAACTCCCCAATAGTATGAGAAATATCTCCTATACGATTTCCTTTAACAGCTTGAGAAATTCCCTCAAAAAAAGCTTGTTTTGTGATATCTACCAATCTTTGCTTTTCTGGTGTAGATTTTCCAACTATGTAAGTTCTAGCGGCATCTCCATGAAATCCATTTTTATAAACTACTAAATCTATGCTAACTACATCACCATCTTGTATTATTCTTCTATCTGATGGAATTCCATGAATTATCTCATCATTTATTGAAACACATAAAGTAGCTGGAAAAGGTGGTATTCCCTTTTCTCCACTTGGGTAACCTTTTTGTGCTGGAATGCCACCATGCTCTTTAATAATTTTTTCTGCAAAATGGTCTAAGTCCATTGTAGTAATTCCTGGTTTAATATATTTTTCTATTTCTTCATAAACTAAAGCAGTAATTTTACATGCTTCTCTCATTTTTTCTATTTCTTTTTGTGATTTTATTGTTACCATTTTTTATTTTTAACTCCAATTTAAAATTAATAAGAACCCTACCCATCATTACAAGCAAAGATTGTCAGTGGGTGTTC
Organism: uncultured Clostridia bacterium; assembly: GCA_947627105.1. Classification (GTDB taxonomy): domain Bacteria; phylum Bacillota; class Clostridia; order TANB77; family CAG-508; genus CAG-273. The sequence goes on from CANQUT010000009.1 coordinate 38,493, forward strand.
TAGTAACCTTAGTATTTCGCAATAATACATTAAGTTTATTTAAGAAAAGTTATTTGTTTGACCTGTCCCTAATTCCCCAAAAGGGGAAAAAGGGACTGTCCCCTATTTTAAAATTTCATCTACAGCTTGCTCTGAAGCGTTGTCTGCTGTAGGATCTTCTGGCATTATAGATACTAAAACATTTTTCTCTTTGTAATATGTAATTAAATCTTGTACATTTTTTCTATATACTTCTAATCTGTTTTTAATTGCTTCTGCATTATCATCTGTTCTAGTAACTAATTTAGCGCCACAAATATCGCAAATTCCTGGAACTTTTGATGGTTTATATTTTGTATTATAAATTGCTCCACATTCTTTATTAGAACATGTAGCTCTATTTAAAATTCTATCTATAATAACTTGATCTGGAACTATTAACTCTGGCACTTTATCAACTTTTTTTCCTTGTTTTTCTAGAATTTCATCTAGTGCTTCTGCTTGAGCTTTTGTTCTTGGAAAGCCATCTAGTATAACACCATTTTTTGTATCATCCCATGTTAGTCTATCTTTAACAATGTTAATAGTTAATTCATCTGGAACAAGCTCTCCTTTTGATATATAACTATCTGCAAGTTTACCAAGTTCTGTTCCCTTTTTTATTTGCTCTCTAAACATATCTCCTGTTGAAATATGTGGAATATTAAGTCTTTTTGCAAGTATTTTTGCTGTTGTACCTTTTCCACTTCCAGGAGCTCCTAACATAACAATATACATAGCTTTTGTTCTCCTTTTTTACGCAGTTTGGACGAACTAGAAAATATATACTAGCCCGCCCTCTTCTGCATATATATAATATTATAGTTTGGAAAAGAATTTGTATTTGGCTAGGCAGAAATGCTTTGAAAGGCAAGGGCGCATACGCTTTGTATGTAACCCAAGTTTCAAAGTATTTCTAACAACGCCAAATGCAATTATTTTTCAAACTAATTTTAGTCTAAGAAACCTTTGTAGTGTCTCATAACAAGTAAAGATTCTAATTGTTGTACCATTTCTAATGCAACACCTACTACGATTAAGATAGATGTACCACCGAATGCTAAGTTTACATTTGGAATAAATCTAACTAGCATTGGAAGTATTGCAATAATTGCTAAGAATAATCCACCAAACCATAATAGTTTTGACATAACTGATGATAAATAATCAGTTGTTGGTTTTCCTGCTCTTATTCCTGGTATAAATCCACCATTTTTCTTAATGTTGTTTGATACTTCTGCTGGATTGAATGTAGCATATGTATAGAAAAATGTAAATGCTAATATTAATAGTAAATATACAATTGCATTTGCTATAGTATATCCTACTGGTACAGCAGATGATGATGTAGCAATAGAAAATTTATAAATTACTGACCAAAACCCAGTTTCTGCTGCTATATTTGGTATAAATATTTGAATAATCATTGCTGGAAATGTCATAAATGAAGAAGCAAAGATAATTGGCATAACACCAGCCATTGCTAGCTTAAGTGGAATATGCGTATTTTGTGCTCCTACCATTTTTCTTCCAACTACTCTTTTTGCATATTGTACAGGAATTCTTCTTTCTGCTTCTTGTACAAATATAACACCCATTATTAAAATTATAGCTCCTATAATAATTCCAATAGCAGTTAATAAACCTGTTGTACTAAATGTTCCTGTTCCAAATATTAGGTTCCAAATTAATGTAACTGCACTTGGAAGTCCTGAAATGATACCTACAAATATAATTACAGAGATACCATTTCCAATTCCTTTATCTGTAATTTGTTCTCCAAGCCACATCAAAAGTGATGTTCCTGCTATTAAAGAAATAACTACTAAAAATCCTGTTAAAAAGCTATCTCTAACGAATATTCCAGAAGATTTATAAGATAAATATAGTCCTGTACCTTCTATTAAAGCAAGTACTATTGTTAATAATTTAGTATAACGATTTATCTTATTAGTTCCTTCTTCTCCTCCTTCTTTCATTATTCTTTCTAAAGAAGGAATTACAAATCCTAATAATTGAATTACAATAGATGCTGTAATATATGGTGTAATTGTCATAGCAAATATAGAAAATCTAGAAAATGCCCCACCTGAGATTAGGTTAATTAATCCTGATAATCCATTATTTGCTCCTGACATTGCTTCGTTTAAAGCAACTGTATCAACACCTGGTATTGTTATAAAACATCCTAATCTAAAAAGTACTATTAAAAGTAATGTATATAAAATCCTTTTTCTAACATCTGGTGTTTTAAATGCATTTATAATTGTCTTAAACATTAAATCACCTCGGCCTTTCCACCTAAAGCTTCAATTTTTTCTTGTGCAGCTTTAGTAAATTTTACAGCCTTAACATTAACTTTTTTATCTAATTTACCTGTTGCAATAACAACAATACCGTCATTAACTTTACGAATGATTCCGTCTTTTACTAAACTTTCAGCAGTAACATCTTCTGTGGTTGCTTTGTTTAGCATTGTTAATGTTACTTCCGTATAATTTTTAGCATAAATATTGTTAAATCCTCTTTTTGGTAATCTTCTATATAAAGGAGTTTGACCACCTTCGAATCCACGTCTTACTCCTCCACCGCTTCTTGCTTTTTGTCCTTTATGTCCTCTTCCAGAAGTTTTTCCAAGACCTGAACCAACTCCACGACCAACTCTTGTTCTTGTTTTTGTTTTTTGTGCTGGTTTTAATTCGTCTAATTTCATTTATGCGTACACCTCCTATTTTTATTTATTAATAGATTGTTTATTTTTATATTTTACTTATATCTAGAAAAATTATAAAATGTCTTCTACTGCTTTTCCTCTTTTTCTAGCTACTTGTTCTATTGTTTGCATACTTTTTAATCCTTCTATTGTAGCATATACTACGTTTCTAGGATTACTTGTTCCAATTACTTTTGTTCTAATATCTCTATAACCTGCAAGCTCTAATACTGGTCTTACACTACCACCAGCAATAACTCCAGTACCTTCTTGAGCTGGTTTTAACATAACTCTTGCACTTCCAAATATTCCTACATATTCATGAGGAATTGTTGTACCTACTATTGGAACTGTTATTAAATTCTTTTTAGCTTCTTCAATAGCTTTTTTAATAGCATCTGGAACCTCTGCTGCTTTACCATTTCCTACACCTATATGTCCATTTTCATCACCTACAACAACAACAGCACTAAATCTAAAGGTTCTACCACCTTTTACAACTTTTGCTACTCTGTTAATTGCAACTACTTTTTCTTTTAATTCTGATGTATTTTCTGATTGCACTTTATTTTTCCCTCCTTTTTAGAATTGTAATCCGCCTTCTCTTGCAGATTCAGCTAATTGTTTTACTACACCATGATAAATGTAGCCACCTCTATCAAAAACAACTTCTTTAATATTTTTTTCTAAAGCTTTTTTAGCAATTAAAATTCCTACTTCTTTAGCAGCTTCTTTATTAGCATGTTTTGTTTTTACTTCTTTATCTAATGTAGAAGCTTGAACTAAAGTATTTCCATTTACGTCATCTATTACTTGAACATAAAGATTGCTATTGCTTCTAAATACACATAATCTTGGACGAGATTCTGTACCAAAAACTTTATTACGTACTCTTGCATGTCTTCTTGTTCTTTCTTCTTTTCTGTCTATTTTCTTAATCATTTTTTGCTCCTTTCTACTAATGTAACAGCATTAGTAATTTTATTTCTTGCCTGATTTACCTTCCTTACGTCTAATATGCTCTGTAGCATATTTAATACCTTTTCCTCTATATACTTCTGGTGGTCTTTTTGTTCTTACAACTGCTGCTGTTTGACCAACTAATTCTTTATCTACACCTCTTACAGTTATATGGTTTGCGTCTGCTAAATCAAATGTAATTCCTTCTGGTGGTGTAATTTCAACTGGATGAGAATATCCTAAGTTTAATACTAAAACATTTCCTTTTTTCTGTGCTCTATAACCAACACCATTTACTTCAAGTTCTACTTTAAATTCATGAACAACTCCTTCAATCATGTTATTAATTAAAGTTCTTGTTAATCCATGTAGGCTTTTATTTATTGTTTCATCGTTTGGTCTTGTTACAGTAACAGTATTTCCTTCTACATTTACTTTCATATTTTTATGAAAGTCTCTTTCTAATGTTCCTTTTGGACCTTTTACAGTAATGTGATTTTCATTAACATTAACTTCTACACCTTCTGGTACTGTAATAGGTTTATTTCCTATTCTTGACATTTATATACTTCCTCCTTCCTACCAAATATACGCTATAACTTCTCCACCTAGTCCTTCAGCTCTTGCGTCTTTGTCTGTTTTAATTCCTTTTGAAGTAGAAATTAAAGCAATACCTAAACCATTTAGAACTTGTGGTAATTCGTCTTTAGATGAATATACTCTTAATCCTGGTTTACTAATTCTTTTTAAACCATCAATTACTCTATTTCCTTTTTCATCATATTTTAATGTAATACGAATTACACCTTGACTATTATCATTAATTTCTTCATATGCAGCAATGTAACCTTCTTTAAATAAAATATCTGCTATTGATTTTTTCATGTTAGAACTAGGTACATCTACTGTTTTATGTTTTTGACTATTTGCATTTCTAATTCTTGTTAGCATATCTGCAATTGGGTCAGTTGTGTTCATTAATTTTTCCCTCCTTTTTTACCAGCTTGCTTTTTTAACTCCTGGAATTTCTCCCTTATGAGCTAATTCTCTAAAACAAACACGGCAAATTCCATATTTTCTAATATAAGCATGTGGTCTTCCACATATTTTACAACGATTATATTCTCTTGTTTTGTATTTTTGTTCTCTTTGTTGTTTTACTTTTAAAGACTTCTTAGCCATGAATTTCTCCTTTCTTACATTTACTACATACTAGTTTTGGAATGGCATTCCTAATAAAGAAAGTAATTCTCTTGCTTCTTCATCTGTCTTAGCAGTAGTAACAAATATAATATCCATACCTCTAATTTTATCAATTTTATCATATTCAATTTCAGGGAAAATTAATTGTTCTTTAACACCCATTGAATAATTTCCTCTTCCATCAAATGAATTATTAGATACTCCTCTAAAATCTCTAACTCTTGGTAATGCTACATTAAATAGTTTGTATGCAAAATCATACATTTTTCCACTTCTTAATGTAACTTTACATCCAATATTAACACCTTCTCTAATTTTGAAAGCTGCTATAGCTTTTTTTGCCTTTGTTACTATTGGTTTTTGACCTGTAATAATGCTTAAATCATTAATTGTATTATCTAATGCCTTTGGATTGTCTTTCATATCTCCTAAACCAACATTTATAACTATTTTTTCTAGTTTTGGAACTTCCATAATTGATTTATAGTTAAACTTTTTAATTAATGCTGGTACAACTTCTTTTTGATATTGTTCTTTTAATATTTCCATAAGTCTTTTTTAGACCTCCTTCCTATTTTAGTTTATTTCCACATTTTTTACAAACACGTACTTTTGTATCTCCTTCAACTAAATAACCAATTCTTGTAGGTTTACCGCATTTTGGACATACAACATTTACTTTACTACTATGTATGCTACATTCTACTGGAATAATTCCGCCTTCTTCACCTTGTTTTCTAGGTTTAACATGTTTTTTACGAACATTAACACCTTTTACAATTACTTTTTGTGTTTTAGGAATTATTTCTAATACTTCTCCTGTTTTTCCTTTATCATTTCCTGATAAAACTTTAACAGTGTCTCCTTTTTTTATTTTCATTTTCTATTTTCACCTCTTCTTTTCTTAGTTATGAGCCAGTTTGATATTTTATAGAACTTCTGGAGCTAATGATAAAATTTTCATATATTCTCCATCTCTTAATTCTCTAGCTACTGGTCCAAATATACGAGTTCCTCTTGGTGTTTTATCATCTTTTATAATAACTGCTGCATTTTCATCAAATCTTAAATAAGAACCATCTGCTCTTCTAATTGGCTTCTTTGTTCTTACTACAACGGCTTTTACAACATCACCTTTTTTAACAACGCCACCTGGTGTAGCTGTTTTAACAGAAGCAACTATGATATCTCCAATGCCGGCATATTTTCTATATGATCCGCCTAAGCATCTAATACACATAATTTCTTTTGCACCAGTATTATCAGCAACTTTTAAGATACTTTGTTGTTGTACCATTTCATTTTCCTCCTCTACTATTTTGAGTTATATTTTGCATATTGCTTACAATAAAACATTTTATATTATTAATTTTAATATAATGTTAGATTTTTACAAATGCACATTTTTGTTTTATTTAATTACTGCCTTTTCTACAACTTCAACTACTCTCCATCTTTTATCTCTAGAAAGTGGTCTTGTTTCCATTACTTTTACTTTATCACCTGTTTGGCATTCGTTGTTTTCGTCATGTGCTTTTAATTTGTATGTTCTTTTTTGAATTTTTCCATACATTTTGTTCATAACGTTAGTTTCAACAGCTACTACAACTGTTTTATCCATTTTATCTGAAACAACAGTGCCAATCATTACTTTACGAAGATTTCTTTCTTCCATTTAGGTAACTCCTTTCTACTCTACTATTTTGAGTTATTTATCGTTGACACATCTTTTCTATGGTTATTTCTTTATAGCCAAGATATGTCACCGCCGGGTTTAGTTATTATCTTGTAATAACTCTCTTTGTCTTAAAATTGTTTTTATTCTTGCAATGTCTTTTTTCACTTCTTTTATTTTCATTGGATTATCTAATCCATTTGTTGCTAAACTAAATCTTAGTTTAAACAATTCATTTTTTAGTTCTCCTAATTCTTTTTCTAATTCTGGTGAAGACATTTCTTTTATTTTATTTATCTTCATCGCTACCACCACCTAAACTATCAGTTTCTCTTTTGACAAACTTACATTTTACAGATAGCTTGTTACCAGCTAAACGAAGGGCTTCTTTTGCAACGTCTTCTGTAACGTCTGCAATTTCAAACATAACTCTTCCTGGTTTTACAGGTGCTACCCAAAATTCTACTGCACCTTTACCTTTACCCATACGAGTACCAATAGGTTTTGCAGTTATTGGTTTGTCTGGAAAAATTTTAATCCAAACTTTTCCACCTCTTTTAATATAACGAGTCATGGCAACACGGGCTGCTTCAATTTGATTTGAAGTAATTAATCCTATTTCTTGAGCTTGTAAACCGTATTCTCCATCTGTAACAACATTTCCTCTAGTTGCTTTTCCTCTAATTCTACCTTTTTGTTGTTTTCTATATTTTGTTCTTTTTGGCATTAATGGCATTATGCTTCTCCTCCTTCCTCTTGCTTCTTTTTAGCTGGAAGAATTTCTCCTCTATAAATCCAAACTTTAACACCTATTTTTCCATAAGTTGTATCTGCTTCGGCAAAACCGTAGTCGATATCTGCTCTTAAAGTTTGAAGTGGAATTGTTCCTTCTTTATAGAATTCTGTTCTAGCCATATCTGCTCCACCAAGTCTTCCTGATACAGCAGTTTTAATTCCTAATGCACCTGATTTCATGGTTTTTTGCATACATTGTTTCATAGCTCTTCTGAAAGAAATTCTTCTTTCAAGTTGACCAGCAATGTTTTCTGCAACTAATTGTGCATCAATATCAATATTCTTAACTTCTACAATATTTAAGTTTACTGTTTTTCCTATCATTTTTTCAAGTTCTACTTTTAATACCTCAGCAAGGTTTCCACCTTTACCAATTACTAAACCTGGTTTTGCTGTGTATACATTTACTCTAACAAACTTAGCAGTTCTTTCAATTTCTACTTTTGAAATTCCTGCAACATATAATTTTTTCTTAACATATTCACGGATTTTATGGTCTTCTACTAAATAATCACTAAAGTTCTTTTTATCTGCATACCATTTTGAATTCCATTCTCTAATGACACCTACTCTTAATCCGTTAGGATCCATTTTTTGTCCCATAATTGTTAAGTCCTCCTTTCTTAATCTCTTTCTTTTAACACGATTGTAATATGACTTGTTCTTTTTCTAATTCTTACTGCACTACCTTTTGCAGCTGGTCTAATTCTTTTTAGAGTTGGACCTTGATTTGCATAAATTTCAGCAACATATAATTTTTCATGTGATAAATGATGATTATTTTCTGCATTTGCAATTGCTGATTTTAATAATTTTTCTATAATTTCGCTTGATGCTTTTGGAGCATATTTTACAATAGCTAAAGCTTCATCAATATCTTTTCCTCTAATTAAGTCTGCTACAATTTTAACTTTTCTAGC
>CANQUT010000010.1 GCA_947627105.1 uncultured Clostridia bacterium
AGGTTATTTAAAATATAAAAAATATGTTTATAAAATTTATATTAAATAAACCTTATAAACATATTATACGAGGAGAAATAAACATGATATTATTCATTTATTTATGTATTTTAGTTTTAAATGTATTAGCAATATTTCTTACATATCGTTTTTTAGGAGAAAATACAGAAAAAAAAGATAAATTAATATTTATTGTTGTTGGCGTTGCAGTAATGTATATGCTTGTAACATTAGTTTATTGGTTAAGCACAAAAAATATTAATTTAGGAGAAGGAGCATCTACAGCAAAAAATTTAATTACTTTTGCTTTTGTACCAGTAAATGTAATTGCAGTTTTACCTTTTCTTGCAAGATCTTATTATTATTCTAAAATGGGAAAACTACAAAAAGATCAATTGAAAAATCGTATTATTTTACTAGCAGTTATTTTACTTGTAGTATTAATTATAGAATTTTTCTATTTTAAAAATATTCAAAATGGAATATTAAATATTATTAGTTTAAAAAACTAAAGGAGAATTTTATGGCAGAAAAACCAAAAGTAATTGTAATTTGTGGGCCAACAGCTTCAGGGAAAACAGGCCTTTCTATTGAACTTGCAAAAAAAATTAATGGAGAAATAATTTCTTGTGATTCAATGCAAATATACAAAGACATGAACATTGGAACTGCAAAACCAACAGTAGAAGAAATGCAAGGAATAAAACACTATATGTTAGATTTTGTTAGTCCAAATAAAAGGTATAGTGTAGCAGATTTTAAAAAAGATGCTACAAGTGCAATACAAACTGTTTTATCACATGAAAAAGTTCCAATTATTGTAGGAGGAACAGGCTTATATGTAAATAGCTTAGTTCAAAATATTACATATCCAGAAATTGAAACAGATTTAGAATATAGAAATTATTTAGAAGAAAGAATTCAAAAAGAAGGATTAAATACATTATATGAAGAAGCTAAAAAAATAGATTCAGATGCAATGCAATCTATTAGCCAAAATGATAAAAAAAGAATCATGAGGGTATTAGAATTATATCATCAAACAGGCAAAACTAAAACTATGTTAGAACAAGAATCTAAATTAGAGCCACCTGCTTATGAGTATATTGTTTTTGCAATAAATATGGAAAGAGAAAAGCTATATGAAAGAATTAACAAAAGAGTAGATATTATGATTGAGCAAGGACTTATACAAGAAGTAGAAAATTTAGTAAAAAAATATGAAACTTTACCAACAGCAATACAAGGGCTCGGATATAAAGAAGTTATAAGTTACTTAAATGGAAATTTAACAAAAGAAGAAATGATAGAAAAAATAAAAATGGAAACAAGAAGGTACGCTAAAAGGCAACTTACATGGTTTAGAAAAGATAAATCAATTAAATGGCTAAATGGACTTATGCCAGTAAATGAAAATATACAATGTATTTTGGAGGAATACAGTGAAAGATAATGTAAAAAAAGTAAAATCTAAAAATAAAGTTAAAACTAAAAATAATAAATCTATTATTATTATTTTAATAGTATTAGTTTGCATTGTTATTTTTAGCTTATATAAAACCATTGTATTTATTCAAAATCCTACAGATACTTTTAGTTTAGAGCAAGGAAACATTTATCAAGAAGAAAGAGCAGTAGGTTATATTATACGTGAAGAAACAGTTACAAAAGGTTCAAATTATAAAAATGGAATGGAAAAAATAAAGTCTGAAGGAGAAAAAGTTGCAAAAGGAGAAGCAATTTTTCGCTATTACTCAAATGGAGAAAATAGTTTAATTAAAAAAATTCAAGACTTAGATAAAAAAATAGAAGAAGCAATGGAAAGCGAAAATCCTTATCCTACAAGTGATATTAAGGCTTTAGAAAAACAAATAGAAGATAAAATTTTGTCTTTATATAAAGTAAATGAAATTCAAACAATTTTACAAGTTAAAAAAGAAATTTCAGATAATATCACTAAAAAAGCAAAAATTGTAGGGGAGTATAGCCCATCTGGTTCATATTTAAAAAAATTAATCAATGAAAGAAAAACTTATGAAAATCAATTAAATGAGGGTTCAGAATATTTAACAGCACCAATTAGCGGAATGGTTTCATATAAAGTAGATGGCTATGAAGAAGCACTTAATACAAAGGATTTTAGCAAATTAAGTATAGATTTTTTAGAAGGATTAAATTTAAAGGTAGGACAAGTAATAGCAGATAGCAATGAAGTTGCTAAAATTATTAACAATTTTGAATGTTATATTGCGTGTATATTAGACTCTACACAAGCAAAAGATGCAAAAGTAGGAGATAAAGTAAATTTAAGACTAACAAATGATACCGAAATTTCTAGTACAATAGAATATATTTCAGAAGAAAATAATAAAGTTTTAATTGTTTTTAATATAGATAAGCAAGTACAAGAATTAATTAGTTATCGTAAAATATCATTTGATATTATATGGTGGAGTTTTAGTGGAAAAAAAGTGCCAAATGAGTCTATTGCCTATGAACAAAAAGGAGAAAATAAAGTTGCTTATGTTATTAGAACAAGAGCTGGCTATGAAAGTAAAATTTATATTAAAATATTAAAAAGTAATGATAAATATACTATAATAGATAACTATACAAATACCGAACTTAAAGAATTAGGTTACACAAGTGAAGAACTGCAAGGCAGGGGCTTACTTACATTATATGACGAAATATTTAGAAAACCGACCAAATAATATTACAATAATATTACAAACATATTAAGTTATTATTACAAACAGAAAAACTATTGACAAATAGTACAAAAAGTTAGATACTAAATACAGTTAAATTCGAAAGACAAAAAATTAATTAGGAGGTCGTAAAAAAATGGCAGGAGCTATTATGGAAAAAGTTTGGGGATTATTTGGTATGGATCCAGCAGAAGATAGAGAAGACGAAGAAGAAGTAGAATATGAAGATGAAGAAGAAGTAGAAAACGAAGATGAAGAGCAAGAAGAAAGAAGAATATGGGGCAGAAGAAATAATAAAGTTGTAAATATGCCACAAGTTCAACAAGTTAAAATGGTTATTTCACAACCAACAACTTTTGAACAAGCAGCTAATATATGTGATTTATTAAAACAAAAAAAATCAATTGTTGTTAATTTAGAATATGTTAATAAAGATGTAGCAAGAAGAATTATAGATGTTGTATCAGGCGCTGTTCATGCATTAGATGGACATATGCAAAAAATTTCTAACTCTATAGTATTAATTGCACCTTTTAATTATGACATTGAAAATGAAATGGCAAGAGATGAAATAAAAAATAAATTATCTGTTTCATGGTTAAGAAATGGCGGAAATAATTAATTATAATACATAGCAAAAATAGGAGGAAACAATATGCTTACCCCTTTAGATATTGAAAATAAAAAATTTTCTAAACAAATTGTAAATGGTTATAGCGTAGAAGAAGTAGACGACTTTCTTGATGACTTAACTAAAGACTACGAAAAATTATATAAAGAAGTAGCAGATTCTAAAAATAAATTAGAAGATATGCAAGAAAGTATTTCAAAATATAAAAATATTGAATCAACTCTTCAAAATACTTTAGTTATGGCGCAAAATACAGCAGATGAAGTTAGAGATGTAGCAAAACAACAAGCAGAGCAAATAATAAATGATGCACAGCTAGAAGCTAAGCAAAAAATTAGTGAATTAGAACAAGAAATTTCACTAAAAAGAAAAGAATTAGAAGAAATTCAAAAACAATTTGATGTATATAAAGCTAAAATGGAATCAATTTTAATTTCTCAATTAGAATTGTTAAAAGAAGTTAATAAGGAATAATAAATAAAAAACAAAAATATAGCATCTTATATTTTTGTTTTTTTAATTGACATACTATTTATATTTATTATATAATACAAATAGCGATTGTAAATTATATTACAAAATGTTACAAATACATTAAAATATTGTTACAATTATGTAAAACCTATTGACATATTAGCAGAAAATTATAAAATAATGTATATCATATAGAGGTACTATGAGAGTAATTAGTGGAACTGCAAGAGGAACAAAACTAAATTCAATAGAAAGCATTTCTACAAGGCCAACATTAGATAGAGTTAAAGAATCTTTATTTAATATATTAATGCCCAAAATTCAAAATGCAACCATATTAGACTTATTTTCAGGAAGTGGAGCTATTGCAATAGAATTTTTAAGTAGAGGTGCAAAACAAGCATACTTATGTGAAAAAAATCATCTTGCTACTAAAATGATATACAATAATTTAGAAAAAACAAAATTAAATTCTAATGCAGTCATTATAGAAAAAGATTACAAAATAGCATTAGAAAATTTACAAAAGCAAAACATACAATTTGATATAATTTATATAGACCCACCTTATGCACTAAATATTGCAGTTGATTCTGTTAAAAGAATACTATTGCTTAATTTACTAAAAGATAATGGGTGCCTAGTTATAGAAACTGATGATGAAAAACGAGAATTACTAGAGTTAGAAAAGTTAAACATAAATGTTTATGATATAAGAAAATATGGTAGAGTAAGTCTTATATTTTTAACAGAAAAAAAGCAATAATAAGCTTTTAGGTTGAAAGGGGTAAAAAATGGAAATATTCACTTTATTAGAAACATTAGAAGATATGTTAGAAAAAAGTAGGGGTGTACCTTTTTCTAGTAAATGCATAGCAGATAAAGACGAAATATTAGATATTATTAAAGAAATTAGATTAAAATTGCCAGAAGAACTTAAACAAGCTAAATGGGTTAAAGAAGAAAGACAAAGAATTTTAGTTGAAGCTCAAAATGAAGCAGATGAAATTATTAAAGAAGCAGAAAATAGAATTATTTCTATGATAGATGAACATGAAATTACAAGAAAAGCATATGAAAAGAAAGTAGAAATAATTGAAACTGCAAATGAAATGTCTCGTGAAATTTCAAAAGGAACTAAAGACTATGCAGATAATGTTTTAGCTGGTATAGAAGTTGCTTTACAAGACGCCCTTAAAGTAATTCAAGATAATAGAAAAGAACTAAAATAATTTATTTATATTGAAATTATAAAAATCAAGATTTCGGAAAGTCAGTGTTCGGAGGTCAGAAATTGGATTTCCGTTATCACTGATTTTTTGTTGCTAAAAAATAAAAATAATGCAAAAGTTAATTAACAAATTGGGAGGAAGTTAAATTGGCAAGAAGAGCAAGAAGAAAAAAGAATAAAATAGATGTTAATGTAGCAGTAGTTTTATTAGTGCTACTTAGTATTTTGTTAATGCTTTTAATTTATACAAAATCAGGAAATATTGGAAAAGTTTTAAGCCCTGCTTTAGGTGGCATAATGGGCTTTATAAAATATATAATTCCACTTGGAATGTTACTTATTGCAATTTATATGACAAGAAATGATAAAGAGTATATTGTAGGCAAATTAGTACAATATGGAATCTTTTTAATTTGTATTGCTACAATGCTTAGCATTTTTCAAATAGGAAATGGCTCTGGAAAAAATATATCTATAAATCAAGAATTTAATGAAATTTTAGACCAGTCATATACTTTGGGTCAAAAAGATATTGGCGGTGGAGTAATAGGCTCTGTTATTGCAGTACCTTTAATTAAAGCATTAGGAGAAACAGGTGCAGCAATACTAATGCTTGGAATTTCTATTATTTTATTAGTATTTATCTTTGGAATTAGACCAGCAGAAATGATTAGTAACCTTATAGATGAACTTCAGGCAAGTAAAGCAGAAGCATTAGAAGAAAGAAAGCAAAGATACGAAAAAAATGGTGCAATATTAGAAGAAAAAAGAGAATCTAAAAAAGAAAAACGTTTAAGAGAAAAACAAGAAGCAGAAAAATTAGCATCTCAATTTGCTAATCAATTAACTATAGATTTAGATGAAGAAGGAGCAGGGCAAAAATATAATCATGATGAAGATGAGCTAGATATTCCTTTCTTTGGAAAGAAAAAGCAAGACAAAAAATTACAAACAATAGAAGATATCGGAGAAAATAAATCATCAAATGAGTCTTCACCAGATGTAATAGATGCAAATTTATTTAAACAAGTAGAAGAACAAAAAGAAGATAAAGTAAAAGAGGTACTTCAATTAGAGCACACTGTAACAACAGAAGAAGAACACTATGAGTTTCCACCAGTTCAGCTTTTAAGTGAGCCAGAAAAACTAGGAAACAAAAATAGCAAAAAATCAGTAGCAGATACTGCAACAAAACTTCAAAAAACTTTATATAGTTTTGGAGTATCTGCAAAAGTAGAAAATGTTTCAGTAGGACCTGCTATTACAAGATATGAATTAAAACCAGCAGAAGGTGTTCGTGTTAGTAAAATTGCAAATTTAGCAGATGATATTGCTTTAAATTTAGCAGCAGAAAGTATTCGTATTGAAGCACCAATTCCAGGAAAACAAGCAGTTGGAATAGAAATTCCAAACAAAGAAAATGAAATGGTACACTTTAGAGAAATAATAGAATCAACGAGTTTTGAAGATCATAATTCAAAATTAGCATTTGCTTTAGGAAAAGATGTTGCAGGAGACCCTGTTGTAACAGATATTGCAAAAATGCCACACGTATTAATTGCAGGTGCTACAGGCTCTGGTAAAAGTGTATGTATTAATACATTAATTTCTAGTATTATATATAAAGCAAAACCAAGTGAAGTAAAACTATTAATGGTTGATCCAAAGGTAGTAGAACTTTCTGTTTACAATGGTATACCACATTTATTAATTCCTGTTGTTACAGATCCTAAAAAAGCAGCAGGAGCACTTGCTTGGGCAGTGCAAGAAATGGAAAACCGTTACCAGCTTTTTGCTAGCAAAGGCGTTAGAGATTTAAAAGGCTATAATGAAGAAGCAAAGAAAGAACAAATAGGAACTTTACCTCAAATTGTTATTATTATAGATGAGCTTGCAGACTTAATGATGGTAGCATCAAAAGATGTAGAAGATTCTATTTGTCGTTTAGCACAAAAAGCAAGAGCAGCTGGTATGCATTTAGTAATAGCTACTCAAAGACCATCTGTTGATGTTATTACAGGTATAATTAAAGCAAATATTCCATCTAGAATTTCATTTGCAGTATCATCACAGGTAGACTCTAGAACAATTTTAGATATGGTTGGCGCAGAAAAATTATTAGGAAAAGGAGATATGCTATTTTACCCTGCAGGAGCAACAAAACCTACTAGAATACAAGGTGCATTTATTTCAGACAAAGAGGTAGAAAAAATAGTAGATTTCATCAAACCAGAAGGTGAAATTAAATATAACGAAGATATTATTGAGCAAATTGAAAATGCAAATAAAACAGATAAAGACTTAGAAGCAGAAGTAGCAGATGATGATGACGGAACAGATCCATTATTAATGGAAGCAATAGATACAGTAGTAGAAACAAAGCAAGCTTCAACTTCTTTTATTCAAAGAAGATTTAAAGTAGGCTATGCAAGAGCTGGCAGAATTATAGACCAAATGGAAGAAAGAGGCATAATTTCAGGCTATCAAGGAAGTAAGCCTAGAGAAGTTTTAATGAGCAAAGAAAAATGGCAAGAATTAAAAATGTCTACATCATCACAAGAAAGCGAATAATACAACAAAAGAAAAGGTGAATCATGGAAAAAAAGGAAAAGAAGTTAAAAAAGATTCATTTAAAAGATTATACTAATAAGTTAGAAAAGGTTTTAGAAAATAAAACCTTTTCTCTTCAAACTAAAAATCTTCTTTTAAGCATGTTTTATAAAATTGAAAATGCATATAATGACTACGAAAAAACAAAGGTAGAAGTTTCAGATAAAGGGAAATTATTAGATTATTTAACTGATGTAATCAAGGAAAAATGTAATGAAATAGAAATTATAAGCTTTGAAGAAAAAGGAAAAATAGATAAATATTATATAAATAAAGAAACAGGGAAAATAGCTACACTAGGAAATGAATTTTACTTATTAAATGCTATTATAGAATTAGGTGAACAACCATTATGCATTCCAGAAGAAGAAGAACTTCTTAAAATGCCAATTAGCTATTTTTTAAATTCTGGAATTAAAATGCATGTAGCAGAAGTAATTAGAGATTTTAATGGTTGGTCATGGGACATTGTACCTAAAGAAATTTCAAATATAGAGTTAAACTTAGCTTTTCAAAGTTTTTTATATTTAATAGGCTATAATACTATTTTAGAATGGACCAAAAATGATAGTCCACTTGCAGATTATTTAATGCTAATTTATGAGCAATTAAAACAAGAATTTGGAAATGAAAAAGCAAAACAAATAATTGTGCTATTTTGCAAATTTTCTATAGAGTTTTATATAAGAAAAGATAAAGACCAAAAAGCTATGTGGGAAAATTACAAAAAAGAAAATACATTAGAACTAGAAAAATTAAATAACAAAAGTACATATTTAGAAGAAGTAACAAAACAAAAGAAAAAATATACTAAACAAATAGAAAAAATAGATAAAATGCTTAATAATAAAGAAGACTTACAAAAAGAATATGAATTAAGAAATTCTAAATTACCTAATAGAGAAAAAATATTTAGTATAAGGCATTTAGTAAATAGGTTAGAAATAGAAAGACAAGACTATGTAGATAAAATGAAAGAATGTAATATTCTAATTGATCCAAAGGGCTATGTTGCACGTAAAGACGAAATAGCTAAAAAAGTAGAATTTTTAAATATTTTAGACCTAGATAAAAAAAGCTCAAGAAAAAGTTTATTAGAATTATGCAAATTATTTTTATCTTGCATTCAAATTAAAATTGCAAAAGAGCAAAACAAGCAAGAACTTATTACATATTTTTATATATTAAGATACTATAGATTTTTAATATTTGAAAAAGAAGGAACATTACTAAAAGAAGTAGAAAAACTTTATGAAGACTTTGAAAAATCTATTCAATTATTAATAAACAAAGCCTTAAAACTAAATATTATTGATTACATTACAATAGATGAAGATATAAATTATCAAATTACTCATAAACTATTTGATACTAAAATGATTGATTTAAACAACATAGTAATAGAAACAAAAGTAGAAGATGGAAAACTATTTGCGAC
This sequence comes from uncultured Clostridia bacterium, assembly GCA_947627105.1. Lineage (GTDB taxonomy): Bacteria > Bacillota > Clostridia > TANB77 > CAG-508 > CAG-273. Next base: position 9,096 of record CANQUT010000010.1, read on the forward strand.
ATATTATGATTCAAATGTAATAGAAAATACTTATGAAATATATAGTAATAGAACTGTAAAATTGAAGAAAAAAGTAAAACTATTTATATAACAATTTCGAAAGGATGGTTTAATATATGAAAATTACTTTTTTAGGAGCAACAAAAATGGTAACAGGCTCTAACTTTTTAGTAGAAGGAGCAGGCAAAAAATTTTTAGTAGATTGTGGTATGTATCAAGGCAGTAACAATGAGGAAATGAAAAACCACGAGCCATTTGATTTTAATATAAATGAAATAGATTTTGTATTACTAACACATGCTCATATAGACCATTCCGGTAGACTTCCTAAATTGTATGTAGAAGGCTATAGAGGCCCAATTATTACAACAAAAGCCACAGCAGATTTATGCTCAATAATGCTTCCGGATAGTGGACATATACAAGAACAAGAAATTAGTTGGAGAAATAGAAAAAGGCTAAGAGAAGGAAAAGAAGCTTTACTACCATTATATACTGCACAAGATGCAATAAATACAATGGAAATTTTTAAACCAGTAGATTATGATGAAATAATTGAAATAGACCAAAATATTCATGTTCGCTTTAATGATGCAGGTCACATGCTTGGCTCTGCAATAATTGAAATATGGGTAACAGAAGATGGAAAACAAACCAAAGCAGTATTTACAGGAGACTTAGGTAATAACGATATTCCTTTGCTTTCTTCTCCTACAATGATAGACAATGCAGATTACTTAGTAATGGAATCTACTTATGGCTCAAGATTGCACCTGAGAAATGACGACAAAGCAAGTTTATTTTTAAATATTGTTTCAGAAACATTAGATAAAGGCGGAACAGTTGTAATACCATCATTTGCAGTAGGTAGAACACAAGAAATTTTATATGAGTTAAATGGATTAAAAGATAAGCATAATGATGAAGAATTTAAGAAAAAATATCAAACATTAATGAGCGCTCCAGTATATGTAGATAGCCCACTTGCAATTTCTGCAACAGAAATATTTAGAAAAAATGCTAATCTTTTTGATGAAGAAACACAAAAATTAATTCAAAGCGGAGACAATCCATTAGAGTTTCCAGGCTTGCAATTTACAAGAACTGCAGATGAATCAAAAGAATTAAATGAAAAAAAGGAATCTGCAATTATTATTTCTGCTAGTGGTATGTGCGAAGTTGGTAGAATTAAACATCATTTAAAACATCATTTATGGGATCCAAACAGCACAATTTTATTTGTAGGTTACCAAGCACCAGGAACATTAGGAAGAAGACTAGTAGAAGGAGAAAAAAAGGTAAAAATATTTGGAGAAGAAATTGCAGTAAATGCAAGAATTGAATACATAGAAGGTTACTCTGGCCATGCAGACCAAGAATGGCTACTTAACTTTATATATTCTTTTATTATAAAACCAAAACACATATTTTTAGTACATGGAGAGCCAGAAAGCCAAGAGGTGTTAAAGAACAAAATATTAGAAACAATAGAAATTCCAGTTACAATTCCAGAATATGGCCAAACTTACACACTAGATGAAAACTTAACTATGGAACAAACTGTTAAACATACTACAACAGACATTCTAGAAAGAAAAGATGTATTAGATAAAATAAGAACATTAAGAAGTGAGTTAGAAGACATGGAAAACATTGTAAAAGAAGATTATCTAACTGATGAAGCAAATGATAATGACATACATCTTTTAAAACTAAGACTAAATGAAATAGAAGAACAAATTGTTAAAATTGTAGAGAAAAATTAAAATTATATAATTAATAAAACTTAAAATTACATAAAAATAAGCAAAATATATTTACAGTATGAATTACAAGCTCGTTATTTATACTGTAAATTAGTTTTTTTAAAGAGGTAGGACTAATGAAAAATAAATATAATAATGATGCAATTATTGGTGGAAAAAACATAACTGCAAGTTACACCAAAAACGGAGAATTACTTAGAGTAATGTACCCTAATCCAGATTTTAGAAATTTTATAGACGAATTTTTAACTGGAGTAAAAATAAATGACTCTGGACTAATTTACTTACATGAAGATATAAATAATCAGTATAATCAATACTATACTGAAAACACAAACATATTAAACACAGAAATTACTAATACATACTTTAATTTATACATAAAACAAACAGATTTTACAATGATTAAAGACGATATACTAGTAAAAAAATATCAATTTGAAAATAAGAATAGTATAGATTTAAATGTAAATTTTTTAATTCATTCTACATTATTAACTAATTCAAATAATATGGTAGGAGCAGAAGTAAAGAATAATGCACTTATTCAATACTGCCATGACTATACTATGTATACATTTTCTAAAAATAATTTGTTAAGTTATCAATTAAATGATACTAAAGAAAATATTTTAAGTGGAGAAATTAAAGATAAAGATTATATCGGAATGTCCTCAGATTCTAGCATTAGCTATAATGTAGGACTTTTAAAACCAGGGGAAAAGAAAGAAATAGTAATATATTTGTATTTTAGGCAAAATTTAGAAAAGCAAACAGAAGAAGAAGTAAAAAAGCAAATAGATCAAATCAAAAAATTAGATATTAAAAAAGAAGAAGAAGCGGTAGAAAAATACTGGAAAAAGTATGTAAAAGACCACACTTCAATTACACTTTTACCAGAAACAAGTAATTATAATAAAAAAGTAAATCAAATATATAAAAGAAGTATTTTACTATTTCCACTTCTTATAAACCAAGAAACAGGTGGAATATCAGCTTCAGTAGAAGTAGATGAACAAATGAACTTTTGCGGAAGATACAGTTACTGCTGGCCAAGAGATGCAGTGTTTGTAACAAGAGCATTAGATAGCCTAAAAATGACAAAAGAAACAGAAAAATTCTATAAAATATTTTGCAAAGAAACACAAAGCAAAAATGGAATGTGGGAGCAAAGATTTTATACAGATGGAAGATTAGCACCATGTTGGGGGTATCAAATAGACGAAACAGCAGGTGTAATTTATGGTGTATATGAACATTATAAAGTAGTAAAAGAAGTAAAATTCTTAAAAGATACATATAAAATGTGTGAAAATGCAGCTAAATTTTTATGTATGTATATGGACAACATTTTAGAAAAAAAAGATGAATCAGATGTTGTAAAAATGGAAATAGAACAAACATATCATACAGAAAATAGAACTAAACTTCCCAAAAGTTATGATTTATGGGAAATGCACGAAGGAGTTCATTTATATTCACTTTCAGCAATCTATTCTGCATTTCAAGCAATGCAGGAAATGCAAGATATTTTAAAACCGGAATATGAAGTAAAAAATAGGCTAAAAGTAGAAGCAATGAATAAGCTAGAAGCAAAATTAAATGAATACCAAGAAGAAATAAAAAAATATATTTTAAATAATCTGTATGATGAAAACACAAAAACATTTTCAAGAAACTTAAATGACAATCAAACAGATATAAGCATGTTAGGAATAGTAGAGCCATTTTCTATATTTTCACCAAAAGAAAAAAAGGTACAAAATACAGTAGAAAGAATAAATTTAACACTAAGAACTTACACAGGTGGATATTTAAGATTTGAAGATGACCACTACCGTGGAGGAAAAAATCCATGGATAATTGCAACATTATGGATGGCAAATTATTACCAAAAAGTAGGAGAAAGAAAAAAAGCAAAAGAATGTATGGAGTTTGTAGTAAATACTGCAAACAAGCACGGCTTTTTAGCAGAGCAAGTAAGCAACGAAGAGCCAGGTTCAAGCTGGGTCAATGGCTTGGCTTGGTCTCACGCAATGTTTGTATTGGGGACAGTCCCTTTTTCCCTTTTTGGGTAATTAGGGACAGGTCACTATTTTGTCACCATTTATAAGAAAAATTGTTTAAAGTTAAGATATATAATAAAAAGGTAACTTAACCTTGTTTTATAGCAAAAATCTTCTATTTTTTCTATAAAATAAAAAAGCCCCTATTCGAAAAAAAGGGGCTTTTTGTAAGATTAATTTTCCGTGGTCTCAGGCACGCCTTTTGCACATGTTTCCACTTTCACACTGACTTTTCCAATTCTCTCAAGAAATATCACTTTCTCGAGGTCGGAAAGCTCCTCAAACTGCTTGACGCATGCACCGACTTTGTCAGCAGAATCAGTTTGATTTAATGCGCTTACGTCAGGGATTCGCAGTGTTTTTTTCAAATCACGTAAAAAGGAGCCGTTAGGATAGAGTCCAGAGTAGCTTCTATACGCGCGGGCTTTCGCTACATAAAAAGGTTCATTTTCTGATTCCAAAATAGGTTTTAAATCTTCAAAAGAAATCTTCAACTTGCGAGCAATATCATGAAAAATATTACTCACGAAGACATCCACGTCTGTTTGGGAAACAATGTAGTCAGTAGTAATTCCCCAATAATTTGTTACTACATAAGTTTTACCCAACGCAGACCAGTCTTCTACCCCCTTCCACGGCAAATTTCTTACCTCTTTTGCTTCCATGATAGTCCTCCTTAAATTTTGTTGTTTAGTTTTAATTGTATTACTAAAAAGTTTGAGGAAAACCTCGCACTATTCAGTGCACTGGAATAAATACTATAGAGCGTAGTAGCTCTATTAGTAAATATTTTACTACATATTTACATAATTTTCAAGACTTTGCAATTACAATCTTAAAAGAATATAGACGTTAATTAAATAAGTAAATACAATTATCAAAAGTAATATTTGAAAATAATCTTTCGTTAGTATCTAATATAAAACTATTTGCAACTTAAAAGTTACAAATTATGACTATAATGTGAAATTTATAAAAAAGGGTAGAAAAATTTAAAAAAAAATGATATATTACAAAAGTAATATATAGGGGAATATGTTAAAAAAATATAAATAAATCAGAGGGGCAAAATTGTAAAGGAGTTGAAGTTATGGCAAGAACAGCTAGAGTTTGTTCCTCTATAAATTTATATCATATTATTATTAGAGGAATAAATAAACAAGATATTTTTATTGATGACCAAGATAAAAATAAATTTATTAAAGAACTGGCAAAAGCAAAAGAAAAATTTAATTTTAAACTATATGCATATGTTATTATGCCTAATCATGTACATTTAGTAATTAAAGACGAGAATGCAGAAATTTCTAAAATAATGCACAAAATACAAGTGTGCTATTCTGAATATTTAAACTCAAAATACAATAGAATAGGACATGTTTTTCAAGGAAGATTCACTAGTAAAAACATAGAAACCGAGGAATATTTAAAATGCGTAATTAGATATATCCATTTAAATCCTGATAAAGCAGGAATTGGAAAATATGATAAATATAAATGGAGTAGTTATAATTTTTATAATAAACCAAAAGATACTATTAATTTAATTGATACATCAGATATTTTAATATTATTTAGTGAAGAAAAGCAAGAGGCTATAGACTTATTTGAAAAATTTCATAAAGAAAAAAGTAAATATCAATACAATGAAGAATATTCAGAGTTTGAAATTCAATGTAAACTAGATGATGATATAGTAATTAAAATTATTATGGATAATATTGGATTAAATTCAATTTACAACATTCAAAAACTTAATTATAAATACAGAAATGAAGTATTAAAAAAGTTAATAAATATAAAAGGAACTACTGTAAAGCAGATATCTAGAATCACTGGAATAAGTACGAAAATAATTGAAAAAGTAAAAAAACTATAATAAATAAAAAGTTTAAAAAGAGACCTGTCCCTAATTACCTAAAAAGGGAAAAAGGGACTGTCCCCAAGCAAGGAGGAAAAATGGCAAAAACAGTATTTGTATGTAGTAATTGTGGATATGAATCTACAAAATGGCTAGGAAAATGCCCTGGCTGTAATGAATGGAATAGCTTTTATGAAGAAAAATTATCTACAAAAGATACTAAAGCTAAAGCAGTAGATAAAAAAATGGTAGCACCTAAAGCTTTAAATGAAGTTGTAGGAAAAGACTCAGTGCGTACTAGTACTGGAATAGGAGAGCTAGATAGGGTACTAGGCGGAGGCATAGTACATGGCTCATTAATTTTAGTAGGTGGAGAGCCTGGAATCGGTAAGTCTACACTAATTTTACAGCTTTGTAACAAAATGCAAGGAGAAGGAAAAGTTTTGTATGTTTCTGGCGAAGAATCAGCAGAGCAGGTTAAAATTAGAGCAGATAGACTTGGAATTCATAATGAAAATATATTATTTTTAGGAGAAACAGATATTGAACTTATAGAAAACCACATTCTAGAAATAAAGCCAAAACTTGTAATAGTAGATTCAATTCAAACTATGTATTCGGATGACATTTCATCTGCTGCAGGAACTGTTAGCCAAGTTAGAGAAATTACTGCACGTATAATGCGTATATGTAAAGGAAATGATATTACAACAATAATTATTGGACATGTTACAAAAGAAGGAAATATTGCAGGCCCAAGAGTGTTAGAACACATGGTAGATACAGTTTTATACATAGAAGGAGAAAGATATTTTTCTTACCGTATTTTAAGAAGTGTAAAAAACCGTTTTGGTTCTACTAATGAAATAGGAATGTTTGAAATGCAAAATGAAGGAATGGTAGAAATAACAAACCCATCTTCTGTGCTAATTTCAGAAAGAGAAGATAACCCATCTGGCTCAGTTATTGTAGCTAGCATGGAAGGAACAAGGCCACTTTTAATAGAATTGCAAGCACTAACAACACCGACTGTATTTGGCCTTCCACGTAGAACTGCAAACGGAATAGATTATAATAGGCTTACATTATTAGTAGCTGTTTTAGAAAAGAAAGCTGGGCTATCTCTTGGTTCACAAGATATTTATCTAAATGTAGTAAGTGGAATTCATATAAGCGAGCCAGCAGTAGACTTAGGCATGATTATAGCAGTAGCTTCTAGCTTTAAAAATATAGCTATTGAAAAAAATACTGTTGTAATTGGCGAGGTTGGCCTAACAGGTGAAGTAAGAGCTGTTAATTTAATAGACAAAAGGCTTAAAGAAGCAGAAAAACTTGGATTTAAAACATGCATTATACCAGAAAGTAACAAAAAACTATTGAAAGAAAAGTATAAATTAGATATAATAGGGGTCAGAACTGTAAATGATGCATTAAAGGCAGTAAATTTAAAATAATACAAGCCTTACAAAAAGCAAGAAAGGAATATTTTTAACATGATTATTACCGAAGTACTAAAAATGATAGCACCAGGAACCCCAATTCGTGATGGATTAGAGAATATTTTAAAAGCAAAAACAGGTGCTCTAATTGTAGTAGCAGATACAAAAGATGTATTAGATTTAGTAGATGGTGGTTTTGAACTAAATGTAGATTATACTTCTTCTAGATTATATGAACTTGCTAAAATGGATGGTGCAATAGTACTTAGCGGAGATTTCAAGAAAATTCTTTATGCTAATACACAAATTATACCATCTTCTAGTATTGTAACTACAGAAACAGGTACAAGGCACCGTACAGCAGAACGTACAGCAAAGCAAACAGGAGCATTAGTAATTAGTATTTCACAAAGAAGAAGTGTTATTACTATTTTTAAAGAAAACGAAAGGTATGTTTTAGAAGATACTGCTAAAGTAATTACTAAAGCAAACCAAGCATTGCAAACAGTAGAAAAATATAAAAAGGTATTTGATAATAAATTAAGTACATTAAATGAATATGAATTTAATGATATTGTTACACTAGAAAATGTAATTAATGCAATACAAAGAGCAGAAATGGTAATGAAGGTAGTAGAAGAAGTTCAAATTGCAATTTATGAATTAGGAGAAGAAGGAAGACTGCTTCAAATGCAATTAGAAGAATTGGTAGGAGACTTAGAACAAGAAGAATTACTAATTATAAAAGACTACATTACAGCTAAAAACAGAAGGAAAACTGCAGAAAAAGCATTACAGGAAATTAGAAATCTAGAACACGAAGATTTAATTGTTATAGATAAAATTGCAAAAATATTAGGTTATGAAGACTTTGATAATTACGAAGAAGTTGGTGTATATACTAGAGGCTATCGTATATTAAATAAAGTACCTAGAATGCCAGCAAATATTGTAGAAAACTTAGTAAAATCTTTTAAATCTTTCCAACATATCTTAGAAGCAGATTTGCAAGCTTTAGATGAAGTAGAAGGAATAGGAGAAGTTAGGGCAAGAACAATAAAACAATCTTTAAGGCGTATGCAAGAACAATTTGTATTTGACAACCTAATTTTATAATTATATAATTATACCGTTACAAAATTAAATTAAATAGAGGAGATAAACAATGAAAAAAATATTATTAATTTTAGCAATTATTTTAGCAGTAATAGGACTTGGCTTTGTATGTTATGGATTTTATCAAAAACTAACTACAAATATTCCAAATCCAGTTGCAACAATGGAAGTAGATGGTTATGGAACAGTAAAAATTGAGCTTTACCCAGATAAAGCACCAAATACAGTTGCAAACTTTATAGCATTAGCAAATAAAGGCTTTTATGATGGTCTTACATTCCACAGAACTATTCCAGATTTCATGATTCAAGGTGGAGATATAAGCGGAAATGGAAGCGGTTCTCCAAAGTTAAGTAGTATTATGGATTTAGCAGAGGATCAAGATAAAGAATATAACATTCCAGGTGAATTTATAGCAAATGGCTATACTAAAAATAACCTAAAACATGAAAGAGGAGTTATTTCTATGGCCAGAACAAATTATGGAGATTTTAGCAGTGAACTTAGAACATATGGTTATAATTCAGCAGGTTCACAATTCTTTATTATGACAGAAGACAATACATCTTTAGATGGATTATATGCAGCATTTGGAAAAGTAATAGAAGGAATGGATGTTATAGATAAAATTTCAGAAACAGAAGTATATTATAGAGAAGATAATGCGCCAAAGGCAGATGAAAATGGAAAAACAACTTATCCAAAAGATGCAGATGGAAATGAAGTAAATGCTCCAAACACTCCAAAGAAAAAACCAGTAATTAGCCATATTACAGTAGAAACATATGGTGTAGATTATGGAATGCCAACAACGCTTGATTTATTTGACTATTATTCTTGGATGCTACAAAACTACTCATATTCATACTAATCTACAATAGGAGGTATTACAATGTCAAAGTCAAAGAATAAAAGAGACTTAAGAAAATTAGGTGTAAAAATAATGGCAATAATTTTAACATTACTAATGGTATTATCTGTAGCAGCTACATTAATTTTTTGCCTAATAGGAAGATAACTAATAAACAAAAGAAGGGTTAATTTATGTTTGAAAGTCTTACTTTAAATATGAATGGAATTTGGAATTCTATTTCTAGTTATATGGTAGAATTATCACATAATCCATTTAAATTATTAACACTAATATTAGACTTAATAATTGTATTTTATTTAATATACAAATTTATTGTATATGCAAAACGTTCAAGAGCATGGCAATTATTAAAAGGAATTGTGCTTGTTTTAATAGTTGTGGCACTTAGTGAAATATTAAATTTAAAAATATTAAATGTTATATTAACTATATTTATGCCTTATGGTGTAATTGCTTTAATAGTTATTTTTCAACCTGAACTTAGAAGAATGCTAGAACAACTTGGAACAAATAAAATAACAAGAATATTTGGATTGGATAAAGATATAGAAGCAAAAACCAAAGAAAATATTTATAAAGTTATAATTGCAGTGCAAGAGCTTGCTAAAACAAAAACTGGTGGTTTAATTGTTTTTGAAAGAGATATTCAAATAGCAGATGTTATAGAAAATGGTGTTCAAATAGATGCAGAAGTATCACCTCAGCTTATAGTAAACCTATTTACACCAAATACACCATTACATGATGGAGCAGTTATAATATCTAAAAATAAAATAGCTGCTGCTGCATGCATATTACCACTAGCAAATGATAAAGACATTGCAAAAGAACTTGGAACAAGACATCGTGCAGGACTTGGAATTTCAAAAGAATCTGATGCTATTGCAATAATCATTTCTGAAGAAACTGGAAAAATATCAATAGCAAAAGACGGAACATTAATAGCAGATTTAAAAGAAGAAACATTAAGAAATATTTTAATTAAAAATATTGTAACAAAACGCTTTGGAGATACAAATGCAAAAAAGCCTAAAAGAAATAATAAATTAAAAACAAAAGAAAACCAAAAAACTAATTCATAAAATGATAAACTGCCTCTGCAAACCCACCGTTGTTTGCAGAGTTTTGTGTTATATATGTAGCAACTTTTTTAACTGGTTCATATGCATTAGCAATAGCAACGCTAACACCTGAATTTTTAAGTAAATCAATATCATTATAATTATCTCCAATAGATAAAATATCATTAGAATTTACATTTAAATAATCTTTTAAAATATTTAAAGCATAACCTTTACCAATATTTTTTGGAGCAATAGAAATATATTCGTATTCTTTATTAATAATAGAATCTTTTTGCCATCTTTTAGAACAAAAAGTAAGAGATAAGTTTGTTTTTTGCTCTAATTCTTTTTTTATTTCAGATAAATCATTTTCACTAGAAAGCAAAATATTAAATATAGGTAAATTATTATTTGCTAAATATTCAAGGAAATTTTTTACAATATAAAAAGAAAACCCATTTTTATTTTGATTTGTTAAAATAAGGTTAAAGTTAGAATCATATTTACCCAAAACTGTACCCTCAGAGCGAAAAAACATAACATAATTATATAAATCTAAATACTTTAAATCTTCGGTAATAACAAGATTATCACCATAGGCATGAATATGTAAATTATGTTTTTTTGCTATTTCATAACATAACTTAATTTCTTCTATAGATAAACACAAATGAAAAATTTCTTTCTTTTCTTTTAGATCTATAATTTGAGTACCATTGCCAAAAATGCCATATTGTGCATCACATTTATTACAAACATCTCTAGAAAGAGCATAACTTTTACCAGTACAAATAGCAAAAGGTATTTGCTTTTCCTTTATAGCTTCAACTGCTTTTAAATTACTCTCTGGAATAGAATTATCTTGTGCAAGAAATGTGCCATCTAAATCGCTGGCTATTAACTTAATAGGCATAGTAGCTCCTCCCGTAGATATTATAAATAAAAATATATAAAATATCAAGTTAAAAAAATAAATATTGTAACCATTTAAAAATTATAGTATTATATAGAAAAGTTTTAAGGAATTATTAGAAAGGAAAATTTTTAAATGAGAAATATAAAATTAACAATAGAATATGATGGAAAAGACTTTAATGGTTGGCAAAAACAGCCCAATAAACTTAATATTCAAGGAGAAATAGAAAAAGCAATACAAACTGTAACAGGTAAAGAAGTAGAACTTATAGGCTCTGGAAGAACAGATGCAGGAGTTCATGCTTTTGCACAAGTAGCAAATTTCAAAATAGATTCAGATTTCCCTATAGAAAAAATGGCAATTGCAATTAATTCACAGCTTAAAGCTTCAATTAGAGTACAAAAAGCAGAAGAAGTAGAAGAAAGCTTTCATAGCCGTTACCACTGCCATAAAAAAACATATGGCTATATTATAGATAATTCAGACCAAGGAACAGCAATTTATAGAAACTATACATATCATGTTCCACAATTATTAAATGTAGAAGCAATGCAAGAAGCAGCAAACTATTTAGTAGGAGAACATGACTTTAGTAGCTTTAAATCAAGTGGCACAAGTAGTAAAAGTAGTGTAAGAATTATTTATGATGCTAAAGTTTTAAAAGAGCAGGAAAGGGTAGTAATAATGCTTACTGGAAACGGATTTTTATATAATATGGTAAGAATTATTTCAGGAACATTAGTAGAAATAGGAAAAGGAGAAAAACAGCCAGAAGAAATGAAAAACATATTAGAAGCTAAAGATAGGAGCCTAGCTGGAAAAACCTTGCCAGCCCAAGGACTATTTTTAATGGGTGTGAGTTATTAGGGACAGGTCCCATTGCTTGCTTTTGGGGTGTTGGGACCAGGTCCCATTGCTTATTTTCAAGCACCTAGGGACAGGTCACTATAAAAGCTAATTTTGTAATAAAAAATAGTAGCACACTTTACTTTAAAATAACATAAAATATAACAAAAAGTAAAGTTAAAGGAGAAATGCTTAAAATTTTTCATTTCTATGTATTTCTTTTTAGCAATAATGAAAGGAATGAACTGAGTTATGAATATATTATTAATATTTTTTGCTCTTCCTGTTGCTACTGTTTTATTAGCAATTGTATTACAAAAAGTTTTAAGAAGTCCATTATTAGTAGCTGCTACATTTTTAGCTATTTATTTAATAGTAACATTTGCTGCATTCGATGCAAGCTTTTTAGTATATGCCATTTTATATACATTACTTGCTTATGTAACAGCAGTGCTTACATCAGTAATTTGCAGACTAATTTCATGCTTTAGAAGATATTGCTGTGACACGAACTGTAATAACAATTGCCCAAATAATAATGGAAATAACAATAGTGGCAATAATAACAATGGAAATAACAATAGTGGTAATAATAATAACGGAAATAACAATAGTGGTAATAATAATACTGGAAACAATAATAGCGGAAATAATAACACAGGGAATAATAATACAGGAAACAACAACGGAAACAATGCAAATGGCGGAATTGCTACAATATCAAGTTTACCAATTGCAATAAACAATTCTGATCCTTATGGAGTAATAAACTTAAATAATGGAGCAAGCTTGCTTGTAACATCTAATAGAAGAAATAATAATTCTGGATGTTGCTGCAGACGTAGATAATATTAAAATTACTTTAGGCTACATTAGCTAAAAGTAACTATACATGTAATAAATAAAAGACAGTAATTTAAGTTAAAAAATAAAATTATAACTTAAATTTACTGTCTTTTAATCTATATAAATTAATTAATAAAAATTGTTCTCAAAATAGAAATTATGATACTTTAAACTTAGCTGTTATAGGATCAAGTAGTTCATTTACATTAATATTAAGAGCAATACTTAATGCACAAATTTCATAGTCTCTAACAGTTCTTTGATTATTTTCAATTCTATGCAAACTAGTAACTGGAATATTGATACCAAGTAAAATAAGTTTTGAAGATAAAGCTTCTAAAGATATATTTTTTTCTTTACGTTTTTTCCTTAAAATAGGCCCAATTAAATTTAAATTATCTTCATATTTACCACAGTTTTTCATAAATTTAACCTCAAATATAATTATAAACTATTATAACTATTATATAGGCAAATTTTAAAATCAATATTGACACCAGTGTGAAAAAATGATAACATTTGTTTAAATTAATGAATAAAAGGAACAAGGCAGTTAAATAATACTAAAGAAGAGAAATTTAGAAACGTAGGAGGAAAAAATTAAATGTATGAAAAAAGTAATTATAGTAAAACTTATAAATTTCTAAACGAAAATAAAAAAATATTATTAAAAAATAAGCGGAGTTACTCTAATAGCTTTAGTAGTAACAATAGTAGTGCTTTTAATATTGGCTCGGTGTAACCATAACAATGGTACTAGGAGAAGATGGAATAATAGCACAGGCAAAACTTGCAGCAGAAAAGACAAAAGAAGCAGAAGAACAATCACAAGGAGAATTAGCAAATTTATTAGAAGAAATGAATAATATATTAGCTAGTGATCCTCCAGTACCAACAAAACCAACTCCAACTCCAAAGCCAACACTAAAGGCAGATGGAAGTTTTAATAGTAAAAAGGGAGTAAATAGTCCAAAAATAACAGCTGAAATGAACCCAGTATATTGGGATGAAAATGGAAATGAAATAGAATATTATACAGATTTTACAAATAAAACAGTAAATGAATCATTTGAAATAGATAAATGGTATGATTATGTAGATACATCCGTAGATGGAAAAGAAAATACTAGCCATTGGGCAAATGTAAAAACAGCAGATGGAAGTTACTGGGTATGGATACCAAGATACGCATATAGGATAATAAGTGGTTATCATACAAACTCAGCAACAGGAGGAGAGATAGACATAAAATTCTTGCAAGGAACAGAAGATACAGACGGAAATAACACAAATATAGTAGCAAGTTTAGATACAATTGCACAGTCAGGAGATAGTGGGCCAAGTACAGTAGCAAATCAATATGTAGTACATCCAGCATTTCAAGATGGAAGTGCAACAGAATATAAAAATGGAGAATGGAATGCAAAACTAACTGGAATCTGGGTAGCAAAGTTTGAAGCAAGCCCAGAAAATGCAAATCAAACAAAAACAGATAGTGAATATAATGGAACAGGAAAGAATTTACAAGTAAAACCAGGAGTAGCAAGTTGGAGAAGTATAACAGTAAGTAATATGTATACAGTCTGTGCAAATTATGCTACTAATGTATTAAATAATAAAAATTTAAATAGCCATTTAATGAAAAATAGTGAATGGGGAGCTGTGGCATATTTAGCACAAAGTAAATATGGAAGAAATAAAAAAGAAGTAGGAGTAAATGAGTGTAGTAATTATATAACAGGAGCAGGACCAAAAATAGGACAAGACGTAACCGGAGGAAGTTATTCATATACATCTGAAACATTTGAAAGTCAATATGGCTATAAAAGTAGTCAAGGAAAAAAAGCAAGTACAACAGGTAATGTTTATGGAGTATATGATATGAGCGGAGGAGCATGGGAATGTGTAGCAGCGTATGTTGACAATAGTAGCAGTGGCTTATCAAATTATGAACAAAGTCTAACAGAGGCAAAAAAGAGTGCAAAATGGACAGTAGACGTATATAAAAAAGGGAATAGCGACACGTATTCAGACAATTATAGTGCAAATAATGATAAATACGGAGATGCAGTATGTGAAACATCGAATAATAGTAAGGGTACGTACTCGTGGTTCTCCGACTACTCGAACTTTCCTCACTATGGCGTTCTGGTGTTCTGGCGTGGTGGCGCAGATGATGGTTCCGGGGCTGGTTTGTTCGGTTTCACTTGGGATGGTGGCGGTAGCAACAGCGACAGCGGCTTCCGCCCTGTACTCGTCATAACGGCTACGTAATAATTTCGGGTATGTAAATAATTTTGTGTAATTTCTATACTTCCTTATGTTAACAAACTTAATATATTATTTTGAACTGTTAATGGTACTATTTATTAGTATATTAACAGTTTTATTTATATCTGCCCTAATACATAATCTCCAATTCTCTTAAAAATTATCTTAATTCTAGTACTTTACTGTTACAATTCTTTTACTAATAAATACAAAAATCTAAAAGGCCATTTTTTACTGCAAAAACTATATTTAGCAAGCAAATATTACAATAATATTACAAGTAGATTAAGTTTTTATTACAAACCGATAATTCCATTGTTTTTAGTCATAAAATGTTGTACAATAAAATAAATTACGATAATATGTAAAATTATAAGGAGGAACAAGCAATGGCAAGAAATCCAATGCAAAAAAAAGCACAAATATCATTCCTTACAGGAATATTAATAACTCTATTAATTACAGGAATTATAATAGCTGTTTTAATATTACAATTAACAAAAATGACAAATCAGCAAAATGCAGAAAAAGCTAAATTAAGAAATGTATATGCACTAAGTAAAGACATAAATTCAGGAGATACTGTTTCAGAAGATGCATTAACTACAATGGTTATAAATGCAGATGCAATACCTTCTAATGCAATCACAGGTGCGACTTTAAGTGAAATGACAGCTACATTTGATAATGACGGAAATTTAGTTAAAAAAGTTGATGTTATTGCAAAAATAAACTTAAAAAAAGGCACAATACTTACTTCTGATATGATTGCACAAGTAGGAGAAATGGCTTCAGATATTAGAAAAGTAGAATATAATATGATAGTATTACCATCTCAATTAGAAAACAATAAATATGTTGATATACGTTTAACCTTGCCAAGTGGACAAGATTTAATAGTATTATCACATAAAAAAATAGAAATTGCTAACATAGATGGAGTAGATTCATTAAATACAATCTGGATGAATTTAAGTGAAGATGAAATATTAACTTTAAGCTGTGCAATAGTAGAATCATATAAAATAGAAGGTTCTAAATTATATGCTGCAGAATACATTGATCCAGGTTTACAAACAGCAGCAATACCAACATATTTACCAGATGATACAACTATTAATTTAATTAATAGAGATCCTAACTGCGTAGAAGAAGCAAAACAAGCTATTTTCAAAAGAAATAATGACCAAAATCAAAAAGCAGCAGTTAGAAATCCAGTTAATAGTGGCTTAAACGAAAATGCAGATCAAGCAACAGATAATGTTGTTAGCGGAATTGAAAAAGAAATTCAAAAAACACAAGAAGAAAGACAAAAATATTTAGAATCTTTAGGCGGATCTTATTAAAATAATTAGGAGGCATATATGCAAACAATAGGTTTTATAGGCGGTTATGATAAATCAGACTTAATTATATATATTGCAAAAATTTTAGCAGTAATGGGAAAAAAAGTGTTAATAATAGACACCACTACTTTGCAAAAAATTAGATATATAATTCCAACTATGTCTCCTGCTAAAACTTATGTTACAAATTTTCAAGACATTGATTTTGCTGTTGGCTTTTATAGTTATAATGCAATAAAAAATTATTTAGGCTTATCAGAAAGCGAAAATTTCTCTTATGATTATATATTTATAGATATTGATTCACCAGAAGCTTTTGAAAATTTTGACATAAAATCTATAAACAAAAACTATTTTGTTACAAATTTTGATACATATTCTATTAAAAGAGGAATGGAAATACTATCTGGAATTACCGAGCCTATGAATATAAAAAAGGTATTTTTCTCAAAAGAAACAAGCAAAGAAGAGGATGATTATTTTAATTATATTTCTTTAGGAACTAAGGCAATTTGGAATGATGAAATAATTTATT
This sequence comes from uncultured Clostridia bacterium, assembly GCA_947627105.1. Lineage (GTDB taxonomy): Bacteria > Bacillota > Clostridia > TANB77 > CAG-508 > CAG-273. The sequence goes on from CANQUT010000010.1 coordinate 26,042, forward strand.
TCCCATTTGAACAAGGTGACCAATCTGTAATTATGGAAAACCAAAGAACGCGCAAAATAAAGCTAAAAAAATTAACAAAAACGTATAAAGAAGGTTTAGAATATCTTGCAGAAGAAATTTTAGATAATCCACAAGAAAATGCAAAACTAGCAAAAGCTTTTAAGCAAATAGAAAAAGGAGTTATATAGAATGGCAATTATATCATTTTATACAAATGAAAAAAAAGAAACTGGCCAAACACTTTCATTAGCAGCTATTGCTGCCTATATGGCAATTGAACACAATTATAAAATATTAATCGTGTCAACATCATTTAATGATTTAACTTTAGAAAATTGTTTTATAGAATATGAAAAAATTAGAGGTTCAGGAACTGTTGTAAAGAACACGATGGATAGTTTATCTTCAGGGGTAGAAGGACTTATTAAAATATTAAATAGTAACAAAATTAGTACAGACATTGTAAAAAGTTATTCTAAAATTTTATTAAAAGATAGATTAGATATTTTATTATCGCCAATAACAAATTCTTTCCAAGAATATATTAATATAACACCATATTATGCAGATATTCTTCAAAGTGCTAATAGATATTATGACTTAATATTGGTAGATGTTACTAAAAAAATGCCACCAAAAGATAAAGCATCTATTTTAAAAATGTCAAATATTGTAGTTATGAATTTAACACAAAAACTAAAATCAATAAATGATTTTATAGAATTAAAAGAACAAAATGATTTTTATCAAAGAAAAAACGTAATGATTTCAATTGGCAAATATGATAAAGATTCAAAATATAATAAACAAAATATTACAAGATATTTAAAAGAAAAAAAATTAGTTTCAGTAGTACCATATAATTTATTATTTTTAGAAGCAAGTTCAGAAGGAACTGTAATAGACTTCATACTTTCTGCTAAAAATGTAACGGAAGAAACAGACACTAATGCAATTTTTATAAAAGAAATAAAAGAAATTGTTAGTAATATTACTTTTAAATTACAAGAGTTACAAATGAAAATTTAATCTGAAAGGAGAAAGCTAAAAGATGGTTAACATACTTTTAATTGCAATTGTATTTTTAGTAGCAGCTTTTCTAGTTTTTAAGTTCGTTAAAAAAAGACAAAATGAGCAAGTAGAAAATGAAATAGAAGTAGATGATAAAACATATACTTTAGAGCTTATGACAGCGTTTATTAAAAAAAGACTAGATGAAATTACTAAAATTAATTTATATGATATAGGACTTTCAGAAGAAGAACTAAAAAGAAGAAAACAAAAGAAATATGAATTAAAGCAAGCTTTAAAAGGTTGTACATATGGAGATGTTAATGATAAAAAATATGTTAAAGAACTTATTTTTGATTTATTATCTCGTGAATATGGAGTTGATGAAACAAATATATCAAAAGCAATTCCTTTTGACATTCCATCACTTTTAACTCCTCAAGATAAGTTTGATATTATTATATACATGTACAAAAATGAATTTGGCTATGAAGCAATGTCAGAACTTATTAATAAATATAAATTAGATGAACTAAAATATGTATCTGGAGAAGCAAAACCTTGTTATGTAATTACTTCAGAAGAAATAGAACAAATTTATGAAAAAGAAAATTTTGCACTTACATTTACAGATAAACTAAATGTATTAGTACAAAGAATTTATCAACATTACAAAGGCTATAGTAGTATTGATGAAATTAGAGATATGAACATAGATGGTATATCTGGTGGCGTATCAGGTCTTCCAGAATCTTTCTTAAGCCAAGTAGCACAAACAGATGGTGATTATTTAGATCAAATAGTAGATCATAAAGTACCACGTGCTTGTGACAGTATATGGATAATGTTCCATGGTAAATCAATTCGTTTAGCATTTTTATCATTTGGAACAGAAGCAGAACTTAAAAGAGTATGTCAAAACATTTATAAATATAACAACCCAGGACAATTATCAGATACAAATGGTTACAAAATTAATGAAATGAAAGATGGATCTCGTGTTGTTGTTGTTAGACCAAGTATGTCTGAAACATGGGCATTTTTCGTAAGAAAATTCGACGTAAAACGTGCAACACTTGAACAAATTATACGTTTCCCAGGCAAAGATGAAGCAATAGACTTATTAAAATATTTAGTAAAAGGTGCAAGAATTATTTCACTTACTGGTGAACAAGGATGCCGGAAAAACAACAATGCTTATGGCAATGATTGAAAACATATATGAAACTATGAACTTACGTATTACAGAAACAGCATTTGAGCTTCACTTAAGAAAAATCTATCCAACAAGAAACATATTATCAATGAGAGAAACAGAAACTGTTTCTGGACAAGACTGTTTGGACGTTCAGAAAAAAACTGATGGTTCTGTTAACATCATAGGTGAGGTTGCAACAGACCCTGTAGCATCTTGGATGATTCAATCTGCTCAAGTTGCATCTAAATTTACATTATTTACTCACCACGCAAAAACATTTCCAGACTTAGTAACAGCTCTTCGTAACTCAATGTTAAGAGCGGGTGTATTTAAAGATGAAAGAACAGCAGAAGAACAAGTTGTACAAGTATTAAACTTTGATATTCACTTAGTAAAAGACTTTAGAGGAAGAAGATACATAGAAAGAGTTACAGAATGTATACCAGTTGAAGAAAAAAATGAATATACATTTGATCATAGAAAAGAAAAGACCTTAGAAGGCAAATTAGATAAATTTATGGATAATGCAACAGTATTTTTTACAAAAACAACCAACAGAGAATTATATAAATATAGAAATATATTAGAATATCAAGATGGAAATTATGTACTTACAAATCCAATATCAGATCAAAACATTAAAGAAATGAGAAATAATATGGATGATAGTGATATTGAAGGATTTAATAATTTCTTAGAAAGAAATTGGGGAATTAAACCTCCAAAAGATATAGATTATACGGAAGAAATTACTACTAGTGCAAATACACAAGACAATGCTCCTAAAAAAAGAGGCAGAAAACCAAAAAAAGTAGAAGCATAAATATTATAAAAAGTTTAAAAGAAAGAGGTGATTTAATACAATGAATGCTGATATGTTAAAATACTTATTAATAGGTGTTGGAGCATTATTTGTTGTAATTGTAATTGCCTTTTTAATTATCGATAAAAAATCTAAAAGTTCTGAAGCAAGAAAAATTAGAAAATTAAGAGAGGGTACAAAAGAAAGATCTTTTTCTTTTGAAGTTTTATATCAAAAGTTATATATAATTTACCTTAAAACACCATTCTTAAAAAGATATTTACTTAAAATTAGAAGAAGACTTGCAATTTTAAATGTAGACGATGAATATTTAACAAGAAAACAAGCTTCTAAAATCTTAACTAATACTATTCTTATAGTATTACCTTTAGCAATTATAATAATTGCTATTACACATAATAATACTTTGTTAATGTGTATGCTACTTATTTTTGAACTATTTATGGTAGATACTTTTATAGATGGTATGGTAGATAAGCTAGATAATAAATTACTAAGAGAACAAATAGATTTCTTCTCAGAAATTAGACATGCTTATCATGAGTTTAATATGGTAGAAGAAGCAATATATCAAGTTGCACAAGATGATGATAAACCAGAAATGTCAAGACAAGCTGAAAAAATTTATGAAGTATTAATTTCAAACGATCCAGAAGGTGAACTTGAAAAATATTATGATATTGCACCAAATAGTTATTTAAAAGAGTTTGCAGGTATTTCTTACTTAACAAAAGAATTTGGTGACCGTAAAATAGATAATGCATCATTATACTTAAAAAATTTAAATAACATTACTCAAGAAATGCAACTAGAAATTTTAAAAAGAGATAAATTAGATTATACTTTTCAAAGCTTATCTGTAATAGCCATATTGCCAATGCTTGCAATTGAGCCAATAAAAAATTGGTCTATTTCTCAATTTAGTTTTACAGAAGACTTTTACAATGGCAAAAATGGTATGATTGTACAAATATTATTATTAATAATTACTTTTGTTTGCTACATTTTAACTAGAAAATTAAAAGATAATGGTTCAACAGCCATGAATACTAAAAATACAGAAAATCCATGGCAGGAAAAATTATATAAAAATCCACTAATAAAAAAGATAATAGATTTATTCATACCAAAACAAGGAACAAAAGAATATGTAAATTTAAATACAAAAATGAAAGAAGCCGCATCTAAAGATAAAATACAATGGATTTACATTAATAGAATTTTATTGTGTGTTACTGTTTTTATTGTATCAATATTTTTATTTGGACAATTACACCAAATTACAATTAATAATGTATTCACAGATCCTACTGTAGATCATAATATTGTAGGGCAAATGCAAGATAAAGATAAAAAGAACGCTATGGAACTTACTGAATCAGATAATCAGTATATACGTTATTATAGAGGAAATACAAAAGTAACTCAAAAAGACCTAGAAACAATAATGAAAAATGGCAAAATTAATAAAGATTATGTTGATAGCAGAGATGGCGAAATAGAAGTAGCAGCTGAAAGAATTTTACAAAAAATTAAAACTGTTAATACAGAGCAAATGCAATGGTTTGAAGTTCTACTTGCAATGGTATTTGGAATAATAGCATATAATGCACCTGTTTGGATGTTAATATTCCAAGCTAAAATGAGACAATTAGAAATGGAAGACGAAGTAATGCAATTTAATACAATCATTTTAATGTTAATGAAAATTGAAAGGGTAAATGTAGAAATAATATTAGAATGGTTAGAGCGTTATGCAAATATATTTAAAGAACCAATAAGCAAATGTGTAAATAATTATGAAAGTGGACCATGGGAAGCATTAGAACAATTAAAAGAAGAGGTTACCTTCCAGCCATTTATTAGAATTATTGAAAGTTTACAAGCAGCAGTAGAAAAAATTCCAATTGCAGATGCATTTGACGAATTAGATACAGAAAGAGAATATTATCAAGCAAAGAGAAAAGAATCAAATGAAAGATTAATTTCTAAAAAAGGTAGAATAGGAAAAGCAATAGGTTTTGCACCAATGGTTATATTATTTGTAGGCTATTTAATTGTACCATTAGTATTTATTGGTTTAACAAGCATGACAGAATCATTTAATAGTATGACATCAATGCAATAATTTCTATAGAAAGGGAAAAAAATATGGAAAATGCATCAAAAGCTTTAATTATGGCTGGTTCTGTTTTATTAGCACTTTTAATTATAGGAACATTAGTATTTATGTTTAATTCATTAAGCAATTTAAAAAGAGAAGAAGCTAGTAGTGAAGAAGTTATAAAAATTGTAGAATTTAACAAGAAAATACAAATGTTTGATAGAGATCTTTATGGTTCTGAATTAATATCTTTAGCAAATTTAATTGATGATTATAATAAATCAGAAGCAGCTGAATATGTAGGCTATAAAGAAATTACTTTAAAGGTAAATATGGAAGCAATAAACATTGAAATGAATGGCTATATGGACAAAATCTATAATAGTTATGAAAAATTAGTAAAAGATTATAAAGAAAATATAGAAAAAAAGTTAGAAGATTTTAAAAAGACAGAGAAAGTTTTAAACATAAATATAGGCAAAAGTGCAAAAGATTGGTCTGGCATGACAGATTTACAACAAAGTATACATTTGGAAAATTTGCAAAAATCTAAAAACCTTAATAATATTCAAATAGAAGAAATTAGAAAAGAAATGTCAATTCGTGCAGAAGAATACTCAAATTTAAAAACAGCTTCAAATACTTTTAAAAATAGAAAATTTAGACCTAATGTATTTGAATATGATGTTAACACAGATAGAGTAACAAGAATAGAATTTGAAGTAATGCCAATATAAAAAAGAAAGGGGTTATATATGGAAAATGCATCAAATGCTTTAATTATAGCTGGTGGTGTACTAATAGGTATTTTAATAATTTCCACAGGGGTATATTTATTTTCTGCTTATGCACAATACAGTTCAAATTCGTACCAAAAAATTGAAAATGCAAAAATAGAACAATTTAATAGCCAATTTTTAAAATACTATGAAAATGCTACAGCTAGTCATATAGATGCAAATGGCAAAGGCCATACTATAACCAAGTATATAGATGCAAATGGAAATGAATATACTAAAGAAACGCCAATTTTATGTACTATACATGATATAATTAGCTTAGCAAATTTAGCAAAACAAAATAATAAAGACTTAGAAGTAGAAGAAGAACCTCGGTTATAATAATAATTCACTTTATATTCAAATTGATGTTAAAGATAAAACTTTAGGAAACATTGTAAATTTAGAAAAAAATATTGAAAATATTAAAATGCAACTTTTACAAGGTGCAGTACATGAAGTAGATGCAATGGACCAAAATGGACATAATATATATGATGAAGAAGGCAACCCAAAGAAGCAATTATTAACTAAATATTATGTTTGTGAAGAACTAAAAATAAGTAGCAAAACTAAAAGAGTTTGTTATATGAAATTTACAGAGCGTACCATATACTGGTAATATTTAAAAAATATTTACAAATTTAAGCTAATTATGTTATAATAAAGGAAGAAAGAGCAAATGAAAAAAACATTTGTCATAATTTTAACAATTTTTATAATTTTACTTGCTATTATTAGTTATTATATATATAATACTAGAAGATTATCAAGTTTAGCAGAAAATCATAATAAAATATATGAAACTTATTATGACCAAGAAATACTTGGAACTACTTTAATTAGTATTATTAATAAAGCAATAGATGATAACGAAAAAAATGGCATATCAAAATTACAAAATAGTATTTATTATGAAGAAAACAATGAAAATTCTATAAAAATAGAGGTTACATTTTCAGAAGAAGCTAACCACATTCCAATGGAAAAAATAGCAGAGCAAGGAGTAGAAGCTTTTATGAAGGTTTACCCAACAGCAGTGTTTAAATGTACAAAAATAGAATATCATCAAAAAACAAATCAAATAAAATATTTATACTTTGAATATATAAAAAATTGATTTTATTATTAGAGAAATTCTAATTTAATATAAAAATTACAAAAGTTAAATTTAAAGGAGGAAATTTTTATGGAAAACGCATCAAAAGCACTTATTATAGCAGGTGCTATCTTATTATCAATTTTAATTATAGGTTTAGGTATGTTTATATATCAACAGGCTGCAGATGCATTCGATATGGACACATTTAATGCAACACAAATACAAGCATATAATGATAAGTTTTTACAATATAATGGAATTATTACTGGAACTCAAGCAAGACAATTATGTAATACTATTACATCACATAATAGAATAACTGCAAAAGATAGTTCACAATTTGTTAAAATAACAGTTGGAGATGAAAACGTAAATGTTGAAGCTGAAACTTCAAATGGAGCAGGTGCTGATGATAACGCTGCAGCTTTTAATGCTACATTATCTTCTGCAATTTCATCAATTCGTGCTGGATATACCTACAAAGTTACATATGGTTATGAACCAGGAAGTGGACTTATAGTTTCAATTGGCCTTGCAAAACAAAATAACTAGTCGGAGAAAAAGTATGGAAAATGCTACAGATGCTTTAAAAATTGCTTTTGCAGTATTGGTATTTACTATGGCACTAAGTATTTCTATGGTAATGTTTAGTAGATTAAATGATGTTTCTAGTTTTGTTATTTCTTCTACAGATATTACACAATACTATGAATACGAAGGAGCAGATGTTAATAAAACTAACAGAATTGTAGGAATAGAAACAATTATACCAACATTATATAAATACTACAAAGAAAACTATACTGTAATATTTTTAAAAGAAGATGGAACTCCGTTAGGACTATATAAAAGTGTTACTGATAGAAATTTATGGGGTAATGGTGTAGATGATAGTACTGGAAACATAGGTAAGTATTATTCATCAAATTCTGATAATGAAAAAGTATGTTCATTTGATGTTGATGAAGAACTTACTCGCCATGAACCATGGACAGGAACTACAGAAGATTATAAAAATAATTTAGACGCTTTTTTAAAAGGACGGTATATTTAATTATCCAAGTAATCCTAATCTAAAAGCTTATGATTACTCTGAAGAATTAAATAATGCTGGTGGATTTATTGGACGCTACAAAACAAGTAAATTTAAAGAAATGCTTGGAGAATATACTTATGATACAGAAAATGAAGAAAACGAAAATGCATTATTAAAAAACAGAAAAAAAAGAGTAATTATATACCAATTACAATCATAATAAAAAAAGGAGTAGATATTATGGGAGATAGTTTAATTACAATTATTGCAATAGCCTTAGCAGCTGTTTTAATGTTTGTGTTTCCACTTATGTCATTATCAGAAAGAACAGATGACATTTCACAGCTCGTAATTCAATCAGCTACAGATGAATTTGTTAATAATGTTAGAACAACAGGAAAATTAACATTAGATGATTATGAAAAATATTTACAAACTATTTCAGCAACAGGAAATTCATTTGAAACAGAAATAGCAATTCATCAATTAGATGAAAATCCAGGTGTAAAAGTTTCACAAGCAGAAATGACTAAAATAGGAGAAAACATATATTATAGTTCATATACTAGTCAAATACAACAAGAATTAAATAAAAGTGGTAGAATAAAACTAAAAGAAGGCGACATGATTTCTGTCGTAGTTAAAAACACAAATCAAACAATTGCTCAATTATTAAGGAACTTCTTCTATCAAATTACAGGAGACGGATCTGGACAACTAGTTGGAAAAGGAAATGCAATAATTACTGTAAATGGAAGTAACTAAATATTATAAAATATAAAAACCTGTGGGATTTTTATAAATCCCTATAATTTAAAAAGTGTAGGGGTGGTAAATCCACCCTTTTTTATATAGTAAAATTACCAAAGAAAGGAAAAAGCATGAAAATACAATATATTGCAGTTATTTTTATAATAATTATTTTACCAATTGCAATGACAATGTCTTTTTATATTGCTTCACAAATAGACACAATTAATTTACAAACACAATATAATTCAGAATTAAAAAATTGTACTTATGATTGTATGAGAGCATTTCAAATTAATACTGCTAATAACCGTTATTCTAGTGTTGCTAATTCTAAAATTAGAGATATAGAGGCAGCAGCCTCAGCATTTTATAAATCTTTATCTTCTAATCAAGATGTTAGAATAGAAGATATAAGCCAATTTGTTCCAGCTTTAGTTTTTACTCTATATGATGGTTATTATATTCATAGTAAATATGAAAATGTATATGGTGGAGAAAATATTACTATAGGTAAGCCTCAAATAGAAGCAGAAATTTTAAAAGGAAAAGAATATGAAAATGAAGGCTTAAAACCATATATATATTATTCATGTAGATTTAAAAAAGGTCAAAAAGATTTTGTAGTTAATTTTACTTTAGATAATGCAATTACAATTTATGGAGATTTAGGCGAAGGCTATAAAACATATTCTGGTTATTTAATTAATCCAAACAATGTAACTATTGATTCTTATGGTTCTAATCCATTAAATTGGAGTTTAACATATAGTAATAATTCAAAAAGTTCACTTGATGATGTAAAAGTAGAAAAAGAGTTATTAACAGAACATTTACTATTTGCAAATGGAAATCAAGGAGATTATGATTATTTAGTGTATAATGGTCAAAAAATTTATTATGATACTCAGCAAAGAAAATATTTCTTTTATCAAGATTATGAAAAATTATATTTAACAGAATCATCAGGCAATGTAGATGTAAATAATTATTTAAAAGCTAGAACATCAGGTAATCATTTATATAGTACAAGTAGTTTTGAATATTATCAAACTGCAAAAAATTTTAGTGAAAAAATAATGGCTTTAACAGCACAAATTTGTCAAGCTGATGCTAAAGATGTAAATGGAAATAAAATTGAATTTGCTGTAGATACAGGAAATGATGAAATTTTTGTTGCAGATGAAAACAATGATCCATTGATTTCTAGTTCAACATTTAATGAAATTCGTATGCAAGTAATTCGTAAATCAATTGAAACAAATTTAACAGCAGCTATTGCTCAATACAGTGACTTTGATAATGGACTTTATGAATTTAGGCTTCCAAAAATGAGTGAAATTGATTGGGAAAAAATAACAAATAAAGTATCAATTATATCTTTTTTACAAGGAATACCAATTGGACATAAATACTTTAATAATTATTGTGTAATTACAAATGATAATAATGAAGAAACAGTTAATAAAGAAAATATTTATGTTATTACAGAAAATGCTTCAGGTCAAAGAGAATATCATCTTTCAGGCTGTATGGAACTTGCAAAACCAGAAAGTGATACTAATCTTAAAATTGTAGATGTAGCATATAATAACTTAAATTTTGTAAGACAAACTGTTAGAATTTCAGAAGGAAATTATTTGTATTTTTATCCACAAACAAGAATGAATGGAAATAGTATAAAAACAATTACAGCATGTTATAGTTGTATAGTTAATGCAGGAGCAGTTCATACTGCAGATGAAATAATAGTTGGAAAAACAATTGAAAAAGACGTAAACTGGAATGATACAATAAAAGCAGATGTAACAGGAGCCTCAAATGAAGACAAAAGGTTAAAAGAAATTAGAGAATATTATATAAGAGCATTAGGGCGTGAAAGATATGATTTATATAGATTTAATATAGATTCATTTACAACATAAAAAATAAAAATTGTTTAAATTTTCAAAAGATGGTTATTCTAATATAAAAAGGAGACCATCTATGAAAAAAATAAAAAATATAATTATAATTTTATCTTTACTTATTTTGTATATTTATATTTGTAATATTACACTACTTCCCAGTAGTTACATCTTAATGCAAGGAGAAAATTTTAATATTTACACATTAGCAGGACTACATTTGCAAGAAAAAGATTCTCCTTATATGTTACAAACAGTAAGTACAAATCAAACAAAATTAAGTAAGATAGGAAAAATAGATTATTCTTTAAATTTATTTAATATATTTTCTGTAAAAGATATTAGCATAAATGTTATTCCAAGAACAATGGTTGTTCCTGTAGGAAAAACCATTGGAATGAAATTGTATACAGAAGGCGTTTTAGTTGTAGGAATGTCTGAAATAGAAGGCAAAAAACCTTATGAACAGTCTGGAATACAAGAAGGAGATATAATTCTTCAAATTAATCAAAATGAAATAGACACTACAGAAGATTTAATGCAAATTGTAAATGAATGTAAAGGAAAAGCTCTTTCTATAAAATATATGCATGGTGAAGAAACAGCTACAACCAGTATAACTCCAATAAAAAATGCAAATAATGAATATAAATTAGGACTTTGGGTAAGAGATGCTGCAGCAGGTGTAGGAACACTTACATTTTATGAGCCATCATCTAAAATGTTTGGAACACTTGGACATGGAATATTAGATGTAGATACATCTGGTTTAATAAAAATTGAAAATGGAGAGCTTGTAACTACTAATATTTTATCTGTTATAAAAGGTCAAAAAGGAAGTCCTGGAGAAATTAGAGGTACAATAGAATCAGGTTATACTATTGGAAATATTTCTAAAAATACAGAATTCGGTGTGTTTGGAAAATTAAACATACCTTCATATTTAGGAATTATAGACACTAATGCAATAGATGTTTGCACTAGAGAAGAAATACAAACTGGAAAAGCACAAATTATTTGTGAATTAGAAAATGGAAAAAGAGACTATTATGAAATAGAAATTCAAAAAATATTTTTAAATAATAATAAAGATAATAAAAGCATGCTAATAAAAGTTACAGATGAAAAACTAATTGAAAAAACAGGTGGAATTATTCAAGGAATGAGTGGGGCACCAATTATACAAAACGGAAAATTTGTAGGCGCAGTAACACATGTATTAGTAAATGACCCAACACTTGGCTATGGAGTGTTTGCAGATATAATGCTAAAACAAATGAAAGAAGTAAACTAAAGCAACTATATATATATATATTAATTTGAATAAATATGGAAAAAATGATATAATATATATAATATAAACATTGGAGGAAACACTAATGAAACATAAAATTATTAAAATGTTTGTAATAATAATTTTAATAATGATAATTTTGCATATGCAAATACCAATTGTATATGCAAGTCTTGCTGGAAATGCACAAGGTGAGAGTGGCTATCAACCACCACCTCCTACACCACAAGATTCTCCACAACAACCACCTTCTAATCCAGGGCCAACTGACACAACTCCTTCAGAAACAAGGTATTATTACGAAACTATTTCAGGAAATGTAAGTGAAGATTTAGGTTATACTCTTACAGGAACTACAGATAATTCAGATGATAGAAAACAAAAAATGCCAGCATCTGGTATAACAGTATTATTAAAACAAGGAAATAGCGTAGTAGATGTTACAGTTACAGATTCAAATGGAAATTATAGTTTTTCTCCACCAGATGGAACATATTCTACTGAATTTTGGTATGGAGATATTAGTAAAATAAATTTACAAAATACAGAACTAGTAAAATCTGCTTTAAAATATAATGGACATGATTATATTACAGTAAAAACACCAACTTCAAAAGACTATGTTAATGTAGAAAAAATAGAAGTACAAAAAAGTGGAAAAGGTGCAGCACAAGTATTTATAGCATTAGACTGTTCTTATGGTATGCGTACTACAGAAGTTAATGTAAATGGACAGATAAAAACAAGACTTCAAATAGCTGCAGATTCTGCTAAACAGTTAATTAATTCATTAATCAATAGTGGAGAAAACATATATGTAGGTTTATTATTTTTCTCAGGAACAAACTATAGAGCAGTATCACTTACAAAAAATATAGAATTATTATCAAAAGCTCTAAATGAAATTGTTAATAATAATTGGTATACTCCAAATACAAATATCTTAGGAGTATTAAATAAAGCAAAAGACTCATTTTATAACAATGATAAAAATAATTCAAACAGATACATAGTATTAGTATCAGACGGTATACCAACATCAGATGGAAGCACTCAAGTATACTGTGATGAGTCAGAACAAGAAACATTAAATAAATTATATAATACAATTGGTCCAAATACTAAGAAAAAAGTGCAAGATTTAAGAAAAAATGGAATTAATATTATTTCGTTACTTGCAAAATCAGATGAATCAGATGAAATACAGTATGTAGAAAGTATATTTAAAGATACATCTAGCATTTATGCCTCTATACAAGATGGACAAGAAACAATAGATAAAATAACAAAAGATATGAAAAAATATTTAATAGACTCTACTGAAGAAAAAGAATATACTTCTAAATTTAGCACAGTAGCTGGTTATGAAGATTCTACACGTAGAAAAGAAGTAGATGAATATTTTAAAAGATTTACATATAAAAATACAATAATGTTTGAACAAATAGAAACATATAATGCAAGTAGTACATCACAGCAAAAAGCAAATGAATTAAGTACAGCAACTAAAATGAGAGTAGTTGGCGGGCAAAACTATGTAATTAATCATATGCCACCAGGAACACCATCTGTTGAAGAAATAAAAGATGAAGAAACTGGAGAGGTAATAAAGAAAATATACCATGTATCAACAGGGTATAGTGGAGGAGATGTAATTTTAGCTAAAAGACCAGCGATTTCTCTTGAAACAAAAATAACTTGTACTGGTTTAGAAATTATTTTAGCAGATGGTTCAGTATTAGATATACAAACTAGAAATATTGGATCAGATTTACCAATAATTAAAGCTATAGATGATGAATTAACACATGGCGCTACAATAAGAGTGGAGTATTCTATTACAATAAAAAATGATTCATCTCTACAATGCAATTATTTAGAATTAATTAACCATTTACCACCAGGATTTATATATTCTCAAAATGTAAAACTAATTACAGAAAGTAAACAAAATTCAGATTATGGTTTTACACAAGTTTCACTTCAAGATTTATATGATAATGGTTATATATCAGAAGAAACTTTAAATTATGGCAAAACCAGAGTATCTATAAAAACAGTATTAGATAATAATGGAAAAGGAAAAAATGGATTTTATATAGCACCAGGTGGAGAATATACAATCAAATATGTTGCTAGTAAATTGATTAGTAAATTAGATGATATAGAATATATGAACAAAAGTATTGCAGAAGTGCTTGCTTATGAAGATGAAGCCAATAGAAGAATGGCATATAAACAAAATATGAGAGCTAATAATAACCCAGAACATGAAATAGAAATACTGCATGGGGTATACCCTGGAGATAATAAAGATAAAGACTGTTCTACTTTTAATAATCTAGTATATATTATGCCACCTACAGGAAAAAACGAAAACTTAGTAATTAAGTATATAATAATTAGTGCAATAATTTTTGTAGCAATAATAATCTTTATAAAAATTAAACCTAAAAAAGTAAAAAGACCTAGTGTATATATTAAATAATAAAAATAATGGATTCAAATTAATGAATCCATTATTTTATTATTTAAGAAATAAGTTTTGAACCAATATTTGTAACTGTACCTGCACCAAGAGTAAGAACAATATCTTCTTTAATAGTATGTTCTTTTAAATATTTTACAATTTCATTAAAATCAGATATATACATGGCCTTATTTGATTTATATGAATTAATTTTATTTACTAAGTCTAAAGCAGAAATTCCATATATATTATCTTCTCTAGCAGCATAAATATCTGTAACAATAACATGGTCAAATTGAATTAAGGCTTTAGCAAAATCTTCTAATAAAGTTTTAGTTCTACTATAAGTATGTGGCTGAAAAACAACCCAATTTTGTCTATACTGTTTTTGTTTTAAAGCATTACATGTTGCTACAATTTCTGTTGGATGATGTCCATAATCATCATAAACACTAACACCTTCATTAAAAGAGCCAACATATTCAAATCTTCTATGAGCACCGGTAAATTTTAGTAATCCATTTTTTATATCTTCTTTTTCAATACCATATTCGTGGCAAAGTGCAATACAAGCTAAAGCATTTAGTACATTATGCTTTCCAGGAATAGAAAGTTCAATAGTTTTATAAAAATAATTATTATAATAAACATCAAACATTGCAAATCCGTTTTTGTTAAATGTAATATTTCTAGCAACAAAATTTGCATTATTATTTTCAATACCAAAAGTTACATTTTTGCATTTTGAATCTTTTGCAATTTTTACACAATTAGGATCATCTGCATTAATAACAAGCAAACCATCTTCAGGAAGTAAACTAATATAGCGATGAAAAGATTCTACTATATTATCAAAAGTTTCAAAATAATCTAAATGATCATTATCAATATTCAAAATAACTTCTGCTTTAGGAAATAATTTTAAATAGCTTTCTACATATTCGCAAGCTTCAATAATAAAATATTCACTACTTCCAACACGATAATTTCCATTAATAGCTTTTAAATAAGCACCAACTTGAATAGAAGGATCTTTGTGTGCTTCTAAAAAACACATTGAAATCATAGAAGTAGTAGTGGTTTTTCCATGTGTACCAGAAATACAAATGCTATTACGAAAAGCTTTAGTAATTTTTCCTAAAAAAGTACCTCTATCAATAATAGGAATATTTAATTCTTTTGCTTTTAATAGTTCAGGGTCATCTGGTCTAATTGCAGCAGTATAAATAACTACATCAGCTTTTACAACATTTACAAAATCATGACCAATAACAACAGGTATTCCATTTTTTCTTAATCTTTCAGTAACTTCAGAAGAATTAGAGTCAGATCCTGTAACATTAAATCCCCAAAATTTTAAAATTTCGGCAATACCACTCATGCTAACTCCGCCAATACCTATCATATGAATATTTTTATATTGTTCTAATTCCATTATATTAGCCAAAAAAACACTCCCTTTAATATATATTTTTCTAACCGTAAGATATTATATACTTTTTATTAGCAATTTTCAATATATTTGCACTTTTTCTTTTTAAATGTGGGCCGTAAGGTCATAATTAATTATTTACCACGCACCAACGTTTTATACATGTTTAAAATATGATATATAATATTAATAAAATACAAAAATGTGAATAATAAGCTTAAAAAAAACCATACTTAATTAAAATACTATTAGCTATGTTTTATAAAAAATATATTAGCAAATGCAATTTATATTAAAAAAATAAATAATTTTTGTAAAATAAAGAAGGAAAAAATAAAAACATGGCGAATAATATAAATGTACATACTATTTATGTACAAATTTTACGCGGAAGGTGGTACACAAAATGCAAATTACAGATGTACGTTTAAGAAAAGTAAATTCAGAAAACAGAATGAAAGCTGTTGCTTCTGTGACATTTGATAACGAATTTGTTGTTCATGACATTAAAGTTATCGAAAGTCAAAATGGATTATTCATTGCTATGCCAAGCAGAAAAACTCCAAACGGAGAATTCAAGGATATAGCTCATCCAATTAATGCTGAAACTAGAGAGAAGATTCAAAAAGCTATATTAGAAGCTTATGAAGCTCCTGAAACTGAGGAAACTACAGATACAGAATCAGCAGAATAATAAATAATTAAGTAATCAAAAGAGAAACTTTTAAAAAGTTTCTCTTTTTTCTAGTGCGACGGGCATGTCGTTTAGTTAATCGGTGAAAGTCCGTAGTGGAGGTATACATCGCCAACCACATAGTGAAACACAAGCGTTCCATCGTGAGGTGTGGCGTGGAGGAAGTGTGTAGCAAAATCTTAGCTCAATGAACAAAAACTTGATACTAAGGCTTGATAAGAGGGTAAAACTACTAGTGAAGTTAAAGCCCAAAAGATGTACGTAACCTTATCAAGTAAATCAAGTGAGTAAAAGAGGAAAATTAAGCGACTTACCCCGTGAGGTCTTGCGGACATTAGAAATAATGGTCGAAAAAGGATTATCGTAAGAAGTCAGCAGATACCATAGTAGGAAATCTTTTCGAAGGGTTGAACAATTTGTAGTGTTTCAAACACCAAAATTAGGGACGAATAATAATTAGAATGTGTTAATGAAAATGGTATGGACGTATTCCAAAGAGTATTCAAAATCAATCATTTATTCGTCATCGAGAAAGGAGAAGGAGAAACAAGCATGGAACTTTTAGAGCAAATCTTAGCAAAAGAAAATCTTAACCAAGCATACAAGAAAGTTGTAGCAAACAAAGGAGTAGCAGGAGTAGACGGAATAACAGTAAACGAAGTAGATGAATACATAAAGGCGAACAAAGAAAAACTGCTAAACCAAATACGTAAAAGGAAATACAAGCCACAACCAGTAAAAAGAGTGCAAATACCAAAAGAAAATGGCAAAATGAGAAATCTAGGAATACCAACAGTATTTGATAGAATAATACAGCAAGCAATGGTGCAAATATTAAGCCCAATATTTGAAGAGCAATTTAGTGATAATAGTTATGGATTTAGACCTAAGAGGAGTTGTGAGCAAGCAGTAATAAAAGCATTAGAATATCTAAATGACGGATATGAATGGATAGTAGACATAGACCTAGAAAAGTTCTTCGATACAGTAGACCAAGATAGACTAATCAATATCATAATGAGGACAATAAAAGACGGAGATGTAGTATCATTGATAAGAAAATATCTAAGTGCAGGGGTAATGGAAAATGGAATAGTGCGAGCAACCGAAAAAGGAACACCACAAGGAGGCAACCTAAGTCCTCTACTATCAAATATAATGTTAAATGAACTAGATAAAGAATTAGAAGCACGTGGCTTACAGTTCGTCCGCTATGCGGACGACTGCATAATAATGGTTAAGAGTGAAAAAGCAGCAAATCGAGTATTAGGTTCAATAACGAAATTTATTGAAAAGAAATTAGGTTTGAAAGTAAATGCAGAGAAGAGCAAAGTAACAAGACCAACACAGACCAAATATTTAAGCTTTAGCTTTTGGAAAGACACTAAAGGAAGGTGGAAACCAAAGCCACATATTAAAGCATATCAGAAGTTAAAAAGAAAGCTAAAAGCACTAACAAAAAGAAGCTGGAGTATAAGCCTAGACAACAGAATAAAACAAATAAACTACTTAATCAGAGGTTGGATAAACTACTTTAGAATAGCCAATATGAAAAATGCCATACAAACAATAGATGAGCATTTAAGAACACGAATAAGAGTAATAATCTGGAAACAATGGAAGAAACCACAGAGAAAAGAAAAAGCATTAAAACAATTAGGAGTAAAACCAGATATTGCATATAGTTTAGCACATACAGGTAAAGGTTATCAATTAGTAGCTAAAACAGACTGGCTCAAATTTGCAATAAATAATGAAAGACTAAGAAAAAGAGGTCTGATATTCCTATCAGACCAATATGCAAAAGTACATGTTGAAATATAAATTGAACCGCCGTATGCCGAACGGCACGTACGGTGGTGTGAGAGGGAATAAATAAAATAATTATTTATTCTCTACTCGATTGTTATAATATAAAACTATTTAAAAACTACAAGCAAATGTGTAAGAATTTTAACAATCGATTATTCATAACTTTAAATATTACATTTTCATAACATTTTTGTAACAAACGAGTTACAAAATTAAAAAACACTAAAAACCAAATTCCAAAGTGCCTGATACTGTAAGAAAATGCAAACATAAGACAAAATCTTGCTTTTACAAAAATAAAAGCAAGATTTTGTCTTGTTTACAAACGAGCTAATTTATGTTTAACTAAAATAAATTATAATTTATAGTTTAAATTGTGAATTATAATAAAAGCAGAATAAAAAATACAAAAGCTGTAAATAATAAACAAAAAGAAAAAAGGAGGAATCTTAAAATGACAGCAAACTGTTGTGTAAGTAGAGAGAGAGAGAGAGAGAGAGCTATAATTTAAATAAGATAGGAGAAATAGGTTTAAATGAAAATAAACCCAATTTTTTAAGCACTGCAAAATACGCTAAAGGTATAACATTAATAGCTTTAGTAGTAACAATAGTAGTGCTTTTAATATTGGCCGGAGTAACCATAACAATGGTGCTAGGAGAAGATGGAATAATAGCACAAGCAAAACTAGCAGCAGAAAAGACAAAAGAAGCAGAAGAACAAGCACAAGGAGACTTAGCAAATTTATTAGAAGAAATGAATAATATATTAACTAGTGATCCTCCAACACCAACAAGACCAACAGCTACACCAACGCCTAGTCCAACGCCAAAGCCAACACTAAAAGCAGATGGAAGTTTTAATAGTAAAAAGGGAGTAAATAGTCCAAAGATAACAGCTGAAATGAACCCAGTATATTGGGATGAAAGTGGAAATGAAGTAACATATTATACGAACTTAACAAATAAAACAGTAAATGAAAAATTTGATGTAGATTTATGGTATGATTATGTAGATACATCAGTATTAGAAAAGGAAAATACTAGCCACTGGGCAAATGCAAAAACAGCAGATGGAAGTTACTGGGTATGGATACCAAGATACGCATATAGAATAACAAGTGGTTATCATACAAACTCAGCAACAGGAGGAGAGATAGACATTAAATTTTTGCAAGGCACAGAAAATAAAGACTCAAGTGGAAGTGGAACAAATATAGTAGCAAGTTTAGATACAATTGCACAGTCAGGAGATAGTGGGCCAAGTACAGTAGCAAATCAATATGTAGTACATCCAGCATTTCAAGATGGAAGTGCAACAGAATATAAAAA
>CANQUT010000011.1 GCA_947627105.1 uncultured Clostridia bacterium
GCAACAATTAAATAATCTCCTAATGCTTTTGCTCTTTTTAATAATCTAATATGTCCATAATGTAATAAATCAAAAGTTCCATAAGTTAAAATTCTTTTCATAATTTTCTCCTTTTTTATTCTACAAATTTATTAAAATCATTTAAATTATTAATTGGATCAATTAATTTTATATTTGAATCTTGTCCTAAATACTGTTTTATTATATCATAAGTTTCTTTATTAGTTACTAATATATAGTCTAAATTAATATAAGCGTTTTTGTTAATATTAGTGTTAAAATCTTCTACTTGGGCTACATATAATATTTTTTTGCAGTTTAAATCCGATAGCTGATATATTTTTTTATAGTCTATATTACTAGAAAAAACAGCTGCTTTAAATTTAATAGCTCCAAATATTCTATCTAATTCTAACTGGTGCATTTTTTTATATTTATTTTTTAATATATCATATAATTTTTTATTGTTTTTAAGCAATTTAATTAATACAATATCTGTTTTCTTTAAATTTGAATTTGAACCTAGTTGGCCATAAAAGTTTACGTTGTTAATAACTTTTTTAAATAAATCTTTATTGTTTCTTAAATTTTTAGTAATATAAGATACATAATAATTGTAATTTTTATCTTTTGTATTGTTTATAATTTTTATAAAATCTTTTGTTATATTATCTGGAGTAAAATTACCAATATATAATAAAACATTTTCTTTTTCAGATTTAGGTATATCAATTATTTTTATTTCATTTTCTTTATTTAATATTACTTTTTCACAGATTAATTTAGAAATATCTTTTCTTTCATATTTACAGAATTTATTTAAAAAGTCTGCTACATCATACTGTATAGGCAAGTTTATTTCTTTTATTAAGTCTTCTACTGTTTTTACTTTTGGAAAAGGTAATTCGTTAAATTGTAAATATACACCCCTATTTTCAAAATATTCTTTTTCATCATACGCAAATAAAATAATTTTTTTATTAGTAGTAGCAAAATCAAAAAATACGCTTGAATAATCTGTTATTAATATATCACATATACTTAGGAAATCATATGTTTCAAGATTCTTAGGAAAAGTTTTAACATTGCTATATTTTTCTACGTTAATTCTATTTCCTATATATGGATGCATATTTACATATAAAACTTGGTTTTCATTTAATTTTTCGCTTATTTGTTTTATATTATTTTCTGCTATTTTAATTTGCCTTTCTATATCAAAACTTCTAACAGAACCTCTCCATGTAGGCATATAAGCTATTAAAGTTTTATTATTAACTCCAAGCTTTTCTTTAATATCTTTTACATTATCTCTTAAAAATACTTCGTTTCTTGGATAGCCACATAGCATTATTTTATTATTTGATAAGCCTTGAACCATATAGTCTTTAATCATAATGTCCATCATGTAATTACTTGGGTATAGTAAATAATCTGCCATAACAAAATTTTTTTGGACATTTGCTATATCAAAGAAGTCATTTTCTGTACTTTTACCTAAAGTTTTTAGAGGTGTTCCATGCCATGTATTTAAATATACTTGTTCTTTTCTTTTTATAAAGTATACTGGCATACTAGTATCTGTAAATAGATATTTAGATGTAGCAAGCAATTTAGCAAATTTAGATGTTTTATTTTTAACAAGTTTTACTCTATTTAAAATATTATAACTTTTTAACAATTTAATAAATTTTTCTTTAGCTTCTTTACTATAGCCTAAATAAATTTTAAAATCTTTATATTCACTATTAGTAGCAAGTTCTTTAGTTATATAGAACATATTTCCATGTAAGTTATTTCCTTGCTGAGAAAATATAAATATACTTTTTTCTTTAATTGCCTTTTTACATTGTCTTATATATATTGCACCAAGTTTTTTAGTAAATGCATACTTGAATGCCTTTTTTATTTTTCCATTTATATATTTTTTAGCAGTAGTTATATTAAAGCCTATTATAGTGCACAATTTCCAATAAGCTTTTGATGTATATTTCTTTTTATTTTTATCTTGTAAATCAAAGTACATATTTTCTTTCCAGTTAGGGAATTTTTCATTAAGAAAATCAAATACTTTATTTATATATTTAAGCTTTAATTTCTTTTCTTTTCTAGCTGTGTTTTTTTCTAATATAACATATATGTGTTTTAATATTACATATAATAAAACATCTTTTAATTCTTCATACTTTCCAATTTCTTTATAATAATTGTTTAATTTTTCCGTAACATTAAATATATCAAATCTTTTTTCTGTTAAATATTGTGTTAATGAACCAGCTCTAGAAACTATATAATAGTACATACAATCTTCAATTCTAGATATTTTATTTGCTTTTGAAAAAGCCTTGTAAGTAAATAATAAATCTTCATATATTCTCAAATCATTCTCAAATTTAAAATTGTTATTTTTTATAATATCTGCTTTAAATATCTTATTCCATAGATATGGAACTTCATCAAATAGCAAATTAGCTTCATATATACTTTTGTTAAATACATCATCTTTATCAATTTTTTTATTTCCAAATTTTTTAGCATTAAACTTCTTTTGCTCTTCTTTTACTCTATAATAATTACAGCAAACAATGTCTGCATTTTCTTTTATTGCCTTATTATAAAGTTTTTCGTACATGTTTTCTTCAATATAGTCGTCACTATCAACAAAGCCTATGTATTCGCCTGTTACGTGTTCTAAAGCATAATTTCTTGCCTTTGATGCTCCACCATTTTCTGTGTGAAATGCTTTTATAATATCAGGATAATTTTTTTCATACTTATCTATTATTGCTTTAGAACCATCTTTGCTACCATCATTTACAATTATTACTTCTATATCTTTTAGTGTTTGATTAACTAAAGCTTCCAAACATCTTTCTAGATACTTTTCTACATTATATACTGGTACAATAATACTTACTTTTTTCACTATATACTCCTTGTTTTTAATTAAATATTTTTTTTACTACTCTTTTTGCTGCTTGTCCATCATCTAAGTAATTATATTTTTCATTAAACTTTTTATATTTTTCATCATATACAAAATCTTGGCTATTTTTAATTACATTAATAAGTTCTTCTTCCTTTTCTACTATTTCGCCTGGTAAATCTAAAATATCTATATAAAATCCTCTTAAGTTTTCTTTATACTGCTTTAAATCATACATATAAAATATTATAGGTCTTTTTAAATTTGCAAAGTCGAAAAATACGCTTGAATAATCTGTAATTAATAAATCTGATATTATATATAAATCATTAATATCATTATATTTTGATACATTATATACGAAGTTTTTGTATTTTTCAAATTCAAATGAATTTGCTACTAAATAATGGGCTCTAAATAATATAACATAGTCTTCTTTTAGTTTTTCCTGCAATAAATCGAAATTAACTTCTGTTTTATAAGTATAGCCTACGCCAGATTGATGTTGGTTATCTCTAAATGTTGGTGCATATAATATTACTTTTTTGTTTTCTGGTATATTTAGCTCTTGCTTTATTCTTTTTATATCATTATTATTGTAATTATATAAAAAGTCATTTCTTGGGTAGCCTTCTTCTATTACCTTGTGCGTCATGTTATTTTCTGCTAAATTCCACGCGGTAATAAATTTTTCAGTTGCAAAATTTGAAGGTGATAAAATATAGCTAAATTTTTTTGCATCTAATTTATAACGACGGTAAATTTCTTTATCTGAATTCATAGAATTTTGACTATTTTTTAAATCATAACCAAGTCTTTTAAGTGGCGTTCCATGCCAGCATTGAACATAAACTTGATTTTTTTTAGGATAAATATGGTCTTCTACAGTATGATTAAAAATCCAGTATTTTGAGGCTGATAAATATTTTTCATACATTTTGCCACCATATTTTATTACTTTTGTATTTTTATTTTGTTCTAAAAATTTATAATTTTCTGGCTCTTCAAAGGCCCATATATATTTATAGCTTTCATATTTTTTCTGGCTGTTCATATATTCATAAATTGCCCTTGGGCTACAGCTGTAAGATTTTCCTTTAAACGAATTAAAAATTATTGTGTTAGCATCTACTTTTTTTCCAATTTCTCTTATTTTAAATCTAACATATTTGAAAGTTTGATTAACTTCTCTAAGTGTTATTCTAAAAAAAGGATGATTTTTAGAAAAATCTATTAGCTTTGTTTTTATATTTTTTAGTTTAGGCATTAAAATTCTCCTTACTATTTTATATACTGCAATAAGTAATTAACGATTCTTTCTGTATTTTTAGTATCTATAGTTTCTATGTATTTTTTTCTAAAGTTTTCTAATTCTTCTTCATTATATAAATTGTTTTCTATTCTTTTAGCAATTTCTTTAATTTCATTAAAAGTTTCGTTTGGCATTTCCTGTTTTAAATTAATATTTAGCCCTCTTGCTTTTTCATATTCTTTTATATCATATAAATAAAAGAATATTTTTTTATTTATTGTAGCCGCTTCAAATGAGGCTGCAGAATAGTCTGTAATAATGTAATCTGCTATTTTTATTAAGTCCAATGTACTGTATTTATTGTTTATTAAAAATCCCTCATCTACTTTTGATTTATCTAGTGGATGTAATCTTATAATTAAATTGTATTTTTCTTTATTAAAGCTATTGCAGATTTGTGTTAAATCAATTTCTACATTTTTTCTAAATGTTGGTACATATAAAATGTTTTGTTTTTCTTTTAATTTAGGGTATTCTTTATATATTTCTTCTATATTTTTATTAATATTTTCATTTAGTAAATAGTCTATTCTTGGCATTCCTAGTTTTAATATTTTGCTTTCATTAATGTTAAATGCTTGTGCATAAATTTTTTTGGTAGCTTCGCTAGTGCAGGTAATATTTGTATAGTTTTTGTGCATTTTCATTATTTTAGCTACGCTATTATTACTGCCCTCTTTTTTATCTGTTATTTGATAGCCAAATTGCTTAATTGCTCCCATAGCATGCCAAATTTGCATAATTACTAATCCTTTTTTATGCTTTAATGCACTAACAGGAATTACATAGCCATCTACTATACAAATTTTAGAAGTTGCTAAATTATACATGCATTTTACTATATAAAAACAATATGCTATTTTACCAATAAAGTTTTCTGGTATTTTTTTGCATAATATTTTTACATTAATATTATTGTTTCTATTTTTAATTTCTTGATTAAGTAAGTTAAAATCAATACTAGGTGTATTTGACTGTCTACTAAGCATTAATATTTTATTTTTTTGCATGGGAAATAGTTTTATAAAGAAATATATAAAACTCATTGATAATCTAGCAATATATAAAATACATTTTTGAATAAAATTTTTCATACTATTCCTTTTTAGTTATATTTACTGCTAATAATATTATCATGTATAAGAATAGTTTTCAAGTTTTGAGATTAAAAATATTGTTTTTATAATAGATCATTGTGTAATACACTATTATTATATATTTCTTCTGTTTTTCATCCGAACCGCATAGGTGTGTGAATTACTGTATGCTTTCTTTTTAGTAATTTACTTAGGCTATGCAAGAAGTAACAAATGCTCTCTAAATTCAAAACAGTGCGAAATATATAATAATAGTGCAATATATAAAATAGTTATTTACTAAAAGTATTATGTATTTTAAGTAATATTGCAATCTTCTAATATCTTCCAACTACCAATAAAATTTGGAATAGAATAAAATGTTAAAGGCTCATTTGTTATAGGGTGATAAATTTGAAGCTTATAAGCCCAAAGGGCAATTTGCTTTCCGTGACCTCTTCCTCCATATTTTTGGTCACCGTAAATACTATGATTTCTACTAGATAACTGAACTCTTATTTGATGATGTCTACCTGTATGAAGTAGAATTTTTAAAACCGAAAGGTTAATTTCTTCATCATATTTTAAAACTTCATAATCTAAAACAGCAAGTTTACTGTTTTTGGTTCCTTCTTTTACAACTTTACTAATATTATTTTTTTCATTTTTTAGTAAATAGTCTTCAAGTGTACCTTTTTGTTTTTCCATTTTTCCATTTACTATTACTAAATATGTTTTTTGAAATTTCTTTTCTCGTACCTCTTCACTAAGCCTTGCGGCTGCTTTAGAAGTTTTTGCAAATACCATTACGCCACCAACTGGTCTATCTAACCTATGTACTAAGCCTAAATATACATTTCCTGGCTTATTATATTTTTCTTTTAAATACTCTTTTATTAAAGTTAGCATATCTACATCTTCTGTTTTATCTGCTTGTGATGGAATGTTTACTGGCTTTTCTACAATTATTATATGGTTATCTTCATAAATTACTTTTATTTGCTCCATTTTTGCTCCTATTTTTCCCAGCGGGCGTAAATTCCGCATGGAAGTATTAATTTAGAATCCGTCATTGGCAAGCCTAATTCTCCGCTAGAAACCTTGCCTTCGTACATTTTTCCAATAGTTAATCTTAAAATATTTTCTAATACTATACTAGAAATTCCAGTAGTATATGAATTAATTAAGAAAAATAGTGGATTATTTGATAAAACTTTAGAGCATAGCTCTACTAGCTCTGTTAAGTTTTCTTCAAATTTCCAAACTTCTCCATTAGTACCTCTTCCATATGAAGGTGGATCCATTATTATTGCATCATATTTATTGCCTCTTCGTATTTCACGATTTACAAATTTAAATACATCATCAACAATAAATCTAACTGGATTATTTTGTAAGCCTGAAGCTTGTACATTTTCTTTTGCCCATGTTACCATTCCTTTTGAGCTATCTACATGGCAAACTTCTGCACCAGCAAAGCTACAAGCTACTGTTGCACCACCTGTATAAGCAAATAAATTTAAAACTTTAACTGGCTTTTCTGATTTTTGAATTTTAGAAATCATCCAGTCCCAGTTAACTGCTTGCTCTGGAAATAAGCCTGTGTGTTTAAAACCCATAGGCTTAATGTTAAATGTTAAATCTTTATATTGTATTTGCCAAGTTTCTGGCATCTTTTTTTCATATTTCCATCCGCCACCACCTGATGAACTTCTATGGTAAGTTGCATTTACATTTTTCCATTTTTCTGGAAAACTTTTTTCCTTCCATATAATTTGTGGATCAGGTCTTGATAGAATAACATTTTTCCATCTTTCTAATTTTACTCCATCTGCCATATCTAATATTTCATAATCTTTCCAATTATTTGCTACATCCATTTTTTTATTTTATTAGGTTTTCCTAATTCCTTTCATTAAATACTTGTAAGTAAATTCATAAAATTTGTTAATAATGCTATATCTATTGCTATAAACAAGCTTAAACTTATTGTAGCAATAAATACTGTTTTGTGTTTTTTTATTCCATTTAAAATATTGCTTGTCCAATTAGATTTACCTTTTTCTAATTTGCGTTTAACACCTTTCATATTAACATTTAAAATTACATCTTCTGTATATTCCATAAAATCCCCCTAAATATATATTTTCTTTTTAAAATATATGATTGGGTTTTGTAAATTATTACTAAAATCGTAATACAAATTTTATGGTGTTTCGAGAAAATTCTTTATTTTTTGAGCAAACTCTACAGTTATTCCTGGAATTTGTGCTATTTCTTCAGGGCTTGCTTTTTTAATATTAGAAATTGTTCCAAACTTTTTAAGTAATTCATTTTTTCTAACTTCGCCTATTCCATCTATTTTATTTAATGCAGAGTTTGTTATTTGTTTATCTCTTAATTTTCTATGATAAGAAATCGCTGTATCATGTATAGCATCTTGAAAAGCTGTTATTTTTTTCATTACAGTTTCAGATACTTTTATTTCATTTCTATTCTCATCAATTAATGCCCTAGTACGGTGCCTACTATCTTTTACCATTCCATAAACAGGAATAGATAATTTTAGCTCTGAAATTGCTTGTTTAGCTGCTTTTATTTGAGTTATACCACCATCTACAAAAATTACATCTGGGAGGCTTCCAAATGCTCCTGTTGGGTCTTCTACAGAATGATGAAGTCTTCTTTTTATAACTTCCCAAATACATTTTGGATCATCTTGGTCTAATGCACTTTTTATTTTAAATTTACGAGATAAACTTTTATTTATCTCTCCATCTTTTAAAACACACATAGCAGAAACAATATACTGGCCAGATAAGTTTGAAATATCATACCCTTCAATTTTTCTTGGCATTTTTTTCAAGTGTAAAACTTCTTTTAATTCTTTTATTACACTGTATTTTTCTCCTTCTTTATTTTTAAGAGTAATTTCTGCATTTTTTTCTGCCATTTCAACTAATTTTAGCTTTTCACCTTTTTGTGGAACCTTTATTTCTACTTTTCTTCCAGCTTGCTGTGAAAGCCATTCTTCAATTATTTTTTTATCTTCAATATCTTCTTTTATCATTATTTTATTAGGAAATAGCATACTATCTATATAATATTGTTTTATAAAGTTAGAAAGTATTTCACTATCTTCTTCATCTTGTAAGTCTTCAAAAAAGTAATGGTGTCTTTCTATCATTTTTCTATCACGAATTAAAAATAATTCTATACATACTTCTATTGCACTTCTTGCAATTCCTATAACATCAATATCAAATTCTGATATATTTGATACTTTTTGCCTTTCTTCTGTAATTTTTTGAATTGCAAGTACTTTATCTCTAATTTCTGCTGCTTTTTCGTAATTTAAATTTTGAGATGCTTCTTTCATTTCTTGTGTTAACTCTTTTACAACTTGTATTGTATCTCCATCTAATAAACTAATAATTTGATTTATTTGCTTTCTATAATCTTCTTTTGAAATTTTACCTATACATGGTCCGCTGCATTTTTTTATATGATAATTTAAGCATGCCCTATTTTTATATTTAAAATTTTTACATTGCCTAATTTGAAATTTAGATTTAATAAAGTCTATCATTTCTTTTGCGCTACCACTGCTTGCATAAGGTCCAAAATATCTAGCCCCATCATTTAAAATTTTACGTGTTAAATATATGTCTGGAAAATCTGCTTTTACATTTATTTTTATATATGGATATGTTTTATCATCTTTAAGTAAAACATTAAATTTGGGCATATTTTTTTTAATTAAATTACACTCTAAAATTAAGGCTTCTGATTCATTATCTGTAACAATATATTCAAAATGATCTATTAAAGCTACCATATTTTCAATTCTTTTTGTTTTATTAGTTTTTCTAAAGTACTGCCTAACACGGTTTTTTAAAGATATGGCTTTTCCAACATAAATAATATGGTCGTTTTTATCTTTCATAATATAAACACCAGGTTTACTTGGCAATTTTTTAAGTTCTTCTTCTATATCAAACAATATAGTAGCCCCCTTTTACTATATGTATTGTAGCACAAATACTAAATTTTTACAATTTTTTGACACATTTTATTTTTTATAGTAATATAGTATGTATAGTTATAATTTATAAGGAGGTACTTATGTGTGGAATTGTAGGATATATTGGAAATAAAAAAGCTACTCCTGTTTTAATAAATGGACTATTAAGTTTAGAATATAGAGGATATGATTCAGCAGGTATTGCTGTAATTGAAAATAATGAAATTTGTGTATTAAAAGATAAAGGTAGAGTTACTAATTTAAGAAAAATGCCAGAAATAGATACATTAGTAAGTTCTATTGGAATTGCACATACTAGGTGGGCAACTCATGGAAAGCCATCAAAAGAAAACTCTCACCCACATTTAGATAATAGCAAACAATTTGCAGTTGTACATAATGGAATAATTGAAAATTATAATGAATTAAAAGAATTTTTATGTAGCAAAGGCTATAAGTTTTTATCTCAAACAGATACAGAGGTAATTCCTAATTTAATTCATTACTATTATACAAATGGTATTTCTGATGATGACAAGTTTTTAAGAGCAGTAAAGTCTGCTGTTGATGACTTAAAAGGTAGCTATGCTATTGAAGTTATTTCTAACTTATACCCTGATAGAGTAATTGTAGTTAGAAAAGATAGCCCTTTAGTAATTGGAACAAGTAAGGAAGAAAATTTTATTTCTTCTGATATTCCAGCTATTTTGTCATATACAAAGAATTTTTATTTGTTAGATGATTATGAATATGCTGTAATTTACAATGACCATATTCAATTTTTTGATAATTCTTTAGTTGAGCATAGTAAAGCTGTTAAAAATATTGAATGGGATGCAACTGCTGCTGAAAAAAGTGGCTATGAAGACTATATGCTAAAAGAAATATATGAACAACCAAATTCTATTCGCGAAACAATTGGAACAAGATTTAAATTAGGTGAAAAATGTTGTTTTGATGATATTAATATAAGCAAAGAATATTTAAAAACAGTTAATAAAATTTATATAGTAGCTTGTGGTACAGCAATGCATGCAGGCTTAGTTGGTAAAGTAGCAATTGAAAAACTATGTAATATTCCTACAGGGGTAGATATTGCATCTGAATTTCGCTATAGAAATCCTATTATTGATGAAAATACACTTTGCATATTTATTAGTCAATCTGGAGAAACTGCAGACACAATAGCAGCATTAAAATTAGCAAAAGAAAAGAAAGCTAAAACTATAGCAATTTCTAATGTAATTGGAAGTTCTATAACCAGAGTCTCAGATTACACTATATATACGCACGCAGGGCCAGAAATTGCTGTAGCTTCTACAAAAGCTTATACATCTCAAATAATATTGCTAGTAATTTTGGCTATGTATTTTGCAGAAAATTTAGAAAGCTGTAAAAAAGATGTTTTAGATAGCTTAAAAGTTGATATATTAGATCTTCCATCTAAAATAGAAGCTGTATTAAATGAAGTTACTGAAATTAAGGAATTTGCTAATAAGATTTATACTGAAAAAGATATGTATTTCTTAGGCAGAGGAAATGACTATTATGTAGCTATGGAAGGCTCTTTAAAACTAAAAGAAATTTCATATATTCATTCTGAAGCATATGCCTCTGGAGAACTAAAACATGGTCCAATTGCATTAATTGAAAATGATGTTACAGTTATTGGAATTTTAACAGATAGTAATTTAGTAGATAAATCTATTAGTAATATTCAAGAAGTAGTATCAAGAGGTGCTAAAACTTTAGTAATTACAAACCAAAGATTAACTAATAATAATTTTGATTTTATTATAAATATACCTGAAACTAATAATTTAATATCACCTGTACTTTCAGTAATTCCACTTCAACTTTTGGCTTACTATATTTCTAAAAATAAAGGTCTAGACGTAGATAAGCCAAGAAATTTAGCAAAATCTGTTACTGTAGAATAAAAATTCAAAAATCACCTTAAAGCATTAAGCTTAAGGTGATTTTTGTTTCCCTTTAAAAGAGACTTTTTAAATAGATGTTACCTTATGATGATTTGGCTAGCATCAGGGCCAATGCCGATGTATACCACAGGCACTTTGGTGTAGTCCTCGATAAGTTCGACGAATTTTACTGCATCTTCGCCAATTTCCTCCAAAGTGGTGGCACCTTCTGTGTTCCACCCACCTTTAAGAGTTTCATAGCAAGGCTTGCAGTTTTCATGGTCTACCGGGACATGCTGAATGAATTTTCCATGATAGTTATATCCACAGCAGACCTTGATTTCGTCAAACTTTCCTATGGTGTCTAAGTGATTTAAAGCAAGTGCAGTGCACCCATTAAGCTCTACTGCATCACTAATCATCACTAAGTCCAGCCAGCCACACCTTCTTGGGCGCCCAGTAGTAGTGCCATATTCATGCCCCAAGAAACGTATGCGGTCACCAATGTCATTTTTTTGCTCTGTGGGGAATGGGCCTTCTCCTACGCGAGAAGTATAGGCTTTCATTACGCCAATAACTTCATCAACCTGGGTGATGCCTATTCCTGCACCTGCGCAGCAACCGCTTGCCAAACAGTTAGAAGAGGTAACATCTGGATAGCTGCCTTGGTCTATATCTAAGAACGTAGACTGTGCACCCTCCATAATAATATTACCGCCTTCTTTTCTGCAGTTGTAGACGATTGGCTTTGTGTCCTGAACGAATTCAGCAAGCTGTTTGCCATATTCGTAATACTCATCTGTAAGTTTTTTGACAGCATCTTGATCATGATAAGTCAAATCCCCTACAGATTCTACGAGTGGTTTGTGGACTTTCACTATGAGACTAATCTTCTCTTTTAAAGTTTCATAGTCTCCAATTAAGTCACACATACGAATGTTAATTCTGCTTGCTTTGTCGCTGTAGGTAGGTCCTATTCCTTTGCCGGTTGTTCCAATCTTTTTGCTTTTCCTGAGAGTCTCCATTACTTTGTCGAGAACAATGTGAATATTCATAGTCACATGAGCTCGATTACTTATAACGAGATTATCAGGTTCAATGTAGA
This sequence comes from uncultured Clostridia bacterium, assembly GCA_947627105.1. GTDB lineage: Bacteria > Bacillota > Clostridia > TANB77 > CAG-508 > CAG-273. Next base: position 12,363 of record CANQUT010000011.1, read on the forward strand.
CTCCTTTGTTTCTTAGGTTTTCAATTTCCTCAATAAGAGCCTTGGGGTCAATGACTGTGCCTGTGCCGATGACAGATAACACGTAAGGATTGATAATGGATGAAGGTAACAAATGAAGTGCATACTTTTCGCCTTCATAGACTACTGTATGCCCAGCATTGTTTCCTCCAGCGCACCGTACCACCATTTTTGCTCTTTGCGCTTCATGGTGGCAAATGCGACCTTTTCCTTCATCTCCCCATTGTGTTCCAACTATTGCCGTGATCATTATTTTGTCCTCCTTTAATAGTTTATTGTTGGAACATCTATTTAAAACCTTGTACGAAATAACATACAAGGATAACAAAGAGTTATGCAAATATTATATATTGTTTTTATGTAAAATTCAAGGGGCATTGGCTAAATTATGGTCTTTGTAGTTATAAATTAAGGGTTTTATAATTAACCCGCTTAAATAGTACTATTTTTCGCAGTTTTGAAAGGTCCCGTTCTGACTCTACTTCTTTGAGTTCTCTTCTGCAACGGGCATTTGAAAAACAAGAAAACTAGTACTATTTAAGCAAGTTAGCTAATAAATCTCCATAGAATCTTATTTGATTTTTAGCTTTGTTAGATTTCATTTAACTTTTAAATAAAAACCTTTAAAATAATTAATAATATTGCTCCTGGAATTCCTAAAATACCTACTAACAAAGATGTTACTACATTAAGCCCTATATGAAAGCTAAATATTTGCCCTATTAGGTTTATTATAAAAATTAGAAGTCCTCCTAAAACTGAATTTAATATAAGCCTTCCAATGGCTTTTAGTGGAATAGAAAAAATTTTCCCTATTATCCAAAAAGCAAATATACAACCTAAAATAATAAAAGCATTAAAAAAATCCAAATTATATCACCACGCCTTTATTAATCATTATGATATAACTTGGACAAATATGACAAACTATCCTACTTGATTTGTTCTAAAATATAATTCTTCAATCATATTTAAAGAAATTCCTACTTTTCTTGCTTTATTTACTAAAAAGTCTAACTTGCTTTTGCTTGCCTTAATTTGATAAATATAATAATCAACTAATCCTGCTTCTGCAGTTTCAAAATTTTTTATAGCTAAATCTAATTCTTTTTTTGATTTTAATACGCTTGTAATTAATTCAACTTTCTTTTCTTCGGCTGTTTTTTCAATAAATAAACTTTCTTTTTGGAAATTTTCGTACATATTTATTCATCTCCTTTAAAACATGCTTGTTAAAACTTTTAGTATTATATACCAATTTTTATTTTTCTATTCAACAATGCTATATATTATAATTCCAAGTGATTGTATTACAAATAAATTTACAATATTAGAAGTTAGCAAATTATTAGTAGCTTCTATTACGCCATCTTCTAAATTTTGTTTATTTAATTTGTAATGTTTTTGGGCTTCTAAAAAAGTAATTAGTTCTGGTATGCTTGTTATAAAGCCAAGTAAAATACCTATAAACCACTCTGGTACATTAAAAATAGAATTTAAATTTTCTAATGTATTACTTAGTAAATTTCCAATAAAATAAAGAAAAATTGATATAAAAATTAAAAATACAATATTTTTTATAACTATTTTTTTCTTTCCTTTTACCCATTTTTGTTCTTCTTGTATTTTCTTTTCTTGCTGAGTGGTTTTGTTTAAGTATAATTTATGAGAATTATTATTTATAAAGTAAAAAAGCAACAGTAGTAGCACAAATATTGGAACAATTTGAATAGAAAAATCTATTTTAAATATAAAAAATAATACTGGAATAATAATTGTAAAAATAGCCATAATTAAATCTATTTTAATTGCTTTTTTACTTAGAATTCTTTGATTTTTATTTAAAAATATTGTAGCTAAGTACTGAATTAAATTTATAACATTAGAACTTATAATATTATAACTACTTACAGAAATTAGACCTGTAAATGCAGAAAAAGACACTGTTAATAATTCTGGCACAGATGTAGCTATTCCAGAAATGTTTCCCACTGTTTTTGGTTTTAAATTTAAACTCTCTGCTAAGTTTCTTAAAACTGTTACTAAAAAATATTTAGATATTAATACAATTATTGTTGTGTAAAAAATAAATTTTAAAAATTCTAAAATAAAATTCATTGTAGGCCTTTCATGTTACAATTCACAGCCTTAAAATTATCCGCCACGCGCCCAACGTATTATATATGTTTTTTCTAGGGCTAAAGCACGAAAAAACATATATAATGAAGCAAGTGGCTACTCTAAAATTTATAATTAACTGTAACTAGTAGCTATTATTCCCATTTATTTCATGTTTTATTTAAATAGGATTGAAAAATATCAAATAAAGTGTTAAAATAGCTTTATTCTAAAAGTTGTTTCTATGGAAAGTGTGCTTTCCTAAAAATAGATTTTGAAAATAACCAATTAAGGAGGAAATTAAAATGATAGACATTAAATTTTTAAGAGAAAATCCAGATGTTGTTAAAGAAAACATTAAGAAAAAATTTCAAGATCATAAGCTTCATTTAGTAGATGAAGTAATTGAATTAGATGCAAAGAATCGTGAAGCAAAATTAAATGGTGATGAATTAAGGAGCAAAAGAAATTCACTAAGTAGCGAAATTGGCAATTTAATGAAACAAGGTAAAAAAGAAGAAGCGGAAAATATAAAAAAGCAAGTTTCAGAAATCAACGAAAAATTACTTGAAAATGAAAAGCTAGAAGAAGAATATGGAATGCAAATTACTGAAAGAATGATGAAAATTCCAAATATTATTCACGAATCTGTACCTATCGGAAAAGATGATAGTCAAAATGTTGAAATTCAAAAATTTGGAGATCCTATTGTTCCTTCTTATGAAATTCCTTACCATACAGATATTATGGAAGCGCTAGAAGGAATTGATTTAGATAGTGCACGTAGAGTTGCAGGAAACGGTTTTTATTACTTAATGGGAGATATTGCAAGACTTCACTCTGCTGTTATTTCTTATGCTAGAGATTTTATGATTAGCAAAGGATTTACTTATTGTGTTCCACCTTTTATGATTCGTAGTAATGTAGTAACAGGTGTTATGAGCTTTGAAGAAATGGATGCTATGATGTATAAAATTGAAGGTGAAGATTTGTATTTAATTGGTACAAGTGAACATTCTATGATTGGTAAATTTAAAGATCAAATTTTACCAAAAGAAAACTTGCCATATACTATGACATCTTATTCTCCATGTTTTAGAAAAGAAAAAGGTGCACATGGTATTGAAGAACGTGGCGTTTACCGTATTCACCAATTTGAAAAACAAGAAATGATAGTTGTTTGCGAACCAGAAGATAGCTATAAATGGTATGAAAAATTATGGTCTTATACAGTAGAATTATTTAGAAGTATGGAAATTCCAGTTCGTACATTAGAGTGCTGTAGTGGAGATTTAGCAGATTTAAAGGCTAAAAGCTGTGATGTTGAAGCATGGAGCCCAAGACAACAAAAATATTTTGAAGTTGGTAGCTGCTCTAATTTAACAGATGCACAAGCTAGACGTCTTGGAATTCGTATTAAAGGTGAAAAAGGAAATTATTACGCACATACTTTAAATAACACTGTAGTTGCTCCACCTCGTATGTTAATTGCATTTTTAGAAAATCACTATCAGGAAGATGGAAGCATTACTATTCCAGAAGTTTTATGGCCATATATGGGTGGTACTAAAATTTTAAGACCTAAAAAGTAAAGGATATTTAGCAATGAACAAAGTAAATCAATATAGTTTTCGTAACATAAGAAAAGAAAAATTACTGCCATCTTCATTAAGAAAATCTTTAGAAGATGGTAAAGAATTTTTAGAAGATAATGAAGAAATAATACCAGATGCTATGGTATATGAATTAAATGATAATAAAGTAGTAGAAGAATATTTGTTTAAAGATGGAGCTGCTACTTTATACTGTGATAATGGCGATGGTACTTTTGCGAAAATTTTTGATTCCCAAAAAAGTGGCAATGCTTATGTTTATACTATCTATAGACCAAATGGCATCTATGCAATGGAAGCAGAAAATAGACATATAACTTATGCTTTTTATATGACAGCAAGAGATTTTGAAAAATATGGTGATATGCAAAATAAAATTAGCAAAATTCCTTATTCTATAAGAGAATTTATTACTGATTCTTTTTTCAATATGTCTGCAGTTCCTATTGTTGAAAAAGGTAGGGTTATTGGGAAGTTTGCTTCTTATTATGAAACTTTAAAAGCACTTTTTATGAAATATTATATGGCATCAGAATATATTCCAGCAAGTGTTATTATTAACAATATATCTGGAATTTTAAATCATTATATTGCAACGGGAAAGTTAAGGAAAATAGAACTAATAGATAATTGGGTTAAATTAGGACATTTTCAGCAATTATGTTCATCTCCTTATGGTAAAATTAGAGCATTTGTTTCTGATCCTACTCATGTTGACTTAAGAGAACTTGCAGAAACATTACAAAAAAGTTCAAGAAACATCTCTAATTTATTAGATATGTATTTGCAAGAAGAATTAGAAAGATAAGAGGTATTTAATTATGATAATTAAAAATCCAGAGTTTAAAATTTCAGCTGTAAGTCCTAAGCAATACCCTAACGATAATTTGCCACAGCTTGTGTTAGTTGGAAAGTCTAATGTTGGAAAGTCTTCTTTTATAAATACTTTGCTAAATCGTAAACAGCTTGCAAGAACTAGTAGCGAACCTGGAAAGACAAGACAAATTAATTTTTATAATATGGACAATAAATTTTATTTTGTAGATTTACCTGGATATGGCTTTAGTAAAATGTCTAAACAAGAACAAGAAAAAGTAGGAAATTTTATTGAACAATATTTACAAACAAGCAAAAATATTGCACTTATTATTTTTTTAGTTGATATTAGACACGCTCCTACTGAAAATGATAAATTAATGTATGACTACATTTTCAAAACAAATCTTCCTTGTATAGTAATTGCAAATAAAGCTGATAAAATTGCTATTACAAAGGTTGATGAATATGTTAAATCTTTGCAAGAGAATTTAAATCCTTTAAGAGATTTAGAGTTTCTTCCATTTTCTTCTGAAAAGAAAATATACACAGAAAGAGTTTGGGAAGTGATTGAAAATAGCTTAAATATTTAATATAAATAAATTTACTATTTAATATAAATAAATTTACTATTTTAGTTGATTTTTTGTCAAAGTAAGAGTATAATATATAGTAACTCCCAAGTGGAGAATATCTTAAGGAGGACATATATATGTCAAGAAACCGGAAGTATGTAATTGTCCGCTTTGCTGACCACGATTGTGCGATGAATGCTTTTGATGCATTTCGTAAGAATTTTCCGAGTCAGCTTGTTGCTTCACAGGATTTATCCAAAGTTGAAGAATCAACAGTTTATATTCAGGAAGACTCCCTTAATGTTTCCAATGGCACTGCAAGAACATTTTTGCAGGGATGCCACGGAGCCATTCCTGTTTCCGGCTAATCCTTACAAAATTAGAGGTGGCATTTAGCCACCTCTTTTATTATTTACTATTTTCATTAGTTATATTTTTAGTAATTGCCTTTAATGCCTTTTGCCTTTCCATAGTAACTATATGTCCACAGCCTAAACATTTTAATTTAAAATCTACACCTACTCTTGTTAGTTCCCAAAGTTTGCTACCACAAGGATGCTCTTTTTTAGTTCTAACAATATCTCCAATATTATACTCCATATTTTTAATAATTTACCTTCCATTTTTACATTTTAGCTAATTATTTTTTGAATTCTTTTTTCTATACTTGCTTTTCCTAAAACTTGCATAATTTCATAAAGATCTGGTGTATTTTGTCTTCCAGTAAGGCTTACTCTTAAAACTGTGCTAATATCTCCAACATGTCCTGGCCATTTTTCTGGGTTTTGTTTATACTCTTTTACTTCTCTTGCATAGCCTAATTCTTCTGATAAATCTTTCATTTTATCAAACCAAGTTTGCTTATCATCATTTATGTTAAAATATTTTTCTAAGTACAAGCTTAATATTTTTTTGATTTCATTTTTATCATTTATTTTAGCATATTCAAAGTCTGAATCTTGTTTGAAAAATTCTTCATCATACATATAAATAATTGCATTTTTAACATCAGACCATTTAGAAATATCTTTTCTTGGCTTAGCGTTTCCTCTTTCTATTCCAAAGATTTTAAGAGAATATTCTTTATTTTCTAATAATTTTTCAAGCTCGCTATCATATCTTTTTGCCCATTCTAAAACTTCATTATACATTTCTTCTTTTGTATATTTAGAAATTACATTTTTAGAAACATCTAGTAATTTTACTAAGTCAAATATTGCACCGCTTACGCTCATTTTGTTTATTTCAAATTTAAAATCTGACATTGGTGAATCTGGATTTGCTTTTCTCCAACTTTCAAAATTAGAGTTTCCAATATTAATTAAATATTCGCAAACTGCTTTTGCTGGAATACCTTCTTCATGATAATAGCTTACTGCAGCTTCTGGATCTTTTCTTTTGCTAATTTTACGTTTTTTGCCATCTTCTTCTTTTAATATAGGAGCATAATGGCAATATTTTGGTGTTTTAAAGCCTAATGTTTTAAATAGCTCTAAATGTAATGGTATAGATGAAACCCATTCATCTGAACGAATTACATGTGTTACTCTCATTAAATGGTCATCTACTGCATGTGCAAAGTGATATGTAGGAAGGCCATCCGCTTTAATAATAACTATATCTTGGTCATTTTCAGGAAAATCAATATTTCCTTTAATAACATCATGATGTCTTATTTTTCTCTCTTCGCTTCCCATTGATTTAAAACGAATAATGTATGGAATTCCTGCTTTTATTTTTTTGGCCGCTTCATCTACTGGTAAGTTACGGTATGTTGCCCAAACGCCATAATAACCTGTTCTAATTTTAGCTGCTTCTTGCTTTTTTCTCATTTCTTCTAGTTCTTCTGGTGTTGCAAAGCATGGATATGCTCTTCCCTGCTCAATTAAATATTTAGCATAGGCTTGATAAATAGGTGCTCTGTTACTTTGTTTGTATGGTCCATAAGAACCTTTTTCTTCTGTTTCGTTTATCATTCCTTCATCAAATTCTATGCCAAAATCTTTAACTGCATTTACAATTTGTGCCACACCATTTTCAATTTCACGTTTTTGGTCTGTATCTTCTATTCTTAGTAGAAAAACTCCTTTAGTTTGGTTTGTAAGCTGTCTATTTATAACGCATTGCATTAAGCCACCAACATGAACAAATCCTGTTGGGCTTGGTGCAAATCTTGTAACAATAGCATCTTCTGGTAAATTTCTTTCTGGATATTTTTCTTCATAATATGATATTTCCTTTGCATCTGGAAAAATCAAATCTGCTAATTCTTTATAATCCATTTTTTAAATCATTCCTCTCAAATATGTTTTTTTATATTATACTTCCATAATAATAGGCAAAAGCATTGGGTTACGTTTTGTTTTTTCAAAAATATAATCTCTTAAAGTATCTTTTACATTAGTTTTTATAGTAGACCAATCACGAATATGATTTTCTTCACATCTTTTAACTTCTTCCCTTGCTACTCTTTTCACATCATCCATTAAGTTTTCAGATTCTCTAACATAAACAAATCCTCTTGAAACTACATCTGGTCCAGAAACTATTTCTCCTGTAGATGAATCCATTGTCATTACAATAACAATTAAGCCATCTTGTGATAAATGCTGTCTATCTCTTAAAACAATATTTCCAACGTCTCCTATTCCTAAACCATCTACTAATATTTTGCCATTTGGTACTGAAGTAGTAATTTTAGCTTCATTTTCATTTAATTCTAATGTTTTACCATTTGACATTATAAAAATATTTTTAGGCTCAATTCCAACTTTTTTAGCTGTTTCTGCATGTGCAATAAGCTGTCTATATTCACCATGAACTGGCATAAAGTATTTTGGTCTTGCTAAAGTTAATATTAATTTTTGCTCTTCTTGGCAAGCATGGCCAGATACGTGAATATCTTCTAGTGAGCTATAAATAACAGTTGCACCTATTTTCATTAATTCATCTATTACTTTAGATACTAGCTTTTCGTTTCCTGGTATTGGAGTTGCAGAAATAATAACCATATCATTTGGTGTAATTGTTACTTTTTTGTGTTCTCCATTTGCCATTCTGGTAAGTGCAGACATTGCCTCGCCTTGACTACCAGTTGTAATTATAACTAATTGATCATCACGGTAATTTTTTATATTATCTATATCAATAAAAGTATTTTCTGGTACATTAATATACCCTAATTCAATAGCGGCATCTATCATATTCATCATACTTCTACCACATACGGCAATTTTTCTACCATATTTTATAGATGAATTTACAATTTGTTGTACACGGTGAACATTAGAAGCAAAGGTTGCAACAACAATTCTTTTTGTGTTGTTTAAAAATAGCTTATCAAATACTTCTCCAACAGAGCTTTCCGACATTGTAAAACCTTTTCTTTCGCTGTTTGTACTATCTGAAAGCAATGCTAAAATTCCTTTATTACCTAGTTCTGCTATTCTTCCTAGATCTATTACTTTATCATCAATTGGAGTATAATCAATCTTAAAATCTCCTGTGTGAAGAACAATTCCTACTGGTGTATGAATAGCAAGCATAACAGAATCTGGTATACTATGATTACTTCTAATAAATTCTACTTTTATTTTTCCAAAATTAATTGTTTTTCCTTGCTCAACAACATGTATTTTGGCAGTTTTTTCTAGATTATGTTCTTCTAATTTATTTTTTATTAAAGCAACAGTTAATTTAGTTGCATAAATAGGAATATTAATTTGTTTTAATATATATGGTATTGCCCCTATGTGATCTTCATGCCCATGAGTAATTACTAAACCTTTGATTTTTTCTTTATTTCTTTCTAGATAAGTTATATCTGGTATTACTAGGTCTACACCTAGCATGTCATCTTCAGGAAACTCTAATCCGCAGTCTACAAGTATAATTTCATTTCCATATTCAAAAACTGTAATATTTTTTCCTATTTCTTCTAATCCACCTAAAGGAATAATTTTTAAACTTTCTTTTTTAAATTCAAATTTAAGTTTTTCATCTAATGATTTCTTTTCCGATAACCTAGAATGTGTAGTTTTTGTTTGTTCGCTCCTTGTATGCTCAGTTCTTGTTTGTTTTGGTCTACTTTGCTCTTGCATAAGTATATTTTGAGCATTGTTTTCTTTTTTAGAATCTAGATTTTTAGAGTCTAGTCTAGAATTTTTATAATTATTTCTTCTTTTGTCTGTAATAGTATCAGTTTTGCTTTTTATATTACTTTGATGTCTTTCATTTGTTAACATTATTTTTTTATCTCTCCTTTTTCTTTGCTTTTCAATTTATATATTTTAATAAACTACAAAAACAAATAAATCATTTTTACTATTTCTATGATTTACTATTTTTTTATTTTTTAAACTAAAAACAATATAAAATAAATATTTTTTATTAAATAAAACATATATGTTTAATTTAAATGCCGCACATTAAACATATTTTTATTTTATTTTTAATATTTTACTTTGCTTTTTAATATATATAAATCTCCTCTTTACCAAAATTGGTAATAACTGTTATTTATTATAACGTTTTTTTTTGATTTTGTCAAATTATTTATGTTAACTACTTGTACAAGAAGTTTTTAGCCTGTTTCAAATTATAACAAGGCCGAAAAATGGATTGGCCCGATACTACTGACCTGTCCCTAATAGCTTAAAAACAAGCACTTGGACCTGTCCCCAATACTGCACCAATAATTCCTGCATCATTTCCTAATGTAGCAAGTTTTAGTTCTGGTAATTTTTCTTTATTAAAAACATATCTTTTTTTATTATATTCATTTAATAATTCTTTATATAAAATATTTTCAAAATAAACAAAACTGCCGCCAATTGAAATTGCTTGTGGCTCAAATATGTCTATTATATTAGAAAGTCCTACAATTAAATTATTTATATATTCTTTTATAATTTTTTGAAGCTTTTCATCTTCTTTTTTAGTATTTAATATTTTTAATAAATCTTTAGCTGGAATCTCTTTATTTAGCCCTAATTCTTTTATTAATCTATTCTTTAATCTTTTTATAGAGCAATAAGTTTCAAAGCAACCTCTTTTGCCACAATTACAAAGCTTTCCATTTTTATTTATAATCATATGTCCTATTTCAAATGCTGGGTATCTAATAGGCTGTAACTGCTTATTTTCAATAAATACACTTCCACCAATTCCAGTTCCTAAGCATAAAAATACACAGTCATGATATTTTTTTAGGCTACCATAAGTTTTTTCTGCTAATGCAGCACATTTAGCATCATTTCTTACTATTATTTGACCATTATATGCTTTCTTTATAATGCTAGTAATATCTAATTCTTTTAATTTTAAATTTACCATAGAAGTAATTTTGCCATTCTTTGGCGTTCCTGCACATGCTATGCCAATTAGCTCAATACTGTAATTTTCTTTTATTTTTGTAATTATTTCTATAATGTAGTTTTCTATAAATTTAGCTATATTACTTTCTTTTATTTTTATATCTGTTTCATATTTTTTTATTATTTTTCCATTTTCATTTACTAAGCCAATTCCAATGTGGCTTCCACCAATATCAATTCCTATTTTCATAATTAATTGCATCCTTTCTAAATAGTATATGCATCCTTTCTAAATTGTATATAACCTGTGTCTATAATCACAAAAGCGTCATGTTGCCTATTTTGTACCTGTCCCTCAGGTGTCTTGTCGCATTAGGTACATATACAAAAGCATTTTGGACCTGTCCCCAAGTGCTTAAAAACAAGCAATTGGACCTGTCCCCAAAGAAAAAAGGACCTGTCCCTAATTACCCAAAAGGGGAAAAAGGGACTGTCCCTTATACTAATGCATCGATTAACCAGTTGCCCATGTATAATTGGATACATGGTACAAGTACTACTACTACTAAGAATATTAATACTATTCCAACGAATAAGTAAGAAATTTCTGGTAATACTTTCATTATCTTGTTTAGGCTTTCTTGAATATCTACATCCATGTAGTCTAATAATTTTTCCATCATTTCTGGAAGGTCTGTTTGCATACCTATCTTTAACATTTCAATTTCCATTGACCTACATAATCCTGAGTTTTCAAATGGCTCAATCCATGAACCACCAATAAGTAAATTGTTAATAGAGGTTTCTATTATTGATAGCATTACATAGTTTTTAATTACACTTTTACTAACCTCTAATGCTTCTTGAATTCTCATTCCATTTTGTAAGTTTAAAAGCATTGCTCTCATTAATCTTGAAAAGTCTATACCAAATATTAATCTTCCAAAAACAGGTGCTTTGTATTTAAAGTAATGCCAATTGTACTTTCCTTTTGGAGTATTTATATAAGCAATTATGCCACCTATTATTGCTAAAATAACGCCAACCGGTAAATACCAATATGCCATAAGCCAATCTAAAAAGTCCATAAACCATAGCGTAATTCCTGGCAAAGTAGCACTACTACCCATTTGCATAAATACATCTTGAATAGAAGGTAATACATATATTGTTCCTATAATTAATAATGCAATTATTGCAACAAATTGGCCAATATTTGGAATTAAAATACTTTTTATTTTTCTATTTCTTGTTGTTGTGTCATCTAGGTATTTTACTGCTTGCTCTAAAGATTTTGTAAGTGAACCTGAAAGCTCTCCTACTTTAATCATATTTATATAAATGTATGGGAAAATATCTGAATAATACTCCATTGTAGTATACATATATTCTCCAGCTTCTACACCTGCTAAAATATCTTCTATTACACCTTTAAAAGAAAGGTTTTCTGTACTACTTATAAGTGTATTTAAAGCATGAATATTATTGAAGTTAGCCTTTTTTAATAAATAGAAATTTTGCGTAAATACAATAAGATCTCTTTCAGTAATTCTTTGTCCAACAGATAAAGCAATATTAAATTTTTCTCTTGCAGTTTGCTTATTAGCAGTTCTTCCTTGCATAATAGTTGCAGAGTTAGAGGCTTGCATAACTTCATCTATATCTATAACATTTCTTCTATTTGCTTTTGATTTTCTACTTTTATAGCCTATTTGTATTACTTCAATAGGAAGTAAATCATTATTTTTTAGCATTTTTATTAAATTATTTTTACTAGGTTGCTCTACTCTGTTCCTAACAATTTGTCCTTGTTTAGTAACAGCTCTGTACATATATTCTGGCACATTATCATCTCCTTTTGTTTATATTAATTATTAATTTTTGATTTTTCCGCACTATCTTTTTTAATTTTTAATTGCATAATTGTTCTATTTAAAGTTTCAATATTTTTTTCTTCTATTTGTGATTTAGCTTGATCTAATGTAATTTTATCTGCTACAAATAGTTCGGCAAGTGAATTTATTAAACCAATACTTCCTTTATCTGAATTACTTTGTATAGCATCTTCTATTTCTGAAACGCTAATTTTATCTTTACGAATTATACCTGATACAATGTTATCTACTACCATTACTTCTGGTACTAAAACAAGTGAGCCGTCTTTACCTTTTAACAATCTTTGAGATACTACTAATTTTAATAGTGAGGCTATTAAATATTTTATAGTTTGTTGATCACGTACATCATAGAAGTTAATCATTCTATCTATGGTTTCTGCACAAGATTTTGTATGAAGTGTTCCTATTACTAAGTGACCTGCTTCTGCTGTTTCTATTGCTGCTTCCATAGTTTCTTTATCACGAATCTCTCCTATGATTAAGATATCGCAGTCCTCTCTTAAAGAGTTTTTAACACCACTACTATAATCTAAACAATCTCTTCCTACACCTATTTCTTTTTGTACAATAATTGATTTTTTGCATTTATGTTTATATTCTACAGGGTTTTCCAAAGTTAATATTTTTTTACTTTGACTTTCATTTATTTCATTAATAAGGGCATTTAATGTAGTTGTTTTACCAGAGTTTGTTTTACCAGTTACTAATATTAAACCTTGTGGCTGGTTCATCATTCTTCTAACAATATCTGGTACACCTAAATCTTCATACTTTGGAAGTGTATTTTTTATAAGTCTTAGTACTACTACTGGCACATCATCTACTGTAGAAATATTAACCCTTAGTCTAATATCTCCAAATACATAAGAAGAATCTAATTTTTTAGTTTCTCTATAAACTTTATCTTTATCTACATTTCCTCTTACAAAATAATCATAAATTTCTGACATATCTTCATTTGTTAATTCTTCAGAGTCTTCTACTGTTACTAAATCCCTTCTGATTCTTAAAATAGGTTTAATACCTGGAATTAAATGTACGTCTGAAGCATCTTTTTTTACAGCCTCATTTAAGACTTTTTCTATATCAATCATTGTTTTCCTCCTATGTATTAATAAATAACTAGTTTATTATTTAATTCTTCTAAAGTAGTAACTCCACTTAATACTTTATAAATTCCATCTACAATTAGTGGTTTATAGCCTAATTCTAATGCAGCTTTTCTTATTTCCATACTAGAGCTATTATTTGAAATTAATTCCTTAATTTCGTCATTAATATTTAGTATTTCAAAAATACCAATTCTATCTAAGTAACCACTTTGATTGCAATGTTTACAACCTACAGCTTCATAAGTTTTTTTGCCTTTTAAATCAAATTTAACGTTATATTTTTCTCCAATTTTATTTATAATTTCAATTTCTTTTTCGCTAAAATCTCTTTCTTTTGCACAATGAGGGCATATTCTTCTAACTAATCTTTGAGAAACTGATGTTGCTAAAATACTAGCAATATCATAATTAGATATACCTATTTTTCTAAGTCTTGTAATAACCTCTATACTGTCTATTGTATGTATTGTAGATAAAACATAGTGTCCTGTTTGACCTGCTTGCATTGCAATTTCTGCTGTTTCTTTATCACGAATTTCTCCTACTAGTATAATATCTGGGTCTTGTCTTAAAACAGTTCTTAACGCATCTGAAAAACTTTCTTTAGCATCTATTTCAATTTGGTTTAGTCCATCTATTCTAATTTCTACTGGATCTTCAATTGTAGTAATATTTATATGTGGATTATTTAAATAATCTATAATACTATAAAGTGTTGTTGTTTTACCTTCTCCAGTTGGAGCTGCAACAACGGTAATACTATTTCTTTTATTAAAGCTATTTTTAACTAATTCTTCATCTTCTGGAAATCCTAATTCAAAAATTCTTTTAATATTAGCATTTTTCTTTAATAATCTTAATACAAATTTTTCTCCATATACATTTCTTTGTGAAGAAACACGAATATTATATTCTGGGTAAAGAAGTATTCTACCATCTTGAGATTCTTGCTTTTCTTGATGCATATTAGAAATTGCTTTTAACCTACCTATTAATTGAGATTGCTTATCTTTATCAATTTGTACTGCTGAAAATAATCTACCATCTATTCTATATCTAACTCTTACACTATCTTCTTGAGGCTCAATGTGAATATCACTTGCTCTTTTTTCTATAGCAGATTTAATAATAGTATCTACCAATCCAGAAATATCTGCATTTGCATTTATTTCTTCTGATGCACTTCCTTCAAAGCTATCTATTAATTTATCTATATTACTTTCAAAAGTAATATATTTCTCCATAATTAAGCCTTTGTTTAGCAATAATAATCTAACAACATCTATAGATCTTTTGTTAGAAGTATCTGCAAAACAAACTTTTATTTTTCCTGCTCCTATTTCAAATGGTATTGCTTTATTTTGTTTTATTAAATCTAAAGAAATAAAATCTGTAGGAGTTATTTTTATATCTGCATCTGTTAAATAAATAGCTTTTTCTTCTAATATTTCTCCTATTGCTTTAATTAAAACATACGAATCGCAAAGTCCTAATATATTAAGAATATCTCCTATTTTTTTTCTTGGGTGCTCCTTTTGATAATCTAATGCTTGTTGAATATTGCTTTCTGTAACAATTCCCTTTTTTACAAGTTCAATTCCTAGTGGTTGTTTGTCCATTTCATACCTCCATATCTTTAGTATTAATATTATTATACTACATATTTGGTTAAAACAGTGAATTTTGCGCTATTTACATAAAATTACCAGTATTTTAATACATATTCTATAGTTTTATCAAACTTAGTATATAATGCTTTATCTACTTTTTCTTGAGATGTACCTTCTACAATTTGTTTTCCAATAGTTAAGTGAACATTAATTAACTTTTTTGTTATACCAACTTCTGGTTCATCTGAATTTACAGCCTTATATTCACCTGATGTAAACGTAGCTGCTTGTATTTGACTTGCTATTTTAGTTTCGTTTCTATAAATATCTGTACCTCTTAGTTCATAAACAACAGAGTTATTACCATCTCCAAAGGTTATTTTTGTAGATTCTACTTTTGCATCGCTATAACTTTTTACATCATTTACAAAAAACATATTAAATTTATTAAATTCAACTGCATATTTATCTTGACTTTTAATTATATCTACATTTGAATAAAATCTTGAGCTCATAAATGCAATTATAGAAATAACAATAGTAGCCACTATAATATAAATAACTAATGCAAGTAATGTAACACCTTTTTGATTTTTCATTAACTTTCTTCTTTAAACTCCTTTATTTTTAATGTTTTTATTGAAATACCTCTATCTTTATTATTAAAGTTATAACCTAATTTTACATTTACTGATTTTACAAGTTTATTTGTAATATCATCTGGTTCTATTTCAATATTAATGCTAAATTTGTCTGGTATGCCAAAGTCTACTCTCATATTATAAATTAAGTTACTCATATTTTCTTCTGAAACATCATTATATGCTAACTTATCTACACGTTCCATTATTTGAACTGCAAAAAGCATAGCAACTGAATCTAGTTTTGTTTCTGCTTGTATTTTATATATTGTTATAAAAGTAGAAGTTATTATACCAACAAATAAACATATAACTATTATTGCAATTGCTAAGTCTTGAAATGTAAATGCTTTATTTGATTTTAATTTTGCAAGTTTCATATTGTATTCCTTTCATAAGTTTTTTAAAAAAATATATAATAATTAGCTAAAATTAAGCATATAATATTTGTAATACATAAGTAATAGCCAATTGGAACTGGTTTTTCTTCTTTAGTATCTACATTTTTTCGTATTATATTAATTAATTTTTTAATAATTAAACTTATAGCAATTACTAATAAGGTAAAGTATATTGTTAATATGCTAATTGCTTCATATGTAAACATTAAAAACATTATACAAAGTAGTAATATATCTAATGGGTAGCTGCTTTTTACTTTTTTTCTTAAGTAAAAAGTGTTTACTAAAACAAGAATAAGCACAATTATTAAATATATAACATATCTATATACATTAGGATCTTTTTCTACTATATATAGATAAATTATATATAAAGTTTGCATTATATAGCCAAATAATAATACACCTTTTTCTATTTTGTGATTTTCTTTATCTATTCCAGCAATTATAAATAATGTAGCAATATAAATTAAACCAAATACAAAATATATTATGGTGCTTATATTAGTAGTATATATACTTAATTTTATAGACATAGCAAATAAAACAAAAACTATACCAGATAAAACTTCTAAAATTAAATATCTTGGTCTTATTTTTTGTCTACAATATCTACATTTTCCACCTAAAAATATATAACTTAAAATTGGAATCATATCAAAAAAGCTTAACTTATGATTACAGTTTGGGCAATAAGAACGCTTATGTGTAATGTCTTGCTTTAGTGGTAATCGATATACTGCTAAAGTAAAAAAGCTACCAAATAATGTTCCAATTATGAAGATTATAATATATAAAAATATGTCCATTTATTTGCTATTTTCCTTTTTTATTTATTGTTTCATTTTTTGCTTAAATTTTACAGGCATTTATAAAAGTTTAGGCATATACACTTTTTGCATATGCCTTTTGCTTTTATTAAAATATAATATTTAAATTATTTGGTTACAACAACAGTTGCTGTTCCATTTGTATAAGTTACTTCGAATACTTTTCCGCTACTAATTGCTTTAACATATAGCTTTGACCCGTCAGTGATTTGCGTTGCTTTTTCTGCTACAGGCAACGCTTGATCAGTATCTGTGTCTACCGCTTCTGTGGCAGACTTCATTACTGTATAAAGTGTTGTAGGGAAATATTTTTGTGCTTCTGCATAAGATACACCATCTGAGCAATCAGGATCGAAGGTAAGAGCGTTAGCTCCTACTGCATTTTTTACTGTACATTGAGTCATAACATCTCCTTGAATATTTGAAGCATAATCTTGGATTTGTCCAGCTACTTGTGCATCAGCAGCATCTCGTGCCGTTTTAAAAACACCTCCATCAGCTAAAACATAAGTAATAGTAATACCTGCTAATATTAATAATACAACTATTGTTACTACTAATGCTATTAAGGTAATACCATTTTCATTAGTTTTTTTCATACGTTTTTTCTCCTTTCTCTTTAGATTATTGTTATATTTTTATATTTATTTAAATAAATATAACCTAAAATTATTTTAGACCTGTATTTTCAAAGTATGTTCCTGTTGAGTTTGGGTCTGCTGTTTGATTTGTGGAACCAGAGCTTCCTCCAGATGTTCCACCATCTTCTATATTTTCATCTATAGTAGTACTTGCTGAAAATGGATCCGGCTTTCCTGATACATAACTATTTGTTTTTTCATAAAATGAAAGATCTGCGCCTGTAATTTCATATACTAAAGTTTCTTCTGTGTTTAAATTAGATCCTTCTATTTCCTGTTCTATTTCTGCTTTAACATTTTCAGGAGTAGTATATGCTTCTAGTTTATTTGGCACTGCCTTATTTGCTGGAATATAATCATAAAATATAACTCCTAAAACTAAAACAATTGCCACACATAATAATAACATTATAAAAGTTTCTTTTAAAACTGATTTAATCATATTCTTCTCCTTCTTTTGAATTTTACTGTTCAGTAGTATTTGTATTTTCTTGCTCATTTGTAGGTGCCTCAGCTGATTTTCCCTCTGCAACTGATGAGCCAGAGTTTTCAGATGTTAACTGTTCGTGTTTAACACTAACATTTGTTACTAAAAATGTTGCTGTTAAGCTTTCTCCGCCTGGTATTAATTTAAAGTTTCTAATTCTAAAACCTAATTCTGTATCATCTTCTATATCTGATAAGAATGTTATAATACGGCTATAAGTACCAGAAACAGTAAAGTTAATATTATTAACGTCTGAAGTAGATCCAGATGAAATTTCATATTTTAAATTAACACCTCTTTTAGTAGCATGTCTACCAAGACTTGTTAATAAAAATTCTACTGTATATTCTTCCTTTTGAGTTGCCTTTTTAATTTCATCTTCTGTACTAACACTTGCTAAATCTAAATATTCATCTCTAGCTCTTAGTAAACTAGAAACGTCAGTATCTAGCTCGTTAGTTTTTGCTGGGTAATTAGTACTCATTAATATTTCTGTTTGAGCAATTTCTTGTGTAAGCTTTTCATTTTCATGTTTTATTTGTTCTAAACTTAATACCTTTATATTACCAATGGCTATTCCTTTAATTATTGCGAAATATGCCATGATAATTAATAATATAATTAAAATACTTATTAAAACTTTTTTCATGGCAAAACTCCTTCTATGGTAATTTTAACTAAGTTTCCATCTTTTGTACCCGGTGTTGAAACTACATCTGTTAAGATTCCTTGTGTTTTTAAAATTGCCTTAAAATAACCTAGTTGTTCATATTTTTGTGATTGTGCATTTATAACAATACGGTTTTCAGATGTATTTTCTATTGATGTTAATTGTACTCCTTGTGGAATTGAAAACATTATTTTTGTTAATAAGTTAGGAATTATTTTTCTGTTTTTTGCATTATCTTGTACTTGTGCTCTAATGTTTTTCAAATTTTCTGTTAATCCTTCATATTCACTTGTTTTATTTTTGGTTTTTGTAATATCAGATTCTACTGCAGAAATTTGTGCTAAAGTATCTTGCTTAACATCTAATACTTGCATATTTTTAATATTAATAGCATAATTTAAATACATAGAAAATGCAGAATATATAATTGTTAAAAATAAAATTCCGCCAGCTACACGTAATAGCCATCTTTCTGTATTATCTAAGGCTTGTCTAAAATCAAGTTTAAAGAATTTAGATAAACTAGCTGATACGCTTTTATCTTTTTTAGTGCCATCATCACCTATTGTAATATTAAATCTTTCAAGGACATTATTTAATTCGTCTTTCCATGTTTTCTCTTTAAAGTTCATGTCTTTTAAGCCATATTCTAGACCTTGAAGGGCTAGGGCTATAGCTGAGTTTACTTCTATATAGTCTTTCATGTTAATTTTTAAGCTATCTTTGATGAAAAATGGTTTTAATATTTCACATTTTTCTGTTTTAAAGAATTCTTGGAAATATAAATCTATATTATTAACTACAGATAATGTACCTGTTAAATAAATTCTATCTATTTTAACTGTACTACTTGAAAGTATTTCTTGTACACCGCTTGCTATTTTATATAATGTAGGCATAATATCTTCTAAGTATTCATTTGCTTCATCTTGAAGTTCTTTGCCTTCCATTGTATAAATAGTACTGTTTTTGCATATTTCATATGCTTTTGAATAAGAATTTTCTTTTATATTAATGCTATTTAATACATCGCCAGAGCCTTCTTCTAGTTTTTCTACTGAATATATTTTGTTATTTACAATGGTTGTTAATGTTGTTTTTTCTTCCATATTAATAATTAATATATTTTCTTTTTCTTTTAAGTTTGCAATGTTTGAAATACTAACTGATATTGGAGAAATAGTAGATACATTATATTCTGTAAAAGGTTGCATAATTGTATTAATAGTATTTTTATTTGCAGAAATATGAACTACTTTTATTTTTTCTTTATCATCTATATCATTTACTAATGCGTATCTTGTTTCTAATGCATTTCTATTGTAACCTTTTTCTGAGCAGAATGATTCAAATTCTGTTTCTATTGCTTTTTTAAGGTCATTTTTGTTTAGCAAGCTAAACATTAAAAAATATTGGTAAGTTTCT
This sequence comes from uncultured Clostridia bacterium, assembly GCA_947627105.1. Lineage (GTDB taxonomy): Bacteria > Bacillota > Clostridia > TANB77 > CAG-508 > CAG-273. The sequence continues at coordinate 32,533 of CANQUT010000011.1, forward strand.
TCTGATAAGTTTATACTTATTGGAACTTTATAACTATAAGTATCTGATATAATTTGTTTTATTGCCTCACCAATTTTGTCATAAAATTTTATTCCAAAGGAGTCTACTACTAAGATATCGCGCTCTTTTGTGACTTTTGCATATTTTATAATATTTGGTTCTACATATATTCCTAAGCAACTAGACATTATTTTTCTCCTTCGTTTAAAATTTTAAAAAACTATTATTATATTTAACAAATTTAGTGAAAACATACTTGAATTTTTTGTTTTATTTGACAATTTTTGATTAATTTCATTTTTTTATGTATTTATTTTATATGTTTTAGAATAAAAGTCAATATATAGATTTATTATTTAATATAAATGTAAAATTTCTGTAACATATTTGTAATATTTTAAGTTACAATTTTTGAATAACTATAAATTGCGTTTTATAATAGTGTGGTAATTTTTATTTTATGATAAGAAGTGTAAGTATTATTATACCAAATATTACACGGTATATTGCAAACCATTTGAAGTCTCCTTTTTTTAGATAATTTAATAAAAATTTAATAACAAAAATTCCTACTATGAAGCTTGCAAATACACCAACAAAAAATGGAATACTAAATACGAAGTCTTTTGCTTTAAAAATTGTAGCAGCTAATACTATTGGAGCAGATAGCATAAATGAATATTTAGCAGCTGATTCTCTTTTTACTCCCATAATTCTTGCTGTTGTCATTGTAACACCTGAGCGTGAAACACCAGGAATAAAAGCAAGTGCTTGTGATAAGCCTATTAAAAATGTTTGTTTTAAACTCATATTTTCATAGTCTGTTACAGATTTGCATTTTTTATCTGCTATGTAAAGTACAATTCCCATTACAATTAAAGCAATGGCTATAATTAAAGGTGTTGTTAAAGCATCTTCTAAAAATTTGTCTAATATAAAGCCAATAATTCCTCCTGGAATTGTTGCTAAAACAATATACCAAAACATTCTTCCTTCTGTTGTATTTTCTTTTTTTATTACTTGGTTAAAGCCACCTTTTATTAACTGTAACCAATCTTTGAAAAAGTATAATCCTATTGCTAAAAGTGTGCCAAAGTGAAGTGCTACATCAAAGCCTTCAAAGGCTAAATTAAAATCTGGGTTATTAGTCCAGCCGAAAATCCATGGTATTATTGCTAAGTGTGCAGAACTAGATATTGGTAATAGTTCTGTTAATCCTTGTATAATACCTAAAATTAATGATTGATATATTTGCATTTTGTTTTCTCCTTTTAAATTTGTTTTTCTTCTTTATCTATTTGTTTTTCTTTAGTTTTTCTAATAACTTTTAAATCTTCATTGCTTAAATTTTCTACTAACATACACATTTTGCTTAAGTGTTTATTTACATTTGTTTCTTTTTTAGTTAAAGTTTTCTTTATTTCTTGTTTTTCTTCTTCTACAACTTCTTGTGGAGGTGGAACTTCCTCCTTTATTGGTGTAAAAAGAGGGTCTTTTTGCATTTGTTTATATGCTTTTGAATCTAACTGTACAGCTACATTCATATAATTTTTAGCTTTATCTTCATCACCTTTTAGTAAGGCGATTTGTGAAAGGTAATAATATGATCCTGCTTCTAAATCATCTTGTTTTAAAGATTGTCTAAAATAATTTTCTGCTTCATCTAAATCTCCATATATTAATGCAATTTGGCCTAAATTTAGTTTTGCATTATATGCAAGTGAGTTAACTTCTGCTGCTTTTTCATAAAATTCTTTTGCCCTTCCAAAATCATTCATCATGGTATATGTCATACCTAAGTTGTAATATATATCAAAACTTCCAGGATGGTAGCGAAGTGATGCCATATATAGAGATGCTGCTTCTTTATACCTTTCTTGTTCAAAATAAATTTCACCTAACAAGTTTGTAACTTTTTCGTTTTCTGGAGCATTTTTTATAATGTCTTTAAGTATATTAATTGCTTCTTCATTTTGCTTGTTTTTATTTAATACTATAGATAAGTTATAGTAATCTTCAATATTTTTTGTGCCAAGTTCTGTTACTCTAATATATTCATTAACTGCTAAATCGTAATTTTCTCCTTTTTCATAGATTTGGGCTAATAGCTTATGTGCTATATAACTATTTTGATTTTTGTTTAAGAAATTAGTTAGTATGGTTTTTGCTTCTTCTGTTTTTCCCACTTTTTCTAATATTGGAACTGCTAAGGTAATAAGTAACTCAGATAATTCTACTTTTTTAATTTTTTCTATTGCAAATAATGCTATTGGTAAAATAATAGATAATAAATACATTAGAAGCTTTAAACTCCAATGAAATGGAGTTTTTAAAAATAATCCTATAAAATTAATTGCAATTCCTATAAATTCTACTGCTAAAACATAAATATATGTTGTGTCATTTTTTTTAATTAATTTTAAAAATGTAATTGTAAATAAGGCAATTGCTATTGTTGTAAAAAATATTTTTTCTATCATAATTTTCCTCTTTATTTGAATTTTTCTTGGTAATTTCTTATGGATTTTTCAATAATTTCTTCTGCTTCTTTTCTGCCAAGCATTTTGTCTACAGATGTAGTTTTATTTTCTAATTGTTTATATACTTCAAAAAAGTGCATAATTTCAGAAGAAATTTGTGCTGGTATTTCTGAAATGTCTTTGTAAGTATTTAAAAATGGATCTTGTTTGCAAATAGCAATAATTTTTTCGTCATACTCTTTTTCGTCTGTCATGGTTAAAACACCTATTGGATAGCAATCTACCAATGTTAATGGCATAATTTCTTCTTGGCATAATACAAGTACATCTAACGGGTCATTATCATTTGCATACGTTCTTGGAATAAAGCCATAATTAGCAGGGTAATGCGTTGAAGTGTATAATACTCTATCTAACCTAAGCATTCCTGTTTGTTTATCTAGTTCATATTTATTTCTACCATTTTTGCTTATTTCTATTACAGAAACGAAATTATCTTTTTTTATTCTACTTTCTGAAATATCATGCCAAATGTTCATTTTTTTAATTCCCCTATTCTTATATTTTTAAAACATTCTTTTATTTTAAAGCATTTTTTCTTTCTATTATATTTTAAAGTGTTTTTTCCTTTTTGTAGTTTTTGTATATATCTTTGCATATATCTGAAAATTTAATTCCAGATAAATACCCTAATGACTGACTTGTTAAAAGATTTTTTGCAAATGCAATTTTATTCCAAACTTTTTCTGTTGGAATTGATTTATTTTCTTTGATATATTGCGTTAATGCTTCTATACTTTCTTGATAATATTGTTCATAATTTGCCATATTAATAACCTCGTATTTTGTTTTTATTTATTTTATCATTATATGTTTATTTAAGTCAATTATTTTAGATTTATTATTTATATTGTTTATTTTTTAATTACTTTATAAATTTTTTAATTATTAATATTTATTTTATTCAATTTGTTTTTTTCTATAACTAGAATGGATTTTTTATATTTTTTTATTTTAATACTTGACATTTTATTAGTAATTGTAGTAAAATCCTAAGTTTGACAGTTTAAGAAAAATCAAAGCTCGTATCACATTGATATATGTGACATACGAGCTTTTTTGGTA
>CANQUT010000012.1 GCA_947627105.1 uncultured Clostridia bacterium
CCGTATGCCGAACGGCACGTACGGTGGTGTGAGAGGGAATAAATAAAATAATTATTTATTCTCTACTCGATTAATTATAATAGAAGTAATTTAAAAATGTATGAATTAAAAAAGCTAGGAGAAAAAACATATTATATAGATAGTCTAAACAATATAGGCATATATAAAATATTAGCATAATTTTTTTGTTAGAAAGGATGAAAAAGTATGAAAAAACCAGTAAAAATATTATTAGTTACTTTATTTATCATTTTGGTAATAACATTATGCGTAGTATCTTATTTATATTTTACAGGTAAAATGGTAAACAAAGAAATTAGTCAAAATATACTAGATTCAAATAATACACAAAACAAAATTGAAACAGATGCAATATTTACAATAGAAAATTATCCTAAAGTAGATGCTTCACTTGCTACACAACCTTTAACAAATGCATTTATCAAAAATTTTACTAATCAAGATATAGATATAAGCAAACTAAATTATACAAATACTCATCCTGGGTATGTAAAGCTAATAAATGGAGAAGTAGATTTACTTGTAGTAACAGAGCCATCAGAAGAAGAATTAGCATTAGCAAAAGAAAAAAATGTTGAACTAGAGGTAATTCCAGTAGTAAAAGAAGGCTTTGTATTCTATGTAAATGGAGAAAATAGTGTAAATAATTTAAGTTTAGAACAAATCCAAAAAATTTACACAGGCGAAATTACAAATTGGTCACAAGTAGGTGGAGAAAATTTAGAAATTAAAGCTTTTCAAAGACCAGAAAATTCAGGTAGCCAAACAGGAATGTTATCATTAGTAATGAAAGGATTAAAACTAGCAACACCTCCAAAAGAAAATTTAATACAAAGTATGTCAGAAATTATTAACTTAGTATCTGATTATGATAATGGAAAAAATGCAATTGGTTATTCTTATTACTATTATGCAAAAACTATGTATGCAGGCATTGATGAAAAAGTGGCAAATGGAATAAAATTACTATCTGTAAATGGTATAAAGCCAAATAACGAAAACATTAGAAGTGGAGAGTATCCATTAAATACTGCATATTATATTGTAATAAATAAAAATGAGCCAAAGGAAAGCAATGTAAGAAAATTAGTAGAAGCTATGCTTTCTGCAAGGGGACAAGCAGTGGCAGAAAGTGTGGGTTATGTCGGAGTTAAATAATAAAGGAAATACTTATATAATAAAAGACAATATAAAAAAGAAATTATCTAATGAAATGTTATTTTGGATTTTGTTTGTTTTTACTTTAATAATGATAATAACAACAGTTACACTTATTTATTTAGAAAATCATAATAAAGATACATATAGCGGAGCAAAAAACTTGGCTTTAACCGTAAAATTAACAGATACATATCATGAAAATCCACTAAATATAGCAGCATATTATTATTTAGATGGGGTTATAAAAACAGAAGACGAATATTACCATGGAGAATATAATTTAAAAGAATATAATAAACAGTATAGATATGTTCAAATAAAAGGACTAAAAAATAAAGAAATTGAAAACAAAATAAATAATGAGATTATGCAAAAAGTACTATCATTAGATAGTAATAATTACAAACAAATAACAGCATATGTATATGCAAATTTTGCAAATATACTTTCTGTTTATGTTTCAGGTACCAAAGATGAAACGGTATCTCAAGAAAAATTTAACTATCGTTTAGATACTGGCGAAAAAATCAAATTTGAAGACTTATTTACTAGCAAAGAAGATGCAAAAATAGTGCTAAGTCAAGCAATTTATAACCAGTTAGCAAAAGACTATGTTATAAAAGAAGAAAATTATGGTGATATTTCAAAAGAAGATTATTCAATAATTGAAATGCAGGCATTTGAAATAATGAATGATTATAACAATAATGCAAAAATAGAGTTTTGCATAACACCAGAAAGAATTTTGGCAGAGATTAACAATAGGAATGTTGAAATTAATATGATTGATTTTTATCAATATATTGCAATTTATAAAAGATATTTAACTAAACAAGATTTATATGAGAGTAATAACCAAAATTATGAAATGTTTGTGTTTTCTGAAAAAGATTTTGAAGATTGCTTTTATAGTAAATTAGAAGAAGTAGAGAAAAACTTATTTGTAGAAATAGATTTATACAACTATGCAGAAAATGAAAAAGAAGAAATAGAAAAAATAATGAAAGAAAACATGGAAAAAGTGCTAGAAAAAGTAAAACAAAAAGCAAACATAAGTAAAGATGAAGCTTATTATTTGTATTATAGTGATACAACAAGTTATAGTGTAGATGAAATAGATGCAAATAACCCAGATGACGTAAGTTTAATAGTTATGAATAAAAACTATTATAATCAGTACGGAAAAGAAGCTATATCTTTTAAAAATAGAAATAATACAAATGCAAATATAGAACCGTCATATGAAACAGCAAATGCAAAAATGTATTTTTATATAAATGGAGAATTTGTATCACAAGAAGTTGAATAATAAAGAAGTTGAATAATAAAAAAGAAACCTACTTAAATATGTATATCTAAATAGGTTTCTTTTTTGCCGTATAACTAATATAGCAAATAAACTTATTTCATATTGTTTTCAGCTTGTTGGATCATTTTTTTAACCATTTGACCACCTATTCTACCAGCGTCTCTTGAAGATAAATCTCCGTTATAACCTTGTTTTAAATTAACACCAACTTCGCTAGCTACTTCATATTTGAATTTGTTAAGAGCTTCTTTAGCTTCTGGAACTACAGAATAATTACTGTTGTTGCTTGCCATATTTTTCACCTCCTAGAATGTGATTGTTTTCTTTATTGAAAAAACTATCTTGCTTTTTCAGTATTTATCTTGCACAATTAAAAAAAATTTAAACTGGAAAAATATGATAATTTTGTTGTAAATAAAAATAATAAAATGATATAATACTAAAAGAAAAAACAAAATGTTCAAAGGAGGAAAACATGATATATTTTAAATATATCATGAAAAAGTTTATGTATAAATTAATTGCAATAGATTTAGATGGAACACTTTTAAATTCTTATGGACAAATTTCTACTCGAAGTAAAAATACAATAAATCAAGCTATACAAAAAGGTGTAGAAGTTGTATTAACATCAGGTAGAGGAATTATGTCTGTAAAAAATTTAGCCAATGAAGTTAATGCAAACAATTATATAATATGTGGAAATGGTGCAATGGTATATGATGTTAAAAAAGAAAGCTTAATGTATAGTAATCTTTTAAGTCAAAAAAAAGTTTTGCAATTAATTCAAATTTGTGATGAAAATAGTATATATTATAGTGTTTACACAAAAAACGGAATTATTACAAAAAATTTAAATTATAATGTTTTATTTTATCACCAAGAAAATGCAAGCAAGCCAGATAACAAAAAAACTCATATTCAAATAGTTCAAGACATATATAATTATGTATTAAATAATCCAGAAGAAGAATACATTAAATTGGTAATTTGCGATGATAATAACATTATTTTTAATAGTATAATTAAAAAAATGAAAAAAATAAAAGGAATAGATATATTAGATGTAGGGCATATGTCTAGAAAGATAATAAAATCTGGCACAGAAGAATTTAGCATAGAATATTTTTACACAGAAATAAATAGTCAAAATGTAGATAAATGGACAGCTATTTCATATTTAATAGAAAAATTAGGCATAAAAAAAGAAGAAGTAATGGCAATAGGAGATAATGTAAACGACAAAACTATGCTAGAAAATGCAGGTTTAGGTGTTGCAATGGAAAACAGTGCGCCATATATAAAAGAAATATCAGACGTTGTAACAAGTAATAATAATGAAGATGGTGTAGCAAAAATAATAGAAGAAAAAATATTAAATATTGAATAGAAAATTATAAAAATGCACATAACTACTAAAGAATAGGAGTGTGCATTTTTTATGAATAAAAAAGATAAAGCTGCAACTAATAATACAGAATTAAGCAAAAAAATAGAAATGGAAAATAATAAAAAAGCAATGACAAATAAAGTAAAAGAAGAAATAGGAAGCATGGAAGAAATAGAAGATACTACAAAATATGGTGAATTTGTATCATCTTATTTTGCATGGCTTACATTAGAAGGTCAAAAGAAAAGAGCAAATCATTTAGAAAATATAACTGAAAATAATAAAAAATAAGATTTAATTTTAACGAAAAAACAAACAATGGGTAAAACTATTGAAATATTAGCAAATTATAAAAAAGATTAAGTTCACAAAATATTTACAAATAACATATTGACAAAATATAAAAAGGTAGTATAATAATATTGTAGGTCAAAGAAAGTCAAAGTCAATAAAATAATTAATACAATTAAATAGATCTAGCATATACTAAAATAACTTACAAAACATAAATTATAAACCAAAACAAAGGAAGTGGTAAATTCATGAGAATGTCTGATATGATAGAAGATTTCATAAAAGAACTATTTTCAGAAGATGAAGACTTTATAGAAATTCAAAGAAATGATTTAGCAGAACATTTTAAATGTGTGCCATCACAAATAAATTATGTTATAGCAACACGTTTTAATCCATCGCAAGGCTATTATGTAGAAAGTAAACGTGGAGGAGGAGGCCACATTAAAATAAAAAAAGTAAATATCACAAAAAGTAATTACTTAATGCATGCAATTAATAGTATAGGAAATAAACTAACATCACAAGAAGTAGACATTTTTATTAGTAATTTTCTATCAGAAAATATCATTTCAGAAACAGAAGCAAAACTGTTAAAAGTAGCAACAAGCGATAATGTATTAACAGTGCCACAAGAATATAAAGACTTATTAAGAGCAAATATTTTTAAAAACATGCTAGTAAATTTAGTAGAAGACTAAAAATGTACAAAAGAAAAGTATAAATGTTACAATTCACAGTCCTAAAATTATCCGCCACGCGCCCAACGTATTATATATGTTTTTTCTAGGGCTAAAGCACGAAAAAACATATATAATGAAGCAAGTGGCTACTTTAAAATTTGAATAGTAAAATATAAAAATAAATAGGAGGTAAAAATTATTATGTTATGTCAAAATTGTGGAAAAAATGAAGTAAATTTTCGTTATACTCAAATTATAAATGGAGTAAAAAAAGAAATGGCACTTTGCGATAAATGTGCTAAAAGTTTAGGACTAGAAAGCTTAGACTTTAACATGCCAATTAATTTTTCTAACTTTTTAGGAGACTTCTTTGATGAAGTAGCAGAAACTAATTTCTTACCAAGCTTTAGTAAAACAGAAACTTTAAAGTGCAACAATTGCGGAACAACTTATGATGAATTTATAAAAACAGGAAAGTTTGGATGTAGTAATTGTTATGATGTATTTTCACATGGACTAGATAATGTACTTAAAAACATTCATAGTTCAAATACACATGTAGGAAGAAGAAGTAAATGGGTAAATAAATTAAATGAGGCTAGTAAGCAAGAAAATAATGAAACTCAAGTTAAACCAAAATCAAAAACAAGTAAACCAAAAACTTCAAAAGAAGATAAATTAGCTGAATTAAATATAGAACTAAAACAAGCAATTAAAGAAGAAAGATATGAAGATGCAGCCAAAATAAGAGACGAAATTAAGAAAATTGGGTAATGGGGTGTTGGGACCAGGTCCCATTGCTCACTTTTAAGCATTTAGGGACAGGTCATAAAAATAAACAAATAAAAATAGGAGGAAAAATATGAATTGGTATTTACAAAATGGAAAAGATTCAGATGTTGTAATTAGTTCAAGAGTTAGACTTGCAAGAAATATAGAAAATTATACATTTATGCCTAAAATTTCAGAAGAAGAAGCAAATAAAGTATTACAAAAAGTAAAAGACATTACTCCAAGCATTGGCTATGGTTTAAAATTTATAAATTTAAATGATATAGATGATATTACAAAAGTAAGTTTAGTAGAAAAGCATATTATAAGCCCAGAATTTGCAGCAAACAAAAACAAATGTGGAGCAATTTTAATTAATGATGAAGAAAATATTAGTATAATGATAAATGAAGAAGACCATATTCGTATGCAAGTATTTTCATCAGGATTAGACCTAGAAAATTTGAAAAATTTAGCTATTGAAATTGATGAAAAATTAGATAACCTTTTACACTATGCAAGTCACGAAAAATATGGTTATTTAACAGCTTGCCCAACAAATGTAGGAACAGGAATGAGAGCATCTGTTATGGTACATCTTCCAGCATTAACAATGACAGGAAATATAAATAAAATTTTAAACATTGTAAATAGTTTTGGAATGAATATTCGTGGGATTTATGGTGAAGGAACTCAAAGCCAAGGAGACATTTACCAAATATCAAATAATCAAACACTTGGATTAACAGAAAATGATATTATAAAAAATATTAACACAATTACAGAAAAGGTAATTCAACAGGAAAGAATGGCAAGAAAATATCTAGCTAAATCTATTGATTTAGAAGATAGAGTATACCGTGCTTATGGTACACTAAGCTTCGCAACAAAGCTTTCATCAGATGAATGTAAAAGATTACTTTCATATGTAAAACTTGGAACAGATTTAGGAATTATTAAAGAATTAACAGATAGCAAAGTTGCAAAACTATATTTATACAATAATCCTGCAAATTTACAAAAATATGTAGGAAAAGAGCTAGACGGTTATGAAAGAGATATAAAAAGGCCAGAAGTTATTAAACAAATTATAAATGAAAAATAAATGAAAGGAAGTGCATAAAATGACATATAAGTTTACAAATAGTGCTGAAAAAGCGCTAGAACTTGCAGGAGATTTAGCTATAGAGTTAGGACACAACTATATAGGAACAGAACACATACTATATGGTTTATCTAAAGAAGGAAGCGGAGTAGCAAGCCAAGTATTAGAGCTACAAGAAGTTACACCAGAAAAAATTATGGAAGATATAGAAGCATTAATAGGAAGAGGAGAAGAAATACAAGATGAAGCAAGTGTTGGCTTTACTCCTAGAAGCAAAAGAGTAATAGAAAATGCATTTATGGAAGCAAGAAAGTTAGGCTCTGAATATATAGGAACAGAACATTTACTAATTGGAATTATGCGTGAAGGAGACAGTGTAGCTGTTCGTATTATGATGGATTTAAATATAAACCCTCAAAAATTATATAACGAAATAATAAAAGTAATAAATGAAGATGAACATGCAAATAACAATGAAAAATCTAATGGCTCAAAACCAAGAGGAAGCTTTAACCAAACTCCTACTTTAAATCAATTTGGCACAGATTTAACAAAAAGGGCTGAAGAAGGCAAGTTAGACCCTGTAATAGGAAGAAAAAATGAAATAGAAAGAGTAATTCAAATTCTATCTAGAAGAACTAAAAACAACCCTTGCTTAATAGGTGAGCCAGGTGTTGGTAAAACAGCTGTAGTAGAAGGCTTAGCAGAAAAAATTGTTGCCGAAGATGTGCCAGAAATGCTAAAAAATAAAAGAGTAGTTAGCCTAGATATTGCAAGTATGGTAGCAGGTGCTAAATACAGAGGAGATTTTGAGGAAAGAATAAAAAAATGTCTAGAAGAAGTTAAAAAAGCAGGAGATGTTATTTTATTTATTGATGAAGTTCATACAATTGTAGGCGCAGGTTCTGCAGAAGGAGCTGTTGATGCAGCAAACATTTTGAAGCCACTTTTAGCAAGAGGAGAAGTTCAAGTTATTGGTGCAACAACATTAAATGAATATCGTAAATACATTGAAAAAGATAGTGCTTTGGAAAGACGTTTTAGTCCAGTAACAGTTGGAGAGCCATCAGTAGAAGAAACAATAAGCATATTGCAAGGAATTAGAGATAAATATGAAGCACATCATAATGTAAAAATTACAGATGAAGCTATTAAATCAGCAGTAGAGCTTTCTACTAGATATATTAATGATAGATTCTTGCCAGATAAAGCTATAGATTTAGTAGATGAAGCGGCATCACGTGTTAGAATGAAAACATATACACAGCCAGAAATACTAAAAAAATTAGAAGATAAAATAGCAAACTTAGATAAAGAAAAAGAAGATGCAATTCGTCTTCAAGACTTTGAAAAAGCAGCTAATCTTCGTGACAAAGAAAAAGAAGCAAAAGAGAAATTATCAAAGGAAAAAGAAAAGTGGGAAAGCAAAAATACAAAAAGTGTAACAACATTAGTAGAAGAAGATATTGCAGATGTAGTTTCTAGTTGGACAGGTATTCCTGTACAAAAATTAACTCAAACTGAAAACGAAAAACTTAAAAACTTAGAAAAATCTTTACATGAAAGAGTAATTGGTCAAAACGAAGCAGTAGAAGCAGTTGCAAAAGCAATTAGAAGAGGAAGAGTAGGTTTAAAAGATCCAAATCGTCCAATAGGTTCATTTTTATTTTTAGGACCAACAGGTGTTGGAAAAACCGAACTTTCTAAAGCATTAGCAGAAAGCTTATTTGGAAATGAAAATGCAATGATTCGTATAGATATGTCTGAATATATGGAGCCACATTCAGTAGCAAAATTAATTGGTTCACCTCCAGGATATGTAGGCTTTGATGAAGGAGGTCAATTAACTGAGAAAATTAGAAGAAAGCCATATTCTGTTATTTTACTAGATGAAATAGAAAAAGCCCATCCAGATGTTATGAATATGTTATTACAAATTTTAGATGATGGAAGATTAACAGACAGCCAAGGAAGAACAGTAAACTTTAGAAATACAGTAATTATTATGACATCAAATATTGGCGCAAGATTAATTACAGATAAAAGCACTTTAGGCTTTACAGTAACTACAAACCAAAAAGAAGAAACACAAAAAGAATACGAAAGTATTAAAAAGGATGTTATGGGAGAACTAAAAAGGCAGTTTAGACCAGAATTTATAAACCGTATTGATGAAATTATTGTATTCCATAAACTAACAGACGATGATGTAAAACAAATTATAGATATTATGCTAAAACAAGTACAAGAAAGACTAGAAAAACAAAATATAAATATAGAAATCGATGAAAGCGTAAAAGAGTTAATTTCTAAAAAAGGTGTAGATACAAACTATGGAGCAAGACCGCTTAAAAGAGCAATTCAAAATATATTAGAAGATAAAATTGCAGAAGAAATTTTAGATGGAAATATTAAGCAAAATAAAAAAGTAAAACTATCTGCAGAAGAAGAAAAAATTGTAGTATCGTAATATATTTTATGTAAATACAAGAAAATTTAGATTTTTTATTGACAATTTGTAAAAAAGGCAGTATAATTTAAAGCAACTTCCTAAAATGGAAGAATAATTAGGAAGGGAGGATCGAGAGTATGTGGGGAAATAAGTCCTATATGCTCAATAACGCTTTGGCCTTGCACATGATCAGCAACGCCACAGTAAGCGTTATGGCTCGTGGACAGCCGACTGGTTGGACAATGAGCGGAGCAATGGCGACCGCCCACACTCGTATGGCCACCTGACGCCCTCGAGCACTTAAAGGCGCCCTATAAGGTCAACGAGAACGGGCAAAAGGTGCTAAAATAAAGCACCAAAATCCACGCAATTTTCGAGCACTACCCAATGGAGCCAGCATATATATGCTGGCTCCTCCTTGAATATTTTCGCTAGTTGAAAAACCTTGATAGTGTAAGTTTAGAAATTTGTAAAAAAACTTATCGACACGAACTTATGCGGGTTTCAAGGTGAAATTTTGATAAAAAAAGATGATTTTAAAAATTTACGACAAAACTGCAAAAAACGCTTGATTTTTCAAGCGTTTTTGTGGATTTTTTCACTCTGATTTGATATAATTTAGTTGCACAAAAAAAAATATACAAAGGAGTGAAAAAACTATGAATAATATATCACAAATTTCCATTTTTGACTATACTGAAATTGAAAATTTAGGAGATTTGGAAAGATTAAAATTGTTTTTTGAAAATATTGAAGATAAAGAATTGTGCCAAACTCTTGAAAAAGAAAGAAAAAATGGCAGAAATGATTATCCTGTAAGAGTAATGTTAAATTTAATTTATGCAATGAAAATATTTGGGCATAGAAGCGTTGAATCTTTTAGAAGAGAATTAGCTAGAAATTCACAATTAAGAATAGTATGTGGATTAAGTGAAGGAAGATATAAATATTTTAAAGATAGAAAGCATTTAGTTCCTCCTGCCAGAGTATTTACGGGATTTTTGAATAGATTAAAAACTCATATAGATGAAATTAAAAAAATTCAAGAACATTTAGTAAAATTTATGTATGATAATTTAGAAGGTTTTGGAGATGATTGTGCTGTAGATGGAAAATATTTAGATACATATGGAAATCAATTTTACAAAAATAAGAAACAAGATAATCGAGGAGAACATGATGCTACACCATCTTGTAAAACATATTACATGAAAAATGGAAGTAAAAAGAATGAATGGCATTATGGATTTAGGGCACATATCATATGTGATGCAAAATATGGATTACCAATAAAACATAAAGTAACTCCTGCAAATAATTCTGAACAAGTTGAATTAGATAACATACTAGATGAACTAGATAAAAGTGAAAATGAAAAATATAAATTAGAGAGAATGAACAATCTAATGGGAGATGCTGGTTATGACAATGGAGACAGAAATAAAAGATTAAAAGAGAAATATGATATTAATGCAATAATAGATATACGTCATGTGTGGTCGAAGGAAGAAGAATATAGAGAGGTTGAAAATCAACCATTAGCATATAATGAAGACGGAGAAGTATTTTACATAGTAGACTTAAATAAGTATGAAAAGATGAAATATTTAGGCTATGATAAAGAAAATAATAGTTTAAGATATACAAGAGCAACTAAAGGTAAAAAAGTATATAGAATACCGCTAGAAACAGACTATAGAATATTTACGCCAATAGCAAGGGATAGTAAAAAATTTAAAGCTAAATATAAAATGAGAACAGAAGTAGAAAGATTAAATGGAAGAATAGATAGAGATTACATGTTTAATGATCATTTTATACGAGGATTAAAGAAAATGGATTTAATGTTACATCTAACGTTTGTAGTAATGTTAACAATGGCAAAAGGTCATATAAAAAATAAGCAAAAAAATATAAGAAGCCTAGTTGCATAGAAAAATGATAATGAATCAAAAAAGTACAAATTTGCAATAGGGATATTTTGCTCTTTTTTATCTGGGAAAAAATGTAAATTATAAAATTTGAAAAAAATTGGCAATTTAAAGTAAAAAAATTTGTGATATTATTTTCGGAAGTTAAAAAAACGGCACAAACGAAAAAATTCTCCTTATGTAAATTTGACAAATTCAATTAATAATGGTATAATATAATTAGTTTCCAGAGATGGAACATCCTTTAGAAAGGAGTTACGAATTATTATGAAGCGATGTTATAAGTTTTCCAACGGCTATATTTTAAAGATGATCATCGCCTGAGACCCCGCGGCCAGCGAATCGGCCCATCTCAGCAAGGAGAAGGAAACCATGAAGCCTTATAATACTAGCTAAAATCGTAACTAAAAGAGCCAACATAAATAAGTTGGCTCTTTCATTTTGTCTAAACCTAAATTGGATTAACATGTACCACAGCCTTATAAACCTTATCTAGACCTGAAACATCCATTTCTAAGCTATCTGCAAGCTTATGGCTTTCAAATGTAGTCATATTACCATCAACATAAATTGTTAAAAAAACAACATATTGGTAGCCTACAGGAGTAGAAGAAATAGGGTCTAATTTTTGAATTTTTTTATACTCATGCGCTAAATCTAAAATTAAATCTTGTGTTCTTGAATCTATAGAAACATCCATTAATACATTATAACTTTCTGTAAATATCTTAACACCAGTTAAACAAATCCATAAGCATATACCAAGACCAACTATGCCATCAAACCAATAAATATTAGCAAATGTAAGTAAAATAGAAACTAATGTAAAAGTAGTTACAATGCAGTCATTTCTATGATCATTTTTACTAGCTTCTAGCAAAATATTATCATACTTTTTGCAAAGTATACGTGTATATAAATATAAAGCAAACTTAGTTATAATAGTAATTATACAAACAGCTACTAATAGCCAAGAAAAGGTTAAATTACTACCATAAATTAGCGTATAAATAGAATCATATAATAGTTTAAAAGAAACTAAAATCATAGAAATAGAAATTAACATAGAAAATATGTATTCTGCTTTACCATGACCAAAATTATGGCTATTATCTTGTGGCTCGCTTGCAATTTTATTACCAATAAAAGTCATAAGAGAAGCAAAAATATCACTAGCACTATTAAAACTATCTGCAATCATAGCTTGGCTTTTAAAAGCAAATCCAGCAAAGCTTTTAATAAGTAACAAAAACAAATTTCCAATAATTCCAAGTAAACCAGCGTTTTTAGTTTTTTCAAATCTGTCCATATTAGTAAATGTTCCTTTCATTTTTAAAAATTGTATTCTTTAATTATAACATAATTTTACAAAAGAAAAAGCAAAATTATGAAAAAAATTATAGTTGCACAAAAAAACTATAAATGTTATAATTATATAAATAGGAAAGGAAGTATGCAAATGGAATTTATGGCAATAATTTATTTGCTAGTTTTTGCAATTTTTGTTTTAGTTGCATTAGCTATTTTTCAAATTAGAATGGCAGGAATTAAAATAAAAGATTTTGCTGGCTTTATTCAAGCAAATGAAATGTTAGATAAATTATATAAATTCTCTAAAAGATATAACTTAATGAGCCCACAAGAACAAATAATTTTTTTAGCAGAAGCTGAAAAAGTATTTGCAGCATATGATAAAATACCATCAATTATATGGGAAGATGAATATCGTAAATATTCAGAAGTATTACAAGCGTATCAAAATATTAGAATGTCAAGATGGACAGATGAAAAAGAACACAAAGTTTAGCAATGTATTTATATAAAATTATTAGCCACTAGCTATATGGTTTGGTATATATTTTTTCTTAAATGAAAGAAAAAAGTATATAAAAAACAAGCAAGTGGCTTTTTTAGTGCAATATTTTAAGTATAATTTTTTAAAAAAAATACATATAATATATAAAGAGTTAAAAAAATATAGGAAAAAGATTGAAAAATTTAATTCTTTTTAGGCCAAATTTGTGCCTTAGAAAGGAATGACAGTAAATATGAAAATTAGATATTTTGATCATGCAGCAACTACTCCAGTAAGTGATGCAGTTTTACAAGAAATGCTACCATATTTTCAAATTGAATATGGAAATGCTTCATCAATGTATAGTTTAGGAAGAAGTTCAAAAAAGGCAGTAGAAATAGCAAGAAGAAAAGTAGCAAATAGCATAGGCGCATTGCCAAAAGAAATTTATTTTACTTCTTGTGGTAGTGAAAGTGATAATTTAGCCATAAAAGGAATTGCATATGCAAATAAAGAAAAAGGAAATCATATAATAACAAGTAAAATAGAACATCCAGCAGTGCTTAACACTTGCAAGACACTAGAAAAACAAGGCTTTCAAGTAACATATTTAAATGTAAATGAAAATGGCTTTGTTGACTTAGAAGAACTAGTAAACTCTATAAAACCGCAAACAATACTAATTTCAATTATGTTTGCTAATAATGAAATTGGCACAATTCAAAATATTAAAGAAATCGGCATGATTGCACATAAAAATAATGTTATTTTTCATACAGATGGTGTTCAAGCAATAGGAAATATAAAAATAGATGTTAATGAATATAATATAGATGCACTATCTACTTCTGCACATAAATTTTATGGACCAAAAGGAATAGGAGCTTTATATGTGCGAGATGGAATAAAATTTGAAAAAATACAAGATGGAGGTCATCAAGAAAAAGATAAAAGAGCTGGTACAGAAAATGTAGCAGAAATTGTTGGACTAGGAAAAGCTATAGAAGAAATCTATCAAGAATATGAAAAATACAATGAAAAGTTAACAAATTTAAGAGACTATTATATAGAACAAATAGAAAAAAGCAATTTTAATGCAAAACTAAATGGAGATAGAAAAAATCGTCTACCAGGAAATGCTAACTTTTCTTTTCCAGGAATAAATGCACAAGAATTATTACTTTTATTAGATGAAAAAGGAATTTGTGCTTCAGCAGGCTCTGCTTGTAGCACAGGGAATCCAGAACCTTCCCATGTTTTAACATCAATAGGATTACCTAAAGAACTTGCAAATGGAGCCTTAAGAGTAAGCTTTGGAAAAGATAACACAAAAGAAGATGTAGATTTTTTAGTTCAAAGTTTGCAAGAAATTATACCTAATATACAAAAAAATGTTACTAATTAATGGTCTTATAGTTAAACCGTTCGAATAGTACTAGTTTTCTTGTTTTTCAAATTGCCCGTTGCAGAAGAGAACTCAAAGAAGAAGGTTCAGAACGGGACCTTTCAAAACTGCGAAAAATAGTACTATTCGAGCTTTAATATAATTATAGCAATTAATTAGTAACAAAAAAATAAAAAATTTTGAAAAAACACTAGTCAAAGCTAGTGTTTTTTGATATAATAAATTAAACTTATCAGTAAACATTTATAAAATTATTTACTATCTTCATCTGGAATGTATTCTATTAAGTCAGAAATTTCACAATTAAATGCTTGGCAAATGTTATTTAATTGTTTTATATCTACTCGTTTAGTCTCTTCATAATACATTTTAGAAATGGTAGCAGGCCTAATATGAGTAATATCCGCTAATGCCTTTTGAGTCATCTTATGTTTTCCTAGTAAATCGGATAATTTTATTTTAATCATTCAACTCAACCTTTCTATGAATTTTTTGACAATTTTTGTCACATTTTGTCTTACTATTGTATTTTATCACGAGATATATTAAAATTACATATTGAGTAACAAACATAACGTTAAAAGTAATAAAAGTACGTATAGAAGTAATAATTTCAAGAAAGAGGTGTAATATGATTTTAAAAAGAAATAACACCAATGATAAAATTCAAAACAACCTAGATTGGAAAGAAAAAAATAAAAAATATTTATTTCAGCTTCAAAAATTTTTAGATGCTACAGATAGTATTGAAAGAGAAGACTTAAAAAACAATGTAATTACGCAAATGTTAAAATGTGATAATATTTTAACACAAGCGGCATTAAGAGAAATTCAAAAATATAAATCAAAAATGTATAATACCAATGAAAAAAACACATAATAAAAACAAAAAAGTGAGGCATTATGTGGAAAAAAATATTAATTGGCTTAACTGCTGGAATAATTAATGGTCTTTTTACATCAGGTGGTGGGCTTATACTAGTGCCAGCTTTCTTGTATGTATTAAAAATGGAGCCAAAAAAAGCAAGAGCAACTTCAATTTTTTGCATTTTACCAATGGTAATAGTTACAGCAATATTTTATAGTGGAAATAAACTTATAAATTGGAAAACTGGCATATTATGTGCAATAGGCGGAATAGTTCGGTGGGCTATTTGGAGCAAAACTATTAAATAAATTGCCAGATAAATATGTAAAAATAGCTTTTGCACTTTTTCTAATTTATGCTGGAGTAAATATGTTAATTTAAAAATAGGAAAATTAAAATGTTTGAATTAATAATAGGTTTTATTTCTGGAATTGTTAGCCGGAATGGGAATGGGAGGAGGAACAATACTAATTCTTCTTCTTTCAATTTTTTTAAAATTAGATCAGCACATAGCACAAGGCATTAACTTAGTTTTTTATATTCCAACAGCAATTACATCAGTCATAGTAAGTTTAAAAAATGAAAATATTCTTTGGAAGGATGTAATTATAGTTATAATTGTTGGAGTAATTACAGCAGGAATTACAGCACAAATAAGTAGCAAAATGAATGTAGCTTTATTAAGAAAACTATTTGGTGCATTTTTAATACTAATTGCTATGTATGAAATATATTCTTGGTATAAAACGTATATAAAAGAAAAAAATAGACATACTAATTAATAATAATTGTTAAGGAGAACTAAGGTTGAAAAATAATTACAATTTTGGCGTTGTCAAACTTCATTTAAAATTTAATCAACGTACAAAGAGTACGCCTCATAAATTTTAAACTCGTTTTCCTAGCCAAAATTTAATTCTTTTCCAACCAGATTGTGCCTTAGAAAGGAATGATAGTAAAAATGAAATTTGTAAAAGGTATGTTAATAGGTGGAATTGTAACTGCAGGCATTGCAATGATGTATGCAGAAAGTATGGAACAAAGTAAAAGAAGAATGATGAGAAAAGGTAAACAACTTGCTAAAAGAATGGGAATGATGTAAAAAAATCGTTTGCAAAAGCAAACGATTTTTTTATGCTATACGAAAACTCTATTATTTGCAAGGTCTTTCGCAAGGTTTATCACATGGCTTATCGTAATGTCCATCGCAAGGTTTTTCACATGGTTTTACTTCACATGGAGGACACTCAAGTTCAACACCTTTTAAGCATTTGCCTTCATGTTTGCAAGAAGTACAAACTTTACAATGTTTTACTTGGTCAGCCCATACTTGAACTTCATATAAACGGTTAGAGCAAAGAGGTCCAAAAACAAATTCTCCATCTTTATCTGTAAAAGTATGAGAAACAGGTCTTCTTTCTTCTTTACCACAATTATTAACTACTTCAATTAGCTTTACTACAGCATCACAAACAGGATCTTGATAGCAATCTTTAATAACTCCATAAATAACTGTTCTATTATCTTCTGGTAAAGTAATATCTAAGTCAAATTGTTTTCCTGTAGCTAAAACACCATCTACATTTAAAACTGGGCATACATTTTTATCATATTCCATATTAATTTTCATCCTTTCTTTTAAACTTTATATATACTATGAAAAAAATCGACAAAAAGTGATAAAAAATATTACGATTTGCAATTAGTTATAAATAGTGTTAGAAAATGAAAAGCATAAAATATAAAAACAAGCATATATTTAGTTACTATTAACAATATTAAAATTATCCGCCACGTCGCTTGCGTTTTGTATATATTTTTTCTAGGGCTAAAGCACGAAAAAATATATACAAAACCGCTGTGGCTACTCTAAAATTAATAATATTACTTAATAAACTTTAGGAGGACAAATATATGTTTATAGTTTTAAATAAACAAAAAATATATTCTTACTTAGCTACATTTAGCACAGTAATTGCTTTGTTTGTAATAGCTTTTACAGTTACAAATAATGTTTCTAATACAATAGTTACATCTTCTAATTCAAAGGAACTTCCAATTTACAATGTACAAACAAACGAAAATAAAATAGCTTTAACAATGAATTGCGCATGGAATGCAGATGATATAGATAGCATATTAGAAACATTAGCAAAAAATGATGTAAAAATAACGTTTTTTGTTGTAGGAGATTGGGCAGATAAATACCCTGAGGCATTAAAGAAAATGTCAGATGCAGGACATGAAATAGCAAACCATTCTGATACACATCCACATGTTAACAATTTAAGTATTGAAGAAAATATAAAACAAATAGAATCTTGCTCTAAAAAAATAGAAGCAATTACAGGTAAAAAAACTACTTTATATAGAGCACCCTATGGTGAATATAACAATACTGTAATAAGAGCTTCTAAAACAGCAGGCCACACTGCAATTCAATGGAATTTAGATACTTTAGATTATACAGGCTTAACAGGAGAGCAAATGTGGTCAAGGATTAATGGAAAATTAAAAAACGGTTCTATAATATTAATGCATAATGGAACAGAAAATACAGCAAATAGCTTAGAAATGCTGTTAAATAATATTAAAAAATCAGGCTATAATATAGTTACTGTATCAGATTTAATTTATAAAGATGGATATGTAATAGATAATAATGGAACTCAAAAATTGCAATAAAAATTTCCTTTTTTTTGAATAAACCTTTTTTTAGATGGTATACTTATAAAAAAAGGAGTCATATAAAATGTCTTTGGTTGGAATTCTAACAGAAAAAGCTAATGAAAAATATATAATGCAAGGTTTAAAAGAAAAGAATTTTAAGCAAGATCAAGTTTTTTTTCTAAAAGAAAATACAATTAATAACTTAAAAAATATTAAGTTTGAAACCATTATAATAGGAAAGAAAATTAGTAAAAATAAGCAAGACATCAGAAATCTTATACAAAATGCAAAATATGTTATTTTCAATGCAGATATTACAGAAAACTTAAATTTATTAGAAAATTTAAGTTTTAATCTAATCACTTATGGTTTTAATCCAAAGGCAACAGTTACAACTTCTAGCGTAGAAGAAGGAAAAATCATGATATGCTTGCAAAGAACTATAGAAAATTTAAAAGGAAATAAAATAGAACTTCAAGAAATATCAAGAGATATACCTAACAATATTAGTAGCTACGCAGTAATGGAATTACTAATACTTGGGCTGTTATATTTCCAATAAAATGTAAATAAATGAAAAATTTAACATTTTATGTAGACAAATCCAAAAAAGTGTAGTATAATATAAATTGTGACTGATAATTAGTCTAAATTATACATACAATGAATAAACTAAAAAGAGAAACAAATGTAGGGAGGAAATTAAATTGAATACAAATTATGATGATAATAACCATTTAACATTGGTTGGAAAGGTAACAAGCGAAAAAAGATTTAGCCACGAAATTTATGGAGAAAAATTCTACATATTTGATTTAAGCGTACCACGTTTAAGTGGAAATGCAGATGTTATTCCAGTAACTATTTCAGAAAGATTATTAACTATTAAAGATGTAACAGTAGGTAGTAATTTAAAAATTGATGGTCAATTTAGATCATACAACAGTTATGATAGCGTAAAAAACAAATTAATTTTAACAGTTTTTGCTAAAGATATTGAATTTATAGAAGAGCAAGACGAAGAAGTAGAAGTTAGAAAAGATCAAGTATCAAATGAAGTAATTTTAGATGGTTTTATTTGCAAAAAACCAATTTATCGTAAAACACCATTTGGAAGAGAAATTTCAGATATCTTATTAGCAGTAAATAGAGCATATAATAAATCAGATTATATTCCATGTATTGCATGGGGAAGAAATGCTAGATTTTGTGAAAATGTACCAGTTGGCACAGAAGTAAGAATTATTGGTAGAGTTCAATCTAGAGAATATGAAAAGAAACATGAAGATGGAACTGTAGAAAAGAAAGTAGCTTATGAAGTATCTGTTGCTAGCTTAGAAGTTGCAAATCATGAAGGCAACGAAGAAATAAAAGAAGAAAGCATAGAAAATGAAAATAAAGAGGCAATTTAAAGCCTCTTTATTTTTATGGATATATTAATCATTAGAATTATTGTCTTTAGAAGAATCTGTTTTATTATTAGAAACTGTATCTTTAACTTCTGGAATAACAATTTCTCTATTTTCTTTTGGTCTAGGTTTTTCTACGTCTATATATCTAGAAACTGGTGAAATTGTTAAATCACCATTTCCAGTAACTACTTCTATTTTTTTTGGTTCTTTGTTTTGTTCATTAACAGAGTTTTCATCATCTTCCATTTTAAATCACTCCAATCATTTAAAACTAAATTTATATTACCATAATAAAAAAACGATGTCAATATTTCTTGACATACTCTTAAATACATGGCATAATAAATAAGGAAAAAGAGGTAGTTTAAATGGAAATAAATAAAACAAAAGGAATTATAGAAGCAATACTTTTTGCAGTAGGAAGAGAAGTAAAAATAAAAGAATTAATGTCTGCTTTAGAGCTTAGCTCATCAGAAATTATTACAATAATAGAAAGCATGAAGCAAGACTACTTAGAGCAAAATAGAGGACTTCAAATTATAAACATAGGTGAAAGCTATCAGCTATGCACAAAACAAGAATATTATGAGTATTTATACAGCATTTTAGATAAAAGAAATAAACCTAATTTATCTCAAGCAGCAATAGAAACACTAGCTATTATTGCATATAATCCAAAAATTACTAGAGCAGAAATTGAATCAATTCGTGGAGTAAATTCAGATGGAACTATATACAAATTATTAGACTATAATTTAATAGAAGAAACAGGTAAATTAGATGCACCTGGAAAACCAGGAACTTATGGTGTTACATCAGAATTTTTTAGAATTTTTGGCTTTAACAGTTTAGAAGAACTTCCAGAATTACCAAGATATAAATTAGACGAAAACAAGCAAATTGTAATAGATGATATTATAGAAGAAAAAGAAAAGCAAAATTCAAATGATGAAGAAATAAATGAGCAAAAAATAGAAGAAAAAGAAAAGCAAAATTCAAATGAAGAAATAAATAACACCGAACCATTAGAGGCTCCGGCGCCCGAAAGGGAAACACAACAATAATATAATAATGAAAAATGCCTTTACTTTATAAATAACAATAAATAGGCATAGAAGGGAATATAAAATGAGTGATAATAAAGAATTTGTAAAAGAAATTACTAATATAGAAGATGATATTGCTAAATGGTATACAGATATTGTTAAAAAAGCAGATTTAGCGGATTATACAGATACAAAAGGTTGTATAGCTATTAAGCCTTATGGTTATGCAATTTGGGAAAACATTCAAAAATATATGGATGAATTATTTAAAAAAGCAGGTGTAGAAAACGTATACTTTCCAGTTCTTATTCCAGAAAGTTTATTACAAAAAGAAAAAGACCATGTAGAAGGATTTGCACCAGAAGTAGCATGGGTAACACAAGGTGGAGGAGAAGAACTAGAAGAAAGATTATGCATTAGACCAACATCAGAAACAATGTTTTCTAATTTATATTCAAAATGGTTAAGCTCATGGAGGGACTTACCAATGATATATAATCAATGGTGCAATGTACTTCGTTGGGAAAAGGAAACAAGACCATTCTTACGTTCAAGAGAATTCTTATGGCAGGAAGGACACACAATACACGGAACAGCAGAAGAAGCAAAACAAAGAACAATACAAATGCTAGAAATATATGAAAGAGTTATAGAAGACTTACTTGCAATTCCAGTTGTAAAAGGAGAAAAAACACCAAGCGAAAAATTTGCAGGAGCAGAAAGCACATATACAGTAGAAACAATGATGCATGATGGTAGAGCGCTTCAATCTGGAACATCACACTATTTTGGTCAAAACTTCACAAAACCTTTTGAAATTAAATTTCAAAACAAAGAAGGAAAAGAAGAATACGCTTACCAAACATCTTGGGGAGTTTCTACAAGACTAATTGGTGGAGTTATTATGGCACACGGAGATAATAGAGGCTTAAAATTACCACCAAGAGTAGCACCTATTCAAGCAGTAATCATACCAATTGCAGCACACAAAGAAGGTGTAACAGAAAAAGCACAAGAAATATATAACAATCTTTTAGAGAAATATAGAGTAAAACTAGATTTAAGAGATAGCTATAGTACAGGTTATAAATTTAATGATTGGGAAATGAGAGGAGTACCAGTTCGTATAGAAATGGGCCCAAGAGACATTGAAAACGGAGTTTGCATTTTAGTAAGAAGAGACACATTAGAAAAGAAAGAAGTAAAACTAGAAAATTTATCAGAAGAATTAGGAAAACTTTTAGAAGACATACAAGCAAATATGTTTGCAGAATGTAAAAAAAGACTAGAAGAAAAAACAACAATAGCAACTAATTTAGAACAATTTACTAAAAGCATGAATGAGCACCAAGGCTTTATTAAAGCAATGTGGTGTGGAGACGAAGCCTGCGAAGATAAAATTAAAGAACTAACAGGTGCAAAATCAAGATGTATTCCATTTAATCAAGAACATATTTCAGATACATGTGTATGCTGTGGTAAAAAAGCAGATAAGATGGTAATATGGGGAAGACAATATTAAAAGAGGTTTAGCTAATTGCTTTAATAGTACTAGTTTTCTTGTTTTTCAAATGCTCGTTGTAGTAAGCAAGTTCAAAGAAGAAGGTCAAAACGGGACCTTTCAAAACTGCGAAAAATAGTACTATTAAAGCTTAAATGCATTATTAAAAGAGGGCCTAGGCCCTCTTTTAGTTGTTTAATGAATTTAAAATTTCTGGGTAAATTCTGTAGGCATTTTCTTTCCAATTGTCTACAATTTTTTTAGCTTCTTCACGAGAACCTGCAAAAACACTTATTTGAAAAATACAATTATTTTTTTCATTAATTTTGCATGTTACAGTGTATTCATTTTCGCTTATAGGTGTAAACTCAGCAGTAATAGCTTCTAAATCTTCAGTTTCTTTTAAATTAGTTTCAAAAGAAGTATCTACTTTTAATTTTATAATTCCAGGCAATAAACTACTTGTTAAATTTAAAGCATTTTTACCACTTTCAGTAATTTTATAAACATTTTTTCCTTCTTTTTCAAAACAAACAATATATTCATTTTCTAATAAATCCAATAAAAACTGTTGAAAATAAAAATAATTCATGTCCATAACATTTAAAACAAGCCTAAATAAACTATCATTTGTAATTGGATTATCAAGTTTGTTTAATATATATAAAATTAAAACTTTATTTTCTGCTAATACTTCACTATCTTGCGTTAATTTCAAAATGTTCAACCCCTTTTTACGACATAAGTAAGCATATTATACCATAAACATTAAAAAAATGCTATTATTTAAAAAATATTTGCAAAAATACTATTTTTTTATAGAAAAAAATGGTATAATATTTTTGGAAGAATATGGTGGAGGAACGTATGAAAACATTATATGAAATATTGGAAGTAAGTGAAACAGCATCAAAAGAAATAATAGAAAAAGCATACAAAGTATTAGCAAAAAAATACCATCCAGACCTACAACCTATAGAGCAAAAAGAAGAAGCGGAAAAAATAATGAAGCAAATAAATGAAGCATATAATGTTTTAATAGATGAAACTAAAAGAAAAGCTTATGATGCTAAGCTAAAACAAGAAAGAGAAGAAAGAGAACAACAAAATTCTTCTTATAATAATAGCAACAATGAATCATACAATGAAAATGTACATTATCAAAACATGCAAGAAGAAATAAAAAAGCAAGCAAAAATCAATCAAAAAATACAAAATGATATTAAACAGCAATATGAACAAAAATATCAGCAGGCATATGAAGGTTATTTAAAAAACTTGGGCTATAAAATTAAATACAAGTGGACATGGAAGAATTATAGAGACTTTTTTATTGCAATATTAATAATTATTGCAATATGTGTATCTCTTTGGTTATTTCCACCAACTCATAACATAATAATAAATTTTTATGAATCAAATACATTAATAAAAACAATAGTTCAAGTTATAGGGAAAATACTACTAGGAATTTGGAACGGAATTTGTTCAATCTTTACAAAAACAAGCAATCCGTAAGGAAAAAATCTAAAATTTAAGTCTTAAAATTATAGAAAAAAATGAACAAAGGACAAGTTTCCCTAAAAAAATTTAAAATATTCTGTTTTTAGTTATTGACAATTATTTTTAAATAGGTTAAAATATGTTCGATAACCTAAGTTAGGTTATAAAAAAAGCATGATAATTTTAAATATATTTGGAAATTAAAGGAGGTGAATGTTAGTAAGAAATGGCGCGTTACGCTAAGGACAAAAAACAACATAGCAAAAGAAACAAAATTATAAGCATTATTTTAGCACTAATTGTTTTAATTATTGTTGGATTACTTCTAATAAATAAATTAGTTGCAAACAGAAGCCAAGAAATTGGAACACTAAATCCTGTTGTAGAAGGCGAACAAAACAATGTACAAGAAGAAATTGTTAATGTCGATATCATCCCAGAAAAAATGGGAAACTACAAAGTTTTAGGAAGAATTGTAATTGATAAAATAGGAGTAGACAATAACATATTAGAAGTATGTGAAGATGATAGCTTAAAATTATCTGTTGCTAAATATGTTGGTTCTGGTGTAAATGAGCCTGGCAACATTGTTATATGTGGTCATAATTGGGGAGGCATGTTTAAAAGATTATCTGAACTAAAAAAAGATGTAGATACTTTTTACATGATTAACCGAGAAACAGGAACAAAAGTTAAATACTTAGTTGATGATGTATTTACTTGCGGACCATATGACCTATGGATTACAGATCAAAGAAATGATGGCAAAAAGTGGGTTACACTTTTTACATGTACCCCATCAGGTGCAGGAAGAGTAGTTTGTACAGCAAAAGCGGTTTAAAAACTGGTATACGCTTACATACATATACCACAGAAAAAAGAAAATTAATTTAAGAAAGAAGGAATTTTAAAATGAAAAAACAATTATTATCAATCGCAATCGTTACTATGTTATTAGTAGCAACACTTATTAGCACAGTTAGTGCTTCAACAGTAACAGCAGGAAAATCAGTTGATGCAGGAAAAACAGTTACTGTAACAGTTAAAACAGATACAAAAATAGATGCAGCAAAAGTTAAATTAACATACGATGCATCAAAATTCTCAATTGCAGAAAAAGATGTAAAAGCTAATTCTGCAAACGCAAGTGTCGTAGTAAATACAGAAACAGCAGGACTAGTTGTTGTAACATTATATGATACAACTACAAGCGTTAGTGAATTAACATTTACATTTACAGCAAAAAAAGATGCAAAAGCTGGAGATGGAAAATTTGAATTAACAGAATTTTCTGATGCTTTAACAGAATCATTAGACAAATTTACAAGCAAATCTGTAACTGTAAAAGTTGCAAATAGCGCAACACCAAGTACATCAACAAAACCAAGTACTTCAACAAAACCAAGTACTTCAACAAATCAAAATGGAAAATTACCACAAACAGGTGCTCCTTTATATGTTGTAGGAATTGCAGCAGTTATAGTAGCAGCATTCGTATTAATGGTAAAAAAAGCAAAATAAAAAAAGAAGTAGAAATATAAGATTTATATTTAAAATTTAAAATATAAAAATTTATACTTTCGGGAGGAATGAAAAGTGAATAAAGGTAAAAAAATAATATCAACATTAGCGTTAGCTAGTATGTTAGCTGGAAATGTACTTCCATTAGCAAGCTATGCTGCAACAGCAGGAGTAAATAGTGGAATATACAGCCAAGCAGACGGAAGCAAATACGTTGGATTTAGAATTAGTAAATCAGAATTACAAGCTGGAACAAAAATAACAGTAGCAGATGTAGAAGAAAAAGTAGGAGCTACTGTAACTCATGTAAATAAAGCAGCAATAACAGAAGCAGATAAAACATTAGCAGTTACAACTACAGATGTATTAACTACAGCAAAAGGAGACTACACAGTAGTATTATATGGAGATGTTAATGTAGACGGATCTGTTTCTCCAAGAGATGCTTTAGCAATAGCTCAACATGCATCTGAAAAAGCAGAATATCAATTAACAGGAGCAGCTTTAGAAGCAGCAAATGTAGGAGCACATGATGGAGTATCTATTAGAGATGCTTTAACAGTAGCTACATTTGCAGCTGAAAAATCAGAATATGTTATTGATCCAATGCCAGAAAGTGATCCAGAACAAGAAGTTCGTACAGCATGGTTTATGAATCCAGAAGATAGTAGTAAGCCTATTGAAAGAAAGGCTAATAGTGAAGGAAAAATCGTAGATGTTCCAACATTAACACCAAAAGATGAAACTACTAAATTTTTAGGCTGGACAACAGATCAAAAGACAAATAAACTATATAATTTTGCAGAAACTCCATTATCTTCAGATGTATACTTTTATCCAGTATGGGAACAAAGAAAAACAGTTGTATTCCATTTAGGAAAAAAAGCTGATGAATCAACAGAAACAGAAGTTAAAACTTTAAAAGAAGTAACTGAAACATTATATGGATTTATCGGAGATGTAGTATCACCTTCTCAAGCAGTTATAAATCCAAGTAGCTATGTAGAAGATACTAAGTTAATATATGAATTAAAAGGATGGTATGACAGTTCAGATAAGGAAAAAACATTACAAGTAAATGTAAAAATACCAGAAACTGCAGTAGCAAATAAAACAATAGATTTATATCCAGTATGGGGTACAAGTTTAGGTTCAAATGATGCATTAAATGAAACTAACCTAAAAGCTGCAATAGAAGAACTTGAAAAAATAAATGAGGAAGATGAAGATACCTTAAGTGCAGTGATAAATATTACAGAACCAATAGCAATAAACAGTCAGGTTGAAGTACCAGAAGGATTAGAACTACACTTAAATAAAAATATGACTGTAGGAATAAACGGAAAATTAACTGGTGATGGTAATATAACAAAAGACGCAGGAATTACAATAATAAAAAGTGTAAATGGAACTAGCTCAGAGAATATAGGAGATTCATTAAATAACAAAAATTATGATGAAGTAAAACTAGCTGCAGCAGTTACATCAAGTAGCCAAATAAAGGTTAACGAAGCAACAGAAGATGCAACATTAGATTTAGCAGGTTTTAATCTAACTTTATCTAGTGTTAGTGGCACTGAAGGCGCATTACTAAACAATGGAGATCTTACAATAAAGAACTCATCAGCTATAGCAACAAATGGAAAAATAATAGGAAAAAGTGCTGATACAATCTTAAATAAAGGAAATATTACAATAGAAGGTGGAACTTTTGATAATACAAGTAAGCAATCTGAAGGAAAAAAAGCAGCATTTGTAAATGAAGGAACAGCAATAATAAAAGAAGGAACTTTTAGTAGATCATTAAATGAAACTAATTTAGGAACTGGATACTATGTAGTAATTAACCATGGTACACTAACAATAAATAATGGTACATTTAAGACAGCAAGTGCTAAAACAGCAACAGCAGCTCTAATAGAGAATGGCTATTATACATCAGCAGAAACTGTAGGCAAATCTGAAGCCAAACTTACAATAGAAGGAGGAACATTTGAAGGTGGAAGATATATAGTTAAGAATGATTATGCAGGAGTTGCTACAATTACAGGTGGAAAATATACTGCAGTTCCAAGTACAGAAAATAACATTGGAGATAATACAAAAACAAATGAAACAAGAAGCATATTCAAAACAATTGGAGAAATGACTTTAGACTTTACAAAAGCAACAGCTGAAAATACTGAAATCAATTTAGGTAATAATAGTAAAACAGCTCTAGTATTAGTCGGAGATCAAAAAATTACCTCAGCAGAAAGCGTAACAAATAACGTAATTAAAAACAAAGTAACAGTTTATCCATTTAATTCAGAATTAGTAAAATTAAATAATAAAGCACTTTCTGATGCATCTAATAGTGAAAATGCAATTAAACAATTAGTTGTAGTTGAAAAAGGAAAAGATCAATTAGAAAAAGCAGAAATAGAAATACATGTGGGTGGAAATGGAATAAGTGCAAAAGATGCAAGTAAACAACTAATGCTATTAATGAGAGATTTTGTAGCAAAAGAAATGAATAAAGAAAATTCTGAAAAAACTACAGTAAGAATAGTATTAGACTCAAATGTAGAAATTTTAGAAGATGAAGAAACAGAGCCAGGATATCAAATAACAAAAGAGAATACAGAACTAGATTTAAATGGAAATACATTAACAATTCATAAACTATATGTATTTGAAGTAAATGCAAAAGTAACTGATAC
This sequence comes from uncultured Clostridia bacterium, assembly GCA_947627105.1. Taxonomy (GTDB): domain Bacteria; phylum Bacillota; class Clostridia; order TANB77; family CAG-508; genus CAG-273. The sequence continues at coordinate 27,541 of CANQUT010000012.1, forward strand.
TTCAAAAGACAAAAAAGGAAAAATAGTATTAAATAGTACAAGAACACAAAATAAAGATAAAGACATATTCTCAAATGGAGCACTATTACCACTTGATGAGTTAAAAGCAATAGCTGATGAAGAAATAGTAGTAGAAGAATAAAAGTTTATTTTCTAATAAAAAATACTATATGAAAATTTTTTGAAAAATTATCATGCTAATAGCAAGCTTGTATATTATGCAAAAATACCGTACAGAAAAATGTACGGTATTTTTTTACTTAATTAATTTTAAAATTAATTAAAAATTGATAATTGAAAATCTTTATTTATTAGTTTGGTTGTGCCTCTAAAATTAATTCAGAGAAATCACTTATTGTTATAGTTTCTATAACTTCTCCATTTTCTCCACAAAAACTAATTACTATTTTTGTATCTTCTAGTGCATCTTCATCTGCAAACCAAATAACTAAAATTCTGTCTTCATCTAAAGTACCATTTCCTTGATTAGCACCTTTACTATCAAGTCTTTGATATTTAATTGTTTTTGCTGTTTCAGATGTAAATGATAAAACTAAGTAATATCCTTCTTTTTGTGTAAAGTTCTTTGTAAAATCATCGTCTTCTTTTAGTTTATGTAATGTTCCTGTAACTTTTCCTTCACCATTACTATTAGTTGTTATGCTTACATTTTCTTGTATGTCGCTAATTTCTGTTTCTGAAAATTCTTCAATACTATCTTTCTTGCTTTCTATTGCACTATTTACATTTTCTACATTAAGATTTTCTTGTGCTTCAGATTTAATTAAGTCTTTAACATGATTTTCTTTTGCTGTTGTTGCTTTTGCAAGAATTTCATCAAATATGTTTGAATCATTCATATATTTATTCATATCTACTGCATTTATCTCTGCTTTATAAATATCTTCTAGTTCTTTTTTAGCTTTTACATCTGTCAATAATTCTCCTAAATCACTTAATGCTTTTGATCTTGCTTGTTCCATTTTTGCTAAATCTTGTTTTACAGCCTTTACAATTATACCTCTAGCTGTTTTTATTCCACCACCATAAGATTCATTTTCACTTGAACTAACTTTACCTGTTTTTTGTACTTCAACGGCAGCTTCATCCCTTGCATCTTTAATCATATTGAATGCTTTTTCAAATTGACCGTTAATATATTCGTCTTTTATTAATTTTTCATAACTTAATTGACCGTTAGATACTCCAGTGTCTGTATAAGATAATAGATAACTGTTTATTTCAGAATTTCCGTTTGTATTTGTATAATAATTTGTTCCAATACCTTTTAAGAAATCAATAGCTTCTACTTTAGCACTTACAATTGGTAAGCCTAATGCTTCAATATCTCTTATTAAGTTGTTTTTTGTCGTTCTAATACTTTGTATTGTTACATCATTACTTGCTATTGCTGATTTTGCCGTTGCTATTCTATTTAATGTTCCTGTATCTTTTGCAGTTGTTGCTATTTCTTCATATATAGCTATTTCTTTTAATGCTTTTTCTCTTTCTTCTTTAATTAATGCTTGCATTGATGTATTATATTCTTTTAATTCATTATCAATTAAAGCTTTATATTTTGCAACTTGTGTTTCAACATCTGCTACTGAATAAGCTTCTGATATTTTACTTATTGCTTCTGATGCAAGTTTTCTAACTTCTGCATTGTATTTGTCGCTGTTATCTTCTATAAATACAAGAAATTCTTTTCTTGCTTCTAATTTTGAACTTGCAAGTTCATCTTTTTTAATTTCTTGTTCAATAATTTTAATTGTATCTCTTTCTATTTTCTTTATAGCGTCTACAGTTCCTGCTGATTCTAATTGTGCAGTAGCTGTATTTACATTATTGGTAATTGTAGAATTATTTAATTCTTTATATTCTTCTAATGCTTCTTTTACTGCTTTTCTTGTTTCTGTAACTTGATATGCATCAAATTCTGGAGAATATTGTTTTATACCATTTCTAAATAGACGCATTGCTTCATTTACTTCACCTTCAGTATCTACACTAGCTATTTTTGCTTTTACTGCACTTACTTCTGATTTAACATATTCTAAAGCTTCTCCTGTTAATCCATATTTTTCAGCATTAGCTTCATATATTCCTAATTCTTCTAATGCTACTTCATATGCTTTTAAATATGCTTCCTGATTTTCTCTCATTTTGTCCTTTATTTTTTCGATTTCATCATCTATAGCCTTAACAGAAGTTTGTAATTTAGTATTAACTTCCTTATATGATTCTGTAGTGATACTTGAACTTTGTAATAAAGTATTTGCACTATTTTGTAAATCTGTAATTTTTTCATCTGCTAATTGCTTAATTGTTTTATTATCACTGCCTTCTACTAATTTTTCTTCAGCATATGCTCCAGTTTTGTATGCTTCTAATTGTTTTATGCCATTAGCAAGTGCATCAGATACTAGTTTTTTAGAAACAGCAGTCTTTGCAGTTGGATATTTTGCTACAACTTTTGTTTCAAAATTATTCATAATGTTTGTTATTCTGCCTTCTTCTTCAGCAGCCATTATTTCTTCTCTAGCTAGTTTTAATGCATCTTCAATTGCTGATTTAGCATCAGAATCTTGAATTGCATCTAAAGCTGATTCATATGCATCTAGTTTAGCTATTGCTTCCTCTTGGGTTTTTAAAAATTTTTCTTGAGCATCAAATTTATCTTTTAAGTTACCATAAGTATTAGCATTTAATAAACTTCTAAAATCAGCTAATTCATTATCTACATCTTTAGCTGTTCTTGCATTTTCAATGTTTTTTAATGCTTCATTAATATGTGGATTAAGTTCATTTGATAAACCTTGTTCAGTTGCTAATGCTTTAAATCTATTTAATATAGCTTTAGCTAATTCTTCTTGTTGAGCTTTTTTTACTTTTTCTTCTGTAGCTCTTTTTTCTAATTCAGTTTCAGTTTTTGAAGTTTTAGATTTTATTTCTTCTACTATATCTTCATATAAGCTTTTAGCTTCTTCTTCTGTCTTTGCAGAATTAATATTAGATATAGCTTCTTTTATCTTTTCTTCTAGTCTTTTATAAACATTCTCATTTAGTTTACTTTCTTGGAATAATGCTCTTAATGCTATATCATAGTCATTTAATGTATTTACAAAAATAGTGGTTGGAACTTCTTGGTCTGGCAAAAACGCTGAAAGCGTTGAAAATAGTGAATAAATCATAAATTATTTGTTATAATATAAATAAAATATTTATATTATTAATATCAATAATTTTATTGACATTGTAAATAAATTATGATAAAATACATATAATAAAAGAAAGGAAGTGTATTATTATGGCTCAAACAAATATAAATATAAGAATGGATGAAGACTTAAAAAAACAATTTGATAAATTTTGCTCTGATATAGGTATGACAATGACAACAGCTATTTGTGTATTTGCAAAAAAAGCTGTAAGAGAACAAAAAATACCTTTTGAGATTACAGCGGAAGATCCTTTTTATAGTTCTGCCAATATGAAAAGGTTACAAAAAGCGATTCAAGATGTAGAAAATGGAAAACTTACAGTTCATGATTTAATAGAGGTAGAAGATGAATAAGGCATGGCAAGATGAAGCATGGGAAGATTACTTGTATTGGCAGACACAAGATAAAAAAATACTAAAAAAGATAAACCAGTTACTAAAAGATATAGATAGGAATGCTTATGATGGAATAGGAAAGCCAGAAGCATTATCTGGAAATCTTTCTGGATACTGGAGTAGAAAAATCGATGATAAAAATAGAATTGTATATAAAGTACAAAATGGTCAAATTATAATTATTCAATGTGGTTCACATTATAGAGATAAATAAAGTTGTACTTACTATAAAAAGAATAAAAATATCTATTAGATTTTAGATATTTTTATTTTTTACTTTAAACCCAAAACATCAGTATCTTCAATGTTTTCAGCATTTTTGCCAGACCAAGAAGTTCTAGATGTTGCATTAAAAGTAGAAGACGTAACACCAAGTACAAGTAAAGCATTACAAGATGCACAAGTAACAAGTGAAAATGAAATTACATTATACACTGAAGCTAGTAAATTAAAAGCTAATGATAAATTAAGCTTTACATTATTAAACTTAGCTGAAGGAATCACTTTTACTGGAAGCAGTGATGTAACAGGAACAAGAAAAAGTTCAACTAAAACTAGTATGGATGTAAAAGTACCAGCTAAATTAGGAGACTATAGCTTTACTTTATCAAATAGTGGTAAAGCTAAAACAGTTACTGTTCATGTAATAGATGCAACAATGCCAACATCATACAGCTTTGAAAATTGGAGAGAGGATGATATTGGTTCTATAAAAGAAGAAGATATCAAGTCAAACACAAGCAATGTTAAAAGTGCAACTACTTTCAGTACTTCAGCAAATGGTGACATTACATTTAGTGGTAATGTAAATACAATGACAGGAACTGTAGAAACAGGAAGATTTTATAGAGTAAGAATAAAATTAAATGATAAAACTGATATAAATTCAGTTAAAGCTGTAAGCAAAGATGGAAAAGAGTATACAGTTACTCCTGTTTCAAATGCTGAACATACAATATTTGTTGATCTTAATGCAGAAGAAGCTACAACTGACTTAGTAATAGCTAATAAAAATGCTTCAAAGAAACAAATTGAAAAAGAAACAACATCAAGCCATACAGTAACATTTAAATCTACTTCTAAGATATGGGTAAGAAATGCACGTAAAATCGGTGATTTTACTAACAAAGACAGTATAACTAAAGTTAGTGTTGATCAAATTAATAATCATTTAATAGAATTAAACGTTAAATTTGATAGCTTAAAAAATGTTGAACTAAATGGTGATACAAGTAACATTACTGAAACAAAAAGTGAAGCTGGAGATAAATGGATTCCATTTATTATAGAACTTAGTGAAACAACCGGATCAACTGTAAAAAGTGCAGTTTATGCTGACAAATCAGAAGATGTAAAAATTATGAATAATAAGACATTAAGTCCTGATAAAGAAGGAATTGTAGTTTGGGTTAAATCAAATGGAACAGATGGACAAAAAATTGAATTTAAATTGCATTATAATAAATCAAATGAGACAACTGAAGAATTACCTGTAACAGTAGTTTTACATGATGTTACAGCACCAGTAGTTGAAGACGTAACAACGACTACTACAGGAATACTTAATGCTAAAGTTGGTAGCAATAAAAATACAATTACATTAGATTCATACAAATATGGTATGGATGCAACAGTAGAAAGAAAAGATGAAAATGGTAAAACAGTTGTTGGAAGATGGTATAGCTTAGCTTTAAAAACTAATATACCTGTATCTTCATTAGTATACAAAAATCCAAAAACAAACAAATGGGATGAAATACCAGAAGATATGATTTTAGATGATAATATAGTAGTATGGTTAAATGCAAATGAAACAATTAGCGATCCTGTTATAACACTTGCTAACAAATATACAGTAGAAGTTGGTGATACTGTTTCTACTAATAAAGTAGATGTTACCGTAACACGTACAGAAAAATCTAAAGTAGAACTTGTAAAAGCTACAGATACTGTAAGCACAGATGGACTTATAAGTACACCACCTAAAACGTTACAAGGTGTTACAATAGAGCAAATTTCAGTTAAAAATGCTCCAGCAGATGCTAAGTTAGGTGAATTTAAAGATCTTTTAACAGCTTCAAAAACTTTAAACATAGTTAATGATTTTGATAAATATGATGCATTAACAGTAACTATAAATGTAAATTCAAATGATGTTAAGACAGTAAGCGTAAATGGTGAACCAGGAAAATGGATACTAGTTCAAATGGCAATACAAAATAATCATATTGAAGAAAATAGTATCAAAGATGAAAATGAAGATCATTCTGCTGTAATAATTGATCCAAGAAACGATAGTAAACTTCTTACAGACATTGAAACAGGTAATAAAACTGGATTAAGAGTTCCTATTTGGATAAATTTAACTAGTGATGCAGTAAAGGCAGTAACAGATGCTGGAGATAAAACATTAGAAGTCAAATTTGGTTCAACAACACCATTAACAGAACATAATAGCTTTAAGCTAAAAATACATGATACTAACCCAATGGGAGATGAAGGATTAAGTGCTGAACAACAAAATCCTACAAAATTTGGAGTTAACGAATTAGCAGGAAAAACAACAGAACAACAAAAAGCTTATCTAGATGAAATATTGGGTACCGGTACATTAAATGGAGCTGCTGATGATGATTCAATAACCAAAAACTTTGTTCATAACTTAGAAATAATGCAAGATGCTGATATTACTTCAGAAGTTATTGACAATACTGTATATGTTACTGTAGTTGCAGATTTAGATGAATTAAAGCCAGTAACAAATAAAAACGATAATAGTAATAATGCTAAGACAAAAAGAGCTACTCTTGTTTTAGATGTAAGTACTCTAGGAGGAACAAAGAAAGGAGATAATCTTTGGTATTGGTCTGGAGTAAGCAAGAAATGGGCAAAATGTACTCAAGATTCAGAAACTGATTTAATATTAGATGTAAGATTTGAAGGTTACAATACACAAGATCAACAAAATTATAATGATCTTTGTGATGGAAAACCAGTTACAAAAGAATATATTTTAGCTGAATATAACAATGGTTCTAAACCATTAGGAGAAAGTGATAGAGATGCAGCTTTAGGAAGTGTTAAAGACAGAAAATATATTGATTATGTTATTACTTTTGTTAATAGATAATAAATAATAACATGATAAAAAAGAGCTTGAATTTTTAAAATTCAAGCTCTTTTTTAGTTAATATACAAAGATATTTGTACTAGTTTTGTTCAAAAGTAACAACATATCTAATATATTTATGTGTGCTTAAGCAATCATATAAACTTGATTCATCAGATATTGATTCATGGCCATTGCTATTCTTTCCTATTAAGAATAATTCAACTGTTACTTTACCATCGTTTAACTCTGCTACTTGGCGATCAGCTTTAAAGTTAATTTTTACTGTATGTGTATTCTCACCTGTTTGTTTTACATTGTCACTTACAACTGTATTTGAATTGCTACCAGGTATTATTCTAGCTTCTATTAAATCAGCCTTTGCACTTGTTCCAAGTGAACTTACATCAAATGTTAATGGAAGTCTTGTTGTTCCGTCAAAGTCTTCTTGTTCACTTTTTTGCAATTTTTCAAGGTCTGCTTTTACAGAAACATATACTGTATTATCTACTGTATCTGTTATGTTTATGTCTGCTTCTTCCATAACTTTCATGTTTGCTAAAAATGCTGCATTTCTTCCTCCAACGTCAGAATTCCAACCAAAGTCTTCCTGTAATTTGCTATTTCCTGTATCACCTTCGTATTTACTACTGTCAACTGCTACTGGTTCACTTGCTTCTACTTCTTCAGTGTTAGGATTACTATCTAGTACTTTTAAGAAGAAACTGTTTTCTTCTTCAACTGGATTAGATGATCCAAATTTAACTTCTAATGGTGTTACTGTTCCGTTTTCAGTATGTGTTGTTGCAACTTTTACTGCATCACTTGACAAGTTAATCCATAAAGGAACTCTCATCCATTTTGTAGTTCCAGAACCATTTACATTATATGATGTCAATAATTGTCCAGCATCTTTTGCATCTACGTAAATTGCTTTTGAGTTATTATTTCTATCTTCAATTGTATCAATGTTACCTCTAACTGTAAAATGAACCAAAATCCATTTTCCCCATTCTCCATTTACTGAGATTTCTCCTACATTTGCAGAATTTAATTTTACTACGGTTAATTTTTCTTCTCCATTTGCTTTTGTTCTATCAAATTGAGTTGGTCCTTGTGAGTATATTAAGTTATGTTCTAGAGTTGATATAGAACCTTTTGCACTTGGATCTTCTTTTACCGTAACTCCTGTTAATCCTAAATCATTTAATTTTTTATCATTTTTAACAGTTGAGCTACCTACATAATCAGTATTATATAATTCTGTTCTTGATTTTTTATTTTCCGTTACTCCTACGTCTATTCCGCCACTAGCACTTGTACCAACTGTCACACCACTTGCATATCTATTAGCAAGAGTTATAACTGGAGTTGATATATTTGCATCAGCATTTAACCATACTACTAATTCATTTTCTCCTGATTTCATTCTTTCTGGTATTTCAGCCCATTTTGTTCCATCTTTATATACTAATGAAGATACAGGTACATTAGTTTTTAAAGTTAAACTATACCATCTTCCTTGTGTTGTACCTTCTCCTTCTGGAGCAGCTACAACGCTCATTCCATATTTGTATGAATCTAATGTAATACTTTTTCCTGTAGAATCTACTTTAGCATTAATAATGCCTGCACTGCTTGGTGTAACTTTTTTAATTGCTGGATCTGTAGCATCATGTAATACTACTGTTACTGGTAAGCTTTCACTGTT